>JAAYNZ010000007.1 GCA_012520595.1 Candidatus Epulonipiscium sp. | reverse complement strand
GTTTATTAAGCTTATTTAAAATATAGATTATAGATCGTTACATTGTATAAATACAGGATTAGTATTCTAATATTATTTACAAAATTATTTTTTAATTGTTTTCCAACAATTACTTGACACTATCTTTCTATATAAACCCCTTGTTTTTTTGTTTGAAAAATGCTATCATATGATTGTTGCAAAAAAGCAAGTATTTTGAAAAAATTTACAATTAAAGTTGACTCAGTCAACTTTCTTTTTTGGGTCCTTTTGTTTTCCTAAAATAAAATCTTTTCAGTATCATTTTAATAATGCCTATTGTGTATTTTTTGAGAACTTTCTGAACACAATATAAATACTTTACAATTTTAGTTTTAAGATATGAGGAGGAGCAAAATGTCAATGGAGTTATTGGAAAAGACAAGAAAGCTAAATCGTTTGTTACAGAAAACAGGATCGCAGCCAGTTATTTTTAACGATATATGTGATGTGCTAAAAGAAGTATTATTTTCTCATGCTGTTGTCATCAGCAAAAAGGGAAAAGTTCTTGGTGTCTCCTTAGCAGAGGAAGATGATCCTTTATTTGATTCAAGAGAAATGGAAGTAGGAAATTATATCCATCCTCCTTTCAATGAACAGTTATTAAATACCATTGAAACAAAGGAGAATATCGATTTACAAGGATTTGCACTACCTGTTGAAGTATTTCAAACATACAATGCAATGATTATCCCTATTAGTGCTGGACGAGAAAGATTAGGTACACTTTTATTGTATCGAGAAGGACAAGAACAATATGGAACCCAAGATATAATCATAGGGGAGTATGGTGCCACAGTAGTAGGATTAGAAATTTTACGTTCTATTAATGAAGAAAATGCAGAAGAAATTAGAAAAACCACAGTAGTAAAATCAGCCATAGGTACTTTATCGTATTCAGAGTTAGAAGCAATTTTGCATATTTTTGAAGAACTAGATGGAACAGAAGGATTATTAGTAGCTAGTAAGATTGCTGATCGAGTAGGAATTACTCGTTCTGTTATTGTTAACGCTCTTCGTAAATTTGAAAGTGCAGGGGTTATTGAATCAAGATCGCTGGGGATGAAAGGAACATATATAAAGGTTTTAAATGATGTATTGTTAGAAGAACTAAATAAATTACGAAAATAATAAGAGCACAGAAATGTGCTCTTATTATTTTAAGAATAAAACTGCTCGTAATATCTATAGGTAATAAGAGTAAATCGTTATAAAGTTATCATAGTCCTAAAGACTTAACAAATATCTCTTGTCAAATTTTGTATTTCTCTATATAATAAATACGAGTCATCAGGAATATTGTCAAGAAAATCTAAAATTTATCGATGTAAACAAAAAATATTGTAAAAGATTAGATATTGATTTACATCAGGTGAAAAAATGTGTACAATAATCCTAATAGTGTTAGTAGAGGAGAATGACAATGATGATTGAAACCATGTTTAGTCATAGTAATATTTTAGAAAGAGCATTAGATGCGGCTCAAACAAGGGATAAAGTGATCAGTCATAATATTGTTCACGTAGATACCCCGGGATATAAGAAAAAGCAGGTAGCATTTGAAGAATACTTGCAAAAAGCTTTAGATTCCAATGAAAGGCCTAGTCAAATCGATCTATCTTCTCTTTCGCCCAAAGTAATACAACCGATGGATTCTACACGTTATCGTAAGGATGAAAATAATGTAGATATTGATGTAGAAACAGTAGAACAAATAAAGAATTATTTACGTTATCAAGCGTTAAGTGATCAAGTTTCACACGATATAAAACGCTTTAGAACAGTGCTAAATGCAAGATAAAGTGTTTTACAATAAGCTAAGGCATTATTATAATGTGGAGGTGTTTTTGTGTCTTTTTTTGCTGCCATGAATGTAAGTGCAAGTGGTCTTACTATGCAAAGGTTAAGGATGGACGTTATTTCTCAGAACATAGCCAATGTAGATACTACAAAAACAGCGGAAGGGAGCCCGTATCGGAGAAAAACCATATTAGTAGAAGAAAAACTAGAGCCTTTTCAATCTTTTTTAACAAAAGAGCAAGAAAAATATTCAATTGGCAAGGGAGTACGGGTTTCTAAAATTGTAGAAGATGATCGCCCTTTTCGTAAAGTATATAATCCAGGACATCCAGAGGCAGATAACCAAGGTTATGTTTCTATGCCGAATGTAAATATTATTGAAGAAATGGTAAATATGCTATCTGCCAACCGAGCTTATGAGGCCAATGTTGTTTCGATTAATACATCAAAAGCCATTGCAATGAAAGCACTAGAGATTGGTAAATAGTTTGTAATTATTAAGAAAGTAAGAAAGTAAGAAAGCAGATTACATAAGTAGGAGGAAAGGTAATGAATATTCATTCTATCAACTTTCAGCCACCCTCTGTACAAAAGATTCAGAAAGAATCAATAGAGGCTAATAAAAACGTGAATACAGCTGAAAACTTTGAAAGCTTTTATAAAAGTGCACTTGGGATGTGGAATAAGACCAATCAACTTCAGAAGGAGGCTGAAAATATGGCCTTAGAATTTGCAGCAGGACGATTGGATAATTTTCATTCCCTTAGCATTGCTCAATCAAAAGCAAGTATCGCCCTTGAATATACTGTGCAAGTTCGAAATCAAATTTTGGATGCCTATCGAGAAATTATGCGACTACAATTATAATAATAATCCAAAAAGATCTATGCACAGAAAAGGGGTGAATCAATGAATGAAACAATATCAAATATATCCAATCAGGTTACAGAATACTGGAAGGGTTTTACTAAACAACAAAAGATAAAAATATTTATTCTTATTGCAATTATTATTAGTGTATTAGGAATTATTATTTACTTAACTACACGACCTAAGATGGTATCTTTATTTTCTGATTTAACACCAAAACAAACAGCGGATATTCAGGAAGTTTTAAATGAAAACAATATTAAAAACAAGACTGTTTTTGATGCTACAGGCATTAAGGTAGAGGCTAAGGATTTGGATCGCGCCAAAATGCTCTTAGCCAAGGCGAATATTCCCAATTCAGGATTTACTTTTGAAGATGCTTTAGAAAATAGTATGGGGACAACTGAAACCATAAAAAAAGCAAAGCTAAAATATGCAAAGGAACAAGAGTTAAGTAGAGGGATAGCAAAACTAGAAGGAATTGATAGTGCCACTGTTAATTTAGTGATTCCTGATGATACTCGTTTCTTTATTGAAAGTCAAACAGAAGCTAGGGCAAGTATCCAATTGACGATCAAACAAAAACTAAGTCAAGATCAGATCATGGGTATTGTAAGGTATGTTGCTCAAAGTGTAGAAAACTTAGAAATGAAAAACATAAGTGTAATTGATCAAAATGCAAACTTACTCTATGGTGGAGAAGAAGATTATGCATTAGCTACCAATGCAGATAAGCAATATGAATTGGAATTGATTAAAAAGAAAGAAATAAAAAATGAAGTCATTGGTATTTTGGCACCTTTATTTGATGATGTAAGGGTAACGATGAAATTAGAGATGGATTTTGATACTCATCATGTCATGGAAGAAGAGTACGCAAGTCCTCAGGGAGCTAAAGAAGGCAAGGGGCTTCCTAAATATGAAGAGAAAGAGTCAACTAAAACGACCAATACCACTGAGGGAGCAGAACCAGGTGTGATTCCTAATACAGGCGAAATACCTGAATATGCCATGGGTGATAATAATATTTCTCAATCCAAAACAGATAAAAGTTCTAATGAGTATTATGTAAATAAAAAAGTAGCAGAAACCAGCAAAAGCATAGGAAATCCTTTGTATGATCATTCTTCTTTGACAGTTATTGTATATCGAAAAAAAGTATATGATCAAGCTACTTTAGAACAAAAAAATGAATTGCAGGGGTTGAGTTGGCAAGAATTCCAAGAACAAAATAGTCGTTGGATTGATATTACACAAGAAGAAGACATTCAAAATTTAGTGGCTGCTGTCCAAAAAGGGACTGGTATTTTAGATGTAGAACTCCGCGGTTATGAATACCCAGAATTTCGAGGAAAAACCATACAGCCATTCCGAGAATATGCTAAAAACTATATGCCTATTGTAATCTTATTAATTATTATTGGTTTGTTAGCCTATGGTATTATTAAGGGAACTGCTCCAGAAGAAATTATAGAAGTAGAACCAGAACTATCTATTGAAGAAATGCTTCAAAGCACTCAACAAAAAGAACCTATTGAAGAAATTGAATATGATGAGCAATCAGAAGTTAAAAAACAAATCGATAAATTTGTTGATGAGAAACCAGAAGCCGTGGCTCAGTTATTACGCAACTGGTTAAGTGAAGATTGGGAGTGAGTTTAGATGGCAGCCGTTAGAGAAGGAATTGGTGGAAGAGAAAAAGCAGCTATGTTGCTGATTGCATTGGGACCTGAAAAGTCAGCCCAAGTATTCAAACATTTAAAAGAAGAAGAAATTGAACAACTCACTTTAGAAATTGCTAACATTCGAACTGTTTCTCCTCAAATGAAAGAAATGGTATTAGAAGAATTTTACCAGCTCTCTTTGGCACAGCAGTATATCGCAGAGGGAGGTATTTCCTATGCAAAACAAATTTTGGAGAAAGCATTAGGAAATGAAAAAGCATTAGATGTAATTCAACGTTTAACAGCTTCTTTACAAGTAAGGCCCTTTGATTTTGTAAGGAAAACTGATGCTAGTCAGCTCTTAAACTTTATCCAGTATGAACATCCCCAAACTATTGCTCTGATACTGGCTTATTTGCGACCAAGCCAATCTTCTATGGTATTATCAGCATTGCCGCCAGAAAAACAAGCAGAAGTGGCTAGGAGAATTGCACAAATGGATCGAACATCTCCTGATATTATTAAAGAAGTGGAACGAGTGTTAGAGAAAAAGTTATCTTCTCTTGTTACCCAAGATTATACTGCTGTTGGTGGAGTAGACGCCATTGTAGAAATTTTAAATGCAGTGGATCGAGGCACTGAAAAACATATTTTGGAAACATTAGAAATTGAGGATGTAGAATTAGCAGAAGAAATTAAAAAGAAAATGTTTGTGTTTGAAGATATTATTGGCTTAGACAACCGATCCATTCAAAGAATTTTGCGTGAAGTGGATAACAATGATCTAGCCATTGCTCTTAAAGGTTCAAATGAAGAAGTTCAAAATGTAATTTTTGCGAATTTATCCAAACGTTTGGTGACGATGATCAAAGAAGATATGGAATATATGGGACCAGTGCGATTACGGGATGTAGAAGAAACACAACAAAAAATCGTTAATATTATTCGAAAATTAGAAGATGCAGGAGAAATTGTAATTTCTAGAGGTGGAGGTGACGAGATTATTGTCTAAGATTATCAAGGCACCTTATGTACATATCAAAGACAAAAAGGTAATCAACGTTATCACCCCAGCATCAAAAAAGAGTGAAAATCTAAATTTAATTCAAAAAGAATCGCAACAAACTCTTTTAGCAAAAGCACAAAAAGAGGCACAAATAATTCTGGGTCAAGCTGAAAGAGAAAGAACGGAGATGCTAAGACAGATCCAAGAAGAGAAGGAAAAGATTCTTCAAAAAGCATTTCAAGAAGGGTATCAAGAAGGCCAACATATTGGCAAGGAACAGGGCTATCAAGAAGGGTATCAGGTAGGCTATCAAGAAGGGGAACAGGAAGCAGTAGCGTTAAAAGCAGATGCAGAAAGTATTCTACAAGCAGCATACGAGGAAAAAGATCGCATTTTGCAAGGGATTGAACCTAAAATGGTTCAATTATTAGAAAATATCCTGGAAAAGATGGTAGGAGCCACTTTGAAATTTCATCCTAATGTTATTTTGTTTCTTATTAAAAAAGGATTTCAAGAAACTTCTTTTAAAGGAGATATTCATATTTATGTGTCAGAAGAGGATTATGATACTGTCGTGAAGAATAAAGAAGAATTTCTTAGGGATATAGAACAAGAAGTAATTATTATGAAAGAATCGTCTTTACAAAGAGGAGATTGTATTTTAGAAACCCCCATTGGTAATATTGATTGTAGTTTGGGAAGTCAATTTCAAGAAGTTAAAAAAGAACTTTATATGCTTTTTGAACAAGGAGAAGAATGAGTACGTTGTAGGATGGGGGGATAAAGATGATTAATAAATATACAACTTTATTAGAAAAAAACTATATTAAGCATATTGGAAGAGTTATTGCTGTTATTGGTTTGACTATTGAATCCATTGGTCCTACTGCTAGTGTAGGCGATTTATGCAGAATTTATTCCCTTAAAACCCAAGAAGAAGTATATGCCCAAGTAGTAGGATTTAAAGAACATCGTATGTTACTAATGCCCTTAGGACACATGGAAGGTATAGGCCCTGGAAGTTTAGTTGAAAATACAGGTTCACGTTTAATGATTCCTGTAGGTTCAGCGTTATTAGGTCGGGTATTGGATGGATTAGGTAGGCCCATGGATGAGAAAGGTCCGATTCATGTAGAAGAGCAATATCCCTTGGAAAATGAGCCGCCAGATCCATTGATGCGAAACCGTATCAGTGAAAAATTAACCCTAGGAGTAAAAGCGATTGATGGCCTATTAACTGTAGGGAAGGGGCAGAGAATGGGAATTTTTGCAGGAAGTGGAGTAGGTAAAAGTACCTTGTTAGGAATGATGGCTCGAAATACCCAAGCGGATATTAATGTTATCGGTTTAATTGGAGAACGAGGAAGGGAAGTTCGAGAATTTTTGGAAAAAGATTTAGGAGAAGAAGGATTACGGCGTTCCGTTATCGTTGTAGCTACTTCCGACCAACCTGCTTTGATTCGATTGATGGCTGCTCAGACGGCTACAGCTATTGCTGAATACTTTAGAGATCAAGGTAAAGATGTATTGCTTATGATGGATTCGTTAACAAGGTTTGCCATGGCTCAGCGAGAAATTGGTTTGGCCATTGGAGAGCCACCGGTTAATCGTGGCTATACTCCTTCTGTTTTTGCAGTTATGCCTAAGCTCCTTGAACGAGCAGGAAATGCAGGAGTCGGGTCTATTACAGGATTATATACTGTTTTAGTCGATGGTGATGACATGAATGAGCCTGTAGCAGATACAGCTCGAGGTATTTTAGATGGGCACATCGTACTTTCAAGAAAGTTGGCAAATAAAAACCATTATCCAGCTATTTCTGTTTTGGAAAGTGTCTCAAGGGTAATGGGAGATGTTATTGATTTTAAGCATCGGCAAAATGCCTTTACAATGAAAAAAATATTAGCTACCTATACAGAAGCAGAAGATTTGATTAATATTGGAGCCTATGTGGCAGGAAGTAACCCTAGTATTGATGAGGCCATTACCAAGATGCCTGCGATTAATCAATTTTTAACCCAGCAAACCACAGACGCCATCGATTTTATAGAGGTAATTCAAGAGTTAGAAAATATTGTGTCTTCGTAAGAGGGAAATAGGATGTTGATAGTATGAAATTTTCATTTCCTTTAGAAAGTCTCTTCCAACTACGAATCCAATTGGAAGAACAAAAACAATTAGAATATGGACAAGTAATGCAAAAATGGCAACAAGTCAAGGAACAAAAACAACAATTAGAACAAAAACAACAATGGATTTTTCAACAGTGGCGTAAAAAAATCCAAGGAAAAGATGCTCTTTTGTCTAGTAGAGAGTATGGACTTTATTTAAAAAGCCTACAAAAAGAAATTAAGAATGCAGAGGGACGTTGTATTGAGTTAGAATGCAAGGTTGAAATCAAACGTAAAGAATTATTAGAAGCAGTTAAACAACGTAAAATGATGGAGTCTTTAAAGAATAAAGCGTTGGAAAATTTTCGAAAAGAAGAGCAGCGAAAAGAACAACAAATTATCGATGAACTTGTTACTTTTCGATACTACAATCGCCAGACATGATGAGGTGATCAAATGGTAAAAGAAGGAAAGGAAGTAGAAGTACAAGAGATAGAAGAAAGTGAAAAAAAAAGAAACAAAAAAGGAAAGTGGATTGTTATTTTAGTTTTAGTTTTTGTCGCTTTCTTAGCTTCCCTAGTTATGTATTCTGATTTTGCTCAAATACGAAGCCAACATTTACCAACTGTGTTGCGTAAAATTCCTATTGTAGGGAATCTTGTTCCGTCTTTAGCAGAACAAAATTCTTCTGTAGAAAAAGAAGAGGATAAAAGCAAATCGGAAGAAGAATTGGTCGAACTTCAAGAAACATACAAACAGTTATTAGAGCAAAATCAAGCGTTGGAAAAGGAAATAAAAAGGTTAAAAGAAATTGAAAGTTTACAATTGGAATTTCAACAACAAAAAGAAGAATTTGCTCGTATAATGATGTCCCAAGATGGGTTCGATAAAGAAGCTTATGTGGCTTTTTATGAAAAGTTAAATCCAGAAATAGCAGAAATGTTATACCGCTATTCTGTTGAAAGGGTGCAGTATAGTAGAGAGGTAAAACAATATGCAGAAACCTTTCAGGAAATGGATGAATCCAGTGCAGCAGCTATTTTAGAAGAAATGGGACAAACAGATATGGCGTTGGTTGTTTTAATTATTACCCATATAGATGTAGAACAACGAGCTCGTGTTTTAGGAGAAATGACACCTAAAACAGCAGCAACCATTACAAAACAAATGGCACCTACATTATAAAGAAAGGAGGGAAAATATGAATATATTAGCTCAAGAGTTACCTTTTATCCCCCGATCGCAGGTGGAGTTTAAAACTTCACAAAGAAAAGAAAAAAATTCAAAGTCAGGTTTTGAATCAGTACTCCAACAAGCGACTCAAAATCATTCAAAACTTGAAAAATCAAAGCCCTTTACCATAAATTCTGATAAAAAAGTGAATAAAAAACAACAACCATCCCAAGCAAAGGAAATGGATAAAATTTCAACTTCATCAGAAAGAAAGGCGATTAATGTAACACATCCAGACAAGACAAGGGAAAAAGATGGGATTGAAAAAGATATAATTAAAAAATTAGAGCAGCTTATTGGGTCTTCTTTAGAAGAGTGGTTGCAACAAATGGAGATTACTGTTTGGGATCTTTTGCAGCCAGTGCAATTTCAACAAGTACTTCAGCAAATTTGGGACATCGAAGATCCTATGGAGCTTCTCATGAACGAAAAAGCAGGAAAAATTTTAAAAGAATTTGAATCACAGCTTACTGATTTAGGATTGGAATTTTTACCAAAAGATGAAAAGCTCAATGTCCAATCTTCCAGTGAATTTACAGAAGTTATGTCTGCTATGGACTTAAACAGTGATTTAGAGACTCTAACATCTAGATTATCCGCTCATACTTCAATAGAAGAAGGTCCTGTTGTAGAAATTATTAGAGATGATGTATTGCAACAGGAATCAAAGATTTCTTTTATGAGTGATAAGATGGGAGAAGAAACTTTGTTAACAAAAGGAAATGTGATGGCGGAGGAAGAAGTGCTCCGACCCAAACAGGAAGCTTTTTTAACTTCCTTCATAAGCGAAATGCAAAGCCAAATGTTTTCAGAACAAACTCAGAAAATCCATGAGATGGACACTACTATAACTACTCTGGCTGATCAAAGAGTCAAAACCGATGAATTAATTCAACAAATTACTACTCATATGAAAATTCATATGAAACCAGATGTATCTGAACTTTCTTTGCGATTAAAGCCTGAATATCTTGGAAACATGTCTTTAAAGTTAGTTTCAGAGAAAGGGTTAGTAACAGCTCAAATTATAGTGGATAATCAACAGGTAAAGGGAATGATAGAAAGCCAGCTTCATCAGTTAAGGCAAACGTTATCAGAACAAGGGGTTAAAGTAGAGCATGTCCAGGTTTTTCTACAACAAGAAAATTCCCAGCATTCACAACAACAACAACAGATGAAACAGCAAAAATCAAGGAAACGAGTACAGCAGATTATAGAAAAAAATATGGAAAATGAATTTTTACAAGAAATGCCATCGGAGAAAAGATTGTCTAGAATTAAGCTTTTCGCCGATGATAAAGAAAATCAAGTGGATTATTCAGTATAGGAGATGAGAAGATGTCTAGTACTGTGAATAAAACATATACCCCTATTGAGAACATTCGTAGTCATTCAAAGCAGCCTTCCGGAACTCCGGTTAACGACCTAGATAAAAATGCATTTTTAAATCTCTTAGTGACTCAAATGCGATACCAAGATCCCTTAAATCCAACAACGGATCGAGAATTTTTAGCCCAAATGGCTCAGTTTACAGCTTTGGAACAAATGCAAAACCTAAATCAGAATTTTGCCTTTGCTCAAGGAACAGCTTTAATTGGAAAAGGAGTACAAGCAACCATAGGAAATCCGTTAACCTCAGAAATGGAATTAGTGGAAGGTGTTGTAGAAGGAGTGCGTCAAAAGAATGGAAAAACTTTTTTAGTTGTAGGAAATAAAGAGGTTCCAGTAGATAAAGTCAAACAGGTTATTGACCATATAGATTGGTCTTACCAAGATCCCTTTTCCTTTATAGGTAAGATTGTTCAGGTACAATTACCTATAAAAGAAGGCGAAGAAAAACAAGTTTTTGAAGGGGTCGTAGAACATATTCAAATGAAAGAAGGAGAACCCTATTTAGTAGTTTCTGATCAATTATTTTCCTTAGAAGATGTTCATGGTGTAGTAGAAAATACTTCCTTAGTTGGAAAGTGGATTGAAGTAGATGTAAAACATAAAGAAACAGGAGAAGCGATTCGGAAACAATTAAAAATAGACGCAGTTAGACTAATTCAAGATCAAGTGATCTTAATTTCTGGAGAACATGAATTTAATATGAAAGAAATTCACAAAATCCTAAATCAATCCAAGACTCAGTAATGTAATATAGTTTACGAAATGAACTTTGTAAGTACCAAGAGGACATGGATAAAAGGAAAGAAGGAGCTAGTGAATTTCAATAGTAGTGAGGTGATAGGATGTATCCCATAAATCACATGCACCGAACATCAAAGATAACACCGAATACTTCCATGTCATATCCATTAAAAGAAAAAGAAGGCTACATTTCCGCTTTTAAACAAATATTAGAAAAGGAAGAGCAAAAACTACAGTTTTCTAAGCATGCTGCTTTGCGACTTCAGCAAAGAAATATTTATCTTTCCCAAGAACAATTAAATAAGTTGGAAGAGGGAGTGGAAAAGGCTACAAAAAAAGGAATAAAAGATTCCCTAATTCTAATGGATAATATGGCTTTTGTTATTAATATAAAAAATAAAACAGTGATTACTGCATTTGAATGCTCACAAAATCAAGAAACTGTATTTACCAACATTGATGGTGCTCTTATTTTATAAGCTGGACCTCTTAAGTTGTAGAGGAAGCTTTTGATTCTGGAATGATGGAAAGAATCAAGCATTCATCACATGCAAGGTAATGAAGATAATAAGGAGGTTATGCATTATGATGCGTTCTATGTTTTCAGGAGTATCAGGCCTTCGGGTGCATCAAACAAAAATGGATGTTATCGGTAATAACATTGCCAATGTTAATACCGTTGGTTTTAAATCAGGAAGAGTAACTTTTAATGAAGTGTTTAGTCAAACTTTACAGGGAGTTAGTGCTGCTAATGAAGGAACAGGGCGAGGAGGACGAAACCCTATGCAGATTGGTTTAGGAGTGAATGTTGCTTCCATTGATAATTTAATGACTCCAGGAGCGGCTCAACGAACAGACAATCCTTTTGATATGATGATCGAAGATGATGGTTTTTTTGTGGTTCAAGATGCAAATGGGGTAAAGTTTACTCGAGATGGATCTTTCCGTGTTGATGAACAAGGAAATCTTATTAATTCTCAAGGAATGCGTGTGTGTGGTTGGTATCCTGATGCGAATGGAACCGGTATTCAAAAAGGTCCTATCCGTCCTCTTTCCATCTATAATGGAGATACTGTTTCTGCATCACCAAAAGCAAGCAGCGAAATTCGTTGGGAAGGAAATTTGTCTACCAGTGATAAAGAAGTAATTATTATGATGAACTTCTTTGATAGTTTAGGAAATGAATATTCAGTACCTTTTAAAGCGGAAAATACAGAAAATGAAAATAAGTGGAAGCTAACTTTAGATACAGATGGAACGAATATGAAAATTGGATTTAATGGAAAAAGCTACACAACAACAACAGCAACGTTAGAAGAAACAGAAATTACATTTGACCCTTTAACTGGTAAACTATTAGGAGCTAGTCCTCAAGAAATAAAATTTGAAATTACAAATGATTTATCTTTGACTGATGAGGAAGGTAAAACTCTACTCATGAAAAAAGAACAATTTTCAGATGAAGGTATTCGTATTGACCTTTCCAGCGTCACTCAATACAATCAAAAATCTACAGTTCAATCTTATCGAGGAGATAAAAATGGAGTGGGGGCTGGGCAAGCACCAGGAAGTTTGAATGGAGTTAATATTGGTCCAGATGGAATTATTACAGGACGTTATACCAATGGAGATACAAAAGTTTTAGGGCAAATTTCAGTGGCTAAATTTCGTAATCCAGCCGGTTTACAAAAGGTAGGAAATAACTTATTTGATTCTACACCTAACTCTGGGGATTTTGACATGATAGGGGAAGATCCGGTATTAAATTCAGGTGTATTAGAAATGTCAAATGTAGATTTATCAAGAGAGTTTACGGAGATGATTACAACCCAAAGAGGTTTTCAAGCCAATTCTAGGGTGATTACTTCTTCAGATGAAATGCTACAAGAGTTAGTAAACTTGAAGCGTTAAGGATAGATGATAAGAATAAAAAAATGTATTATAGTATAAATAGTAAGATATCTAATCTTATAATCAAAATGAACTAGAAGTAGCCGTATATTCACTCTACATGAGACTTCTTAAGTAGAAAATTCAGTTTTATTTTTTAAAACCTAATGAATCACTTAAAAAGAACAGTGGAAGCAGTAGAGTGATATACGGGCTTACTGGAAATTTAGATTTTTAACGAGGATATCTATCTTGATAATAATCAAAGAGGTGAAGATATGATTTATATTACGAAGATCAACGATCAAAAGGTATTAATTAATGCAGACCTGATTGAATATGTAGAATCGACTCCCGATACTGTTATTACTATGACAACAGGGAGAAAAGTAGTAGCTAAAGAAAGCATTGAAGAGCTAGTGGATCTAACTATTGCCTATAAACGAAAGATTTTTACATTTCCGGCATAGATTGACATCGTTAAAGGAATGAGGTGAGGTTTTGGATATAGCATCCATTGTTGGATTGATTTTAGGAATCGTCTTTATTGTTATTTCTGTAGTATTGGACGGAAGCTTATGGGATTTTGCAGATTTAGCCTCTGTTATGATTACTATAGGAGGAACTTTTTCAGCCACTTTAATATCGTATCCTTTAGATAAATTTATGAACTCTCTTAAAACTATTCGATATATTTTTAAGGCAGCGGATCATGATGCTAGAGGAGTAATTCAACAAATTATAGAACTTGCTAATATTGCTAGAAAAGAAGGGCTATTAGCATTAGAAGAAGCAGCCCAATCCATTGAAGATGATTTTTTACAAAAAGGAATTTTATTAATTGTGGATGGAACAAACCCGGAGCTTGTTCGAAATATTTTAGAGACAGAATTGGCTTTTATTGATGGAAGACATAAAGAAAGCCAAGGTTTTTGGGAAACAGTGGCGAGTTTGGGACCCGCCTGGGGAATGATAGGAACGCTAATTGGACTTATTAACATGTTGCAAAAATTAGATGATCCTGATCAAATTGGACCAAGTATGGCTGTTGCTTTGATTACAACTCTTTATGGTTCTTTATTAGCTAACTTATTAGCAGGTCCTACAGCAAATAAATTAAAAATTCGAAGTGATGAAGAAATTCTTTTAAAGGAAGTTATGATTGAAGGACTTCTTTCCATTCAAGCAGGTGAAAACCCTAGAATTATTGAAGAAAAATTAAAAGCATTCTTATCTCCAGCTCTTCGAGAGCAGATTAATAAGAACGAAGGTGCAGCAGAGGAAGTAGGTGGGCGCTAATGGCAAGAAAAAAGCGGCCGATTGAAGTAAAACAGGGAGCCCCTGAATGGATGAATACATACGGTGATATGGTAACTCTTCTCCTTTGCTTTTTTGTATTATTGTTTTCAATGTCTAAAATTGATGCCGCTAAATTTCAAGCTTTTATTAGTTCTTTTGACGGTGGAGTCGGGATTTTAGACGGTGGACCTTCAATAGCAAATGAACAACAATTAGGTGGAGGTGTTAGCCAGATGCCTAATATCGATAAATATTTTCAGGAAACCATGGAAGGGACTTATTCTCAGTATAGAGAAGAATTAAAAGAAATTGCAGAAGAATTGGAAGAACACATTCAACAAAACGGAATTTCTCAAAAAGTAGAAATTGATTACAATGAAATTTATGTTCGACTAAATTTTTTAGATGGAGTTTTTTTTGATACAGGAAAAGCAGTATTAAAACCAGAGGCTATTGAAATTTTAAATGCTATGACAGAACCACTTCAAAAATATAGTGAATATCAAATAAAGATTGAAGGACATACCGATAATCGTCCTATACGAACGGCTCAGTATCCTAGCAACTGGTATTTATCTTCGGCGCGAGCCATTGCAGTAGCAGAATATTATATTCACGAAAAAGGATTTGATCCGAGAAGAATTTCTGCTGATGGATTTGGTGAATATGCTCCTATTGCTTCTAATGATACACCAGAAGGACAAGCGAAAAACCGTCGTGTAGAAATAAAAATTATAAATGAATCTCTGGACTTGCAAAAGTTAGATGATTTTTTAAATCGTAAGAGGGGGGAACAAGATGGAGAAAAATAAATTACTATTAATAGGAGTATTATTGATTGCTTTGGTATCAGTAACAGCAGCATTATTTTATGTGTCTACGATTTTAAATCGTGTTGCCTCCTCAAATCCAAATCATGGAGGTAACGGCTATGAAGTACTGAATGGAAAAGTTCCTTTGAAAGATATAAAAATTATAGCTATTGAGGAACCTATAACAACTAATTTATTATCTGAAGATGAAAAAAAACAACATATCGTTCGTGTTACTGCATCCATTGGAATCAATTCAGAATCAAAGCAAGCGAAAAAAACAATTCAACAAGTAGAAGAGCAAAACATAGCCATCCGAGATATTATTATAGAAATTCTTAAAACAAAAACTTTTGAAGAAATGGCACGACCGGATGCACATCAAGGATTAAAAGAAGAAATTTTAAAAGAATTACAAGAGAATTTTCAAACCAATGTTATTTGTGATGTATATTTAGGGGAATTTTTTGTTCAGTAATCTGTAATATTGACAAAAGGAGGTGGTCGTGTGGGAGAAGTGTTGTCGCAGAGTGAAATAGATGAACTTTTAAAAGCTCTTGACACAGGAGAACTGGATGTGGAAGAAATTCAGACCACTAACCAAAAGCAACAATTAAAAAATTATGATTTTACTAGACCGGCTAAGTTTGCCAAAGAACAACTTCGAACGATGGAAATTATATTTGAAAACTATGCGAGGTTGCTTACAACTTACTTATCTGGGTATTTAAGAACAGCTGTGTTTATTGAAGTGATTAACGCAGAAGCAGTTACATATTCGGAGTTTACTAACTCTTTAAATAATCCTGTTATTTTAGGAATTGTAGATTTTTCTCCGATGAAAGGTTCCATCATTGTTGAACTATCGTCTAACATAGGTTATTCTATAATAGATCGAGTTTTAGGAGGACCCGGTGTTGGCATTGATAAAATTCGAGAGTTTTCAGAGATTGAACGTATTTTATTAGAGAGAATGATGGGGCAATGGTTGGGGTTGATGCGTGAGCCTTGGGAGAATGTAGTTGACATCTATCCACGACTAGAAAAAATAGAAACTAATTCTCAATTTGCTCAAATTATATCTCCAAATGAAATGATTGCATTATTAACATTAAATATTCAGCTTGGAGAACAAGAAGGGCTCATGAATATTTGTATTCCTCACATTGTCATAGAGCCTTATATGGAACGATTAAATACAAAATATTGGTTTACTCCCATTAAGCAGGTAGAGGATAAAGAGTACCATCGTTTTTTAGAAGCAAAACTAGAAACAGCACGTATTCCTGTTAGAGCCGTTTTAGGACAAACCCATGTTACAGTAGGGGAATTTTTGCAACTGCAAAAAGGAGATATTATTCGCTTAGATTCTTATATTGATTCAGATTTAAAAGTTATGATAGGAAATTTATTTAAATTTAGAGGACGACCAGGCGTTCATAAGAATAAAAATGCTATACAGATTACGGATGTGATTAGAGAGGAGGAACACTGATGGGAGACATGCTTTCACAAGCGGAAATTGATGCTCTATTAGGTAATACTGACGATACAGAAGAGCAAGAAACCTTATCTGTACCAGAGGAAGATTTAACAGAAGAACAAAAGGATGCTTTAGGTGAGATTGGGAATATTAGCATGGGTACAGCCGCCACAACATTGTTTACTTTGGTCAATCAAAAGGTGACCATTACAACTCCCAAGGTGCAGGTGACTACATGGGAGAAACTTTCCCGCTCTTATAAGCGGCCTTGCGTAGCTATTAAGGTAGAATATAAAGAGGGATTAAAAGGAGCTAACTTACTCGTTTTAAGAGAAGAGGATGTAAAAATTATTACAGATTTAATGATGGGGGGAGATGGGAGTAATCTGCCCGATGAATTATCAGAATTGCATTTAAGTGCCATTAGTGAAGCTATGAATCAAATGGTAGGCTCAGCATCTACCTCCATGTCTTCTATTTTGAATCAAACCATTGATATTATGCCACCAGATGCATTTGTATTGGATTTAACGCAAGAAATTGATGAAAATGATGTTGGTTTTGGGCAAGGCGGATTTGTACAGATTTCGTTTAAAATGGAAGTGGGACAATTAATTGATAGTGAGATTATGCAGTTATTACCTATTGATTTTGCGAAAAATTTATTTAACAACCTAATTCAAGCACAGTCCTATGAGCAAGAAGTCACTAAAGAGGTTCAAGCCATACCGGTACAAGAGCCGAAAGTATCTCCAGTAAAAATGGAGGAACCTCCCGTAATGAGTAAATCAGTACAACAGTCTTATCAACAGGAAATGAAGAGTTATGCAACTCCGACAGCTTCACCACAACAACCAGTAAATGTTCAGCCAGTACAATTTCAAAATTTTGATATGCCTTCTTTTGTTCCTCATAAAGAGAATATTAATTTGATAATGGATGTTCCGTTAGAGGTTACAGTTGAGCTTGGACGATCTCATAAAACCATTAAAGAAATTTTAGAATTTAGCCCTGGTACTATTGTAGAGTTAGACAAAGTAGCTGGAGAACCTGTGGATATTTTAGTAAACGGAAAATTTATAGCCAAAGGCGAAGTTGTTGTTATTGATGAAAATTTTGGGATTCGGATTACAGATATTATTGATGAAGAACATCGAATTTAATTTAATAAAAGATTTGTTTTATGCAAATATGAATTTGTAAGTAGAGGAGAGGATAGTATGGCAGATAAAAATATACTAATTGTTGATGATGCAGCTTTTATGAGAATGATGATTAAAGATATTTTAACAAAAAATGGATATCAAGTAGTAGGAGAGGCAGAGAATGGTGCAAAAGCAGTAGAAAAATATACCGAGCTAAAGCCAGATTTAGTGATTATGGATATCACAATGCCTGAAATGGATGGAATTGAAGCAGTTAAAAATATTAAGAAAATCAATAGTAGCGCTAATATTATTATGTGTTCGGCTATGGGGCAGCAAGCCATGGTCATCGAATCTATCCAAGCAGGTGCAAAGGACTTTATTGTAAAACCTTTCCAAGCAGATCGAGTGATTGAAGCAGTATCGAAAGTTTTGGGGTAGATACCCATGCTTAGTGATTGGAAATGGATTCTTCAATTTTTATTATTGCTTATTTTATTTATAGGCATTGTATTTGGTGCTTATTATGTAACTAAGTGGATTGGTATGGCACAATTTCGTAAGTACCAAGGGAAAAATATCCGGGTGGTTGAATCAATAGGAATTGGACAGCAGAAAGCATTACAGTTGATTCAAGTAGGTACGAAATTCTTTCTTATAGGGACTACAAAAGATCGTATTATTTTTATGACAGAAATCGATCAAACCACCTTAGAATTTCCTACTGAAGAAGACCAATATTCTTCTTTCCAATCCTATTTAAATCAATGGCTTTCGAAAAAAGAATTTCAAAAAAAGGATCATTGATGGTAGGAGATATATTATGAAATACCAAAAGAAAAGATACCTAACAACTGCACTTATGCAATGCGGAGTCTTTTTACTTGTATTACTTTTTATGAATCATATACCTGTGCATGCTTCACCTACGAGTATGCCTATTCCCTTCCCGAAAGTGGGTGTGGATGTTGGAGTAGCTGAAACAGGAAAAGAAGTTGTCAGTAGCCTACAAATGCTATTTATTTTAACGATCATTGCATTAGCACCCTCTATTTTGATGATGATGACTTCTTTTACACGGATTATCGTGGTATTACATTTTTTACGTTCTGCTTTAGGAACACAACAGACCCCTCCTAATCAAGTATTGATTGGATTGGCTTTATTTTTAACTTTTTTCATTATGAGTCCTATTTTAAATGAAACAAATGTACAAGCTTTACAACCTTATGCCATGGGGGAAATCTCCCAAGAAGAAGCGATACAACGAGGGATGAAACCTTTTAGAGAATTTATGTTTCGGCAAGTAGAAGAAAAAGATTTGGCTTTATTTATGCAAATTGCAAAAATAGAAAAAGTATCAACACGAGATGAAATTCCATCTTCTGTACTTATCCCAGCTTTTATTATTACTGAATTAAAGATTGCTTTCCAAATTGGCTTTTTGATTTATATACCATTTATTATTATTGATATGGTAGTGGCATCTACTTTAATGTCTATGGGAATGATGATGCTACCACCAGTTATGATATCATTGCCTTTTAAGATTTTATTATTTATTATGGTTGATGGTTGGAATTTAGTTATCGGCGAGTTAGTTAAAACCTTTCGATGATAGGAAGGATGACCATATATGGACCAAGGAATTGTTATTGATTTAGCTCAAAATGCATTATGGACAATTATTATTGTATCTGCACCTATGCTAGGTTTAGCTCTAGTCATAGGTTTAATTGTAAGTATTTTTCAAACAGTTACTTCCATTCAAGAACCTACGTTGGCTTTTGTTCCGAAAATCTTAGCTGTATTTATTGGCGTACTTATTTTTGGACCATGGATGCTGAAAACATTAATGGATTTTATTATAGGATTATACACTAATTTTAATTATTATTTAGGATCATAAGGATAGGAAGGAATGGCTTTGGCAAATTTATATATTCAATGGGATATTTTTTTACTTATTTTTATTCGAATCAGTAGTTTTTTTGTCGTGGCTCCTATTTTTGGAGGAAAAAATATTCCAAATACTACAAAAATAGGACTATCTGTTTTAATTAGTTTTATTATTTTTTCTTCTTTACCGATGACCACCCTTTCTTATCCTGCACATTTTTTGGGGTATGCTTGGTTTGTGTTGCAAGAAATCCTAGTCGGTTTACTTCTAGGATTTGTTGTTTATCTCATGTATAGTACTTTATACTTAGCAGGACAGCTTATTGATTTTCAAATCGGTTTTACAATGGTTAGTGTCTTTGATCCATTAAGTCAAATCCAAGTTCCAATTACAGGGAATTTTTATTATTTCTTATTATCCGTCATGGTTTTTATTACCAATGGACACCATACTATTTTACGGGCACTTATTTATAGCTATCAAGTCGTACCTATTGGAAGAGTGATGGCTCAAGAAGTTTTATTTCAGCATTATATATCGATGATGGGAAATTTTTTTGTTCTTGCATTTAAAATTGCCAGTCCGTTAATAGGATCTATTTTTATTATAAATGTAGCTTTGGGAATTTTAGCTAGAACAGCTCCCCAAATGAATATGTTTGTAGTTGGATTACCCTTAAAGGTTGCTTTTGGTTTGCTAACGTTATGGGTTATGATGCCTCTATTTGGCTCAATTTCAGACTTTATGCTAGAACAAGTATATGATGATATTTTAATGGTACTTAAAGGGCTGATACCATGAAAAAACGATTGTATTATGAATTGCAGTTTTTTGCAAAGGAAGGACCAGGGGGAGAGAAAACAGAAAAAGCCACCCCACGAAAAAGGGAAAAAGCAAGAGAAGAAGGACAAATTGCTAAAAGCACAGAGGTCAATACAGCTTTTTTACTGGTTTCCATGTTTTTAGGAATTAAGATTTTTTCACCCTATGTATACGATCAATTACTACAATTGTTTAGGTATACATATCAAATGTTTAGTATGAGAGAAGATTTTTATCAGGAAGATTATATGGGACGGTGGGGAGCGTATTTATTTCAAAAAACAGTGTTTATTTTAGGCCCTTTTTTGATCATTGCTTTGCTTGCAGGTATTACTGCAAATTTTTTGCAAGTCGGTTGGCATCCAACGTGGAAACCTTTGCAACCGAAATGGAACCGTTTAAGTCCTCTACAAGGATTTAAACGTTTATTTTCAAAAAGAGCATTAATGGAGTTTATGAAATCCATATTAAAAATTGTTATTATCGGATTTATCCTTTATTCTTCCATAAAAAAAGAAAAAAATAATATTTACCTTCTTTACGATATGAATGTACTACAGATTGTAGGATATGTCGGTAATATAGCCATTGGTATGGCATTGAAAGTAGGGATCTTCTTCATTTTTTTAGCTGTTGGTGATTTTATTTATCAAAAATATGAGTTAGAACAAGATTTAAAAATGACCAAACAAGAGCTTAAAGAAGAGTATAAAATGCAGGAAGGAAATCCGGAAATAAAAGGTAAGATTCGTCAAAAAATGCGGGAAATTTCTATGCGGCGGATGATGCAAGATCTTCCTCAAGCAGATGTTATTATTACAAATCCTACTCACTTTGCTGTAGCCATTCAATATGATCCAGATACAGGGCAAGCTCCAGTAGTGATTGCCAAAGGTATGAACTTGGTTGCTCAAAGGATTAAAGAGATAGGTAAAGAGAATAATATTCAAATTGTAGAAAATAAACCATTAGCTAGGACCCTATATTATACAGTAGATATAGGAAAGGAAATTCCACCTGAATTATATCAAACAGTAGCAGAAATACTGGCTTGGGTATATCAATTAAAACATAGAGAGGGATAGGAGGGAGGTAGTAGGATGAAAACAAAGATGGGAGATGTCTTCATAGGATTGTTTGTTATTTTAGCTATTATCATTTTAATTATTCCCTTTCCTTCTTTTGTATTAGATATTTTATTGACTATTAATATTTCTTTAGCTTTAATTATTTTATTTAATGCCTTGTATGCAAAAGAAGCCTTAAATATGAGCACATTTCCGACTATATTGTTATTGACAACTCTTTTTCGTTTAGCTTTAAATGCATCCAGTACACGATTGATTCTACGAGATGGTTATGCAGGGAATGTGGTAGCCACTTTTGGTAGTTTTGTAGCAGGTGGAAATCCTGTTCTTGGGATTGTTGTTTTTATTATTATTATAATTATACAATTTATGGTCATTACAAAGGGATCGGAACGAGTGGCAGAAGTAGCAGCTCGTTTTACATTAGATGCTATGCCAGGAAAACAGATGGCTATTGATGCTGATTTAAACTCTGGTTTAATTGATGAGCAGCAAGCAAGAGAACGTCGTCAGAAAATTCAAGATGAAGCCGCTTTTTATGGTGCTATGGATGGAGCTAGTAAATTTGTAAAGGGAGATGCCATTGCTGGAATTCTCATTACTTTTGTTAATATTATTGGAGGATTAGTGCTAGGTATAACGGGTTGGGGAGGCAGTACTCCTATTTCACCTTCTGAAGCATTACAAAAATACACCTTACTTACCATTGGAGATGGGTTGGTAAGTCAAATACCAGCTTTATTAATTTCCATGGCAACAGGGATATTAATTACAAAAGTATCGAAAGAGTCAGAACTTAGTATTGATTTGAAAGAACAATTATTTTCCATACCAAAAGTTTTGTATTTAGCAGGAGGAGTACTAATTTTCCTAGGAATAACAACTCCTTTAGACACAATTATTTTCTGTACAACAGGAATCCTTATGATTTTTTCTGCTTATCGAATGGACCAAAATTTAAAACTTCATAGCATTGAAGAAGAAATTTCGACGGAAGATGTTCAAGCAGAAGAAATTCGCAAACCAGAGAATGTAGTGTCCTTATTGCAAGTAGATCCTATTGAGCTAGAGTTTGGTTATGGGATTATTCCTTTAGCAGATGTGAATCAAGGGGGCGATCTGCTAGATCGTGTAGTTATGATTCGTAGACAATTGGCTCTAGAGCTAGGAACCATTGTACCTATTATTCGATTGCGTGATAATATACAGCTGAGTCCTAACCAATATATCATTAAAATTAAAGGTGTAGAAGTTGCTAGAGGAGAAATTTTATTTGATCACTATATGGCAATGAATCCAGGATATGTAGAAGAAGAAATCGATGGGATTGATACAACGGAACCAGCTTTTGGACTCCCTGCTCTTTGGATTTCTGAAACACAAAGAGAACAGGCAGAAGCCCTAGGGTACACCGTAGTGGATCCACCTTCTATTATAGCAACTCACTTAACAGAAGTGATTAAAAAACATTTAGATGAACTTTTGAGTCGTCAAGATGTTCAGACTTTAATCAACAATGTAAAAGAGAATCATCCAACATTAATTGATGAATTAGTACCTAAGATTTTAACAGTAGGAGAAATTCAAAAAGTACTAGCTAATTTGCTACGTGAAGGAATTTCTATTCGAGACTTAGTAACTATTTTCGAAACTTTGGCCGACTACGGAACAACGGTGAGAGATACGGATTTATTAACAGAATATGTAAGACAAGCCTTAGGAAGGGCTATTTCAAGTAAGGTTTTTCATCAGGAACAAAACAATGTACTCACCTTAGATCCTGAGCTAGAACAATTGATCATGGACTCAGTACAGCATACAGAACAAGGATCTTATTTAGCCTTAGATCCTCAAATTTCTCAACAAATCTTTGAAAGTTTAACGCAAAAAATGAATAAAATGATGGGGATGGGGCAGCAACCGATTGTTTTAACATCGCCCATTGTACGTGTTTATTTCAAACGTTTGACGGAAACAGTAGCTCCAGATTTAATTGTTTTATCATACAATGAAGTCGAGCCTACAGTAGAAGTACAATCGGCAGGGATGGTGAATATTGTATGAACATTCGAAGATATGAAGCATCTACAGAACAAGAGGCGATAAAAAAAGTAAAGGAAGACTTAGGAACGGAAGCTATTATTTTAAATATAAAAAAGATTACTCCTAAGGGGCTGTATCGGTTTTTTCGTTCTTCCAAAGTGGAAGTGCTAGCAGCCATTGATGAGCAAAAACAAGCAAAGGTCATTACAAGTCAAGAGAATACTATTGAAAATTTGGAAAATAAAATTGATCATTTAGAAAAACTTTTGCATACAGTAGTGGACAAAGTATCACTTTCTTCCTCTATGACATATGCTTCAGAAAGAAAGTACACCAATACAATATTGGATGTTTTTTACAAAAACATGATTGAAAATGAAGTGGAACCAGAAGTAGCAGAAAAAATTTTAGAAGATCTAGATGAATTTTCGCAAAATAATGAAGTAGATATAAACAAATTAGTGGGAATCGTGTATAATAGAATTATACAGTGGATAGGAGAACCACAACCATTGGTCTTACAACAACCTTCACAAGTAATTTTTATTGGACCGACAGGGGTTGGAAAGACAACTACCATTGCAAAAATCGTGGCTCACCATACTTTAAAGGAACAAAAAGAAATTGGTTTAATTACTGCAGATACCTATCGTATTGCAGCAGTAGAACAATTAAAAACTTATGCAGAAATATTAGGGATTCCTGTAGAAGTTGTTTATGGCAAAGAAGAATTACTTTCAGCTTTAGAGCATTTTTCAGACAAAGATGGTGTTTTTATTGATACAGCCGGTCGCTCTCATAAAAATCAACAACAATTACAAGAATTATCACTTTTATTGAGTCAATTGTCAAATAAAAAGGTGTATTTAGTTCTCAGTTTAACAACGAAGTACAATGATTTAAAACGAATTTTACAGATGTATTCGATGATAACAGATTTTCATATTATTTTAACAAAAATGGATGAAACTACGTGTTTGGGGAATCTCCTTAATATCCGCATGCTGACTTCACAACCTTTTTCGTATATTACCTTTGGACAAAATGTTCCAGAAGATATTGAATTGCTAAGCCCTCAAAAAGTTGCAAAAATATTATTAGGGAGTTATGAAGATTGATGGACCAAGCAGAAAGACTTCGGATGATGGTGGGGAATCACCAACATCAAAAACCAATGATGAAGAAAGCTAAAATTATTACGGTGGCTAGTGGTAAAGGTGGAGTAGGGAAAACAAATGTAACCATGAATATGGCTCTTGAGTTAGCGAAACAAGGAAAAAGAGTTGTAATCTTAGATGCTGATTTGGGATTGTCCAATGTAGAGGTGCTTTTTGGCATTATTCCTTCCTATACCTTATCAGATATGCTTTTTGGCGGGAAAAGCTTAATGGATATATTAACACCTGGACCTTTTGGTATTTATTTTATTTCCAGCGGCTCAGGGGTACAAGATTTGGTTCAGTTAAGTCCTATAGAGCTACAGAATTGTATTGTTCAGCTCCAACCTTTAGATCAAGTAGCAGACATTATTTTTATTGATACAGGAGCAGGTGTTTCGCAAACGGTGATCCAATTTATACAAGCTTCTGATGATACTATTGTCGTCACTACGCCAGAACCCACTTCGATTACAGACGCTTATGCTCTCATTAAAACGTTAAAAAACAATGTTTCATCACAAGATCGATTTCCCAATATTCAACTCCTTATTAACCGAGTTGATACTCAAGAAGAAGGCGAAGAAGTATTTTTGAAAATCCAACGTGCTTCTGAAAAGTTTTTAAATACAACCATACATAATTTGGGCTATATACCTTATGATGTAAAGATGATTCAAGCTGTAAAATTACAAAAGCCTTTGTGCATTGCATATCCACAAAGTTCAGCAGCCCAAGCTTTTTATTCCATAGCTTGTAAAATGTTAAATATAAAAGAAGAGAAAATACAGCCTACTGGGCTAGGAGGTTTTATGAAAAAAATTTTCCACTTATTTGGAGAAACAATATAGGAGGATGTTATGTCAATTTTAACCACAGGAAATAAAATAGAATTTTATCCTGATATATCCAAAGAAGAGGAACAGCAAGGACCTTATGTTAGTCAAGTTGATGAAGTTATCGATGAGACTCATATTAAAATATTAGCACCGATTCAAAAAGGAATTATTGTGCCTTTGCGATTGCATGAAAGATATGAATTTGTATTTTATACACCGAAAGGAGTGATAGGGTGTAATGGGGAAATCATAAATCGAAATCAGAAAAATGGGTTGCATTTTATGATCGTACAACTAAATCCTCCTTTTAAAAAGGTGCAGCGTCGATCTTTCTATCGTATGGAATGCATTCTCTCTTTTCAATACTTATTGGAGAATGGAGAACAAATAGGTACAGGAGTGATCAAGGATATTAGTGGGGGCGGTATTCGATTTATAGGGAACAAAGAAGTAGCCCTTGGACAAAGAATTACTTGTATGATCCCTATGCCTACGAAAGAATTATTTACTGTAAAGGGGCAAGTTTTATTCAAAAGAAGAAGCAGTACAGACCAGTATCCTTATGAACATCGAGTACAGTTTATTGATTTGGATCCCAAGGATCAAGAAATGATTATTCGATATATTTTTCTAGAACAAAGAAAACGTAGGAGCAAGGAAAGGGGATTGCAATGAAAGGATTCAATGTGAAAAGGGTGCTTATTGTAGATGATTCAGCATTCATGAGAAAAGTCATTAGTGATTTACTACAAAATGAGCCACAATGTAAAGTCATTGGAATCGCTAAAAATGGAGAAGAAGGGCTTCAAAAAGTTCAAGAACTTCAGCCAGATGTAGTTTTGTTAGATATTGAAATGCCTATTATGAATGGATTAGAGATGTTAGAGCAGCTAATGAAAGTCAATCCTGTTCCTGTTATTATTGTTAGTACTTTGGCTATGGAAGGAGCACAAACAACCATTCGTGCATTGGAGTTAGGAGCTGTTGATTTTATTACAAAACCTACCAATATTTTCAGGATGAATCAAAAGACTGTAAAAGAAGAAATTGTACAAAAGATACTTATGGCTGCCACTATACAGCCGGCGCGGTTGAAGGGGTTACAGTCAATGCAAGGTCCTAAGAAAAATACTCAAATAAACCAACGTTTGATGCCTTTAGAAGGGAAAAAAACACATGGAATCGTAGCTATTGGAGTATCTACTGGAGGGCCAAGGGCTTTACAACAGGTCATTCCTTTGATTCCTAAGGAAATAGAAGCTAGTTTTTTAATTGTACAACATATGCCTGCAGGTTTTACCAAGTCTTTAGCAGAACGCTTGAACCAAATAAGCCAGATTCGGGTTAAGGAAGCAGAAGAAGGGGATATTCTACAGCGTGGAGTGGCTTATATTGCTCCAGGAGATTATCATATGCAAGTGGAAGAACACAAAGTGAGCAATCAGTATGTTATTCATCTTTCAAAAAATCCACCAGTAGGAGGACATCGGCCTTCAGTGGATGAAATGATGAGATCTTTAGTGGATATAAGAATTAAAAAAATGGTAGGTGTGATTATGACAGGAATGGGATCAGATGGAACGAAAGGTATGACACATTTAAAACAAAAAAGAAATATTTTTACTATTGCACAGGACGAAGCTAGTTGTGTTGTATATGGGATGCCTAAAGCAGCTGTAGAAGCAGGTATTATCGACGAAATTGTTCCATTAGATGAAATTGCAGATAAAATAGTAAAACAGTTGGGGGTGTAAGGTATGGATATGAGTCAATACTTAGAAATTTTTATTGAGGAGTCGAAAGAACATTTACAAAGTTTAAATGAATGTTTGTTACAACTAGAAAATGAACCACATAATATGGAGTTATTAAATGAAGTATTTCGGGTGGCTCATACATTAAAAGGAATGGCTGGGACCATGGGATTTACCAAAATGCAAACATTAACCCATGATATGGAAAATGCTCTATCAGCCATTCGAAATGGAAAGATTCAAGTCGATGGAAACTTAATTGATTTGTTATTTCAATGTTTAGATGCATTGGAGAATTACATAGAAGAAATTATTAATACAGGTTCAGAAGGAAAGGAATCCTATGAAATATTAATTCAAAAACTTAATCAATTTTTATCCGGAGATTCTCAAAAAGAGGAAGAGCAAAAAGCAAGTAAAGAAGAGCAAAATGTAAATAAAGAAGAACAAGCTATTTTATCTTTATCAGAATATGAGCAAAATGCAATTCGAACTGGCTTTCAGCAAGGATATCAAGCTTATGCTATTACGGTTTATTTAAATGCGAGCTGTGTATTAAAGTCAGCAAGGGCCTTTATTGTTTTTCGAACTTTAGAGCGCTATGGAGAAATTATTAAATCAACTCCTGCAGTAGAAGATATTGAAGATGAAAAATTTGATCTAGAATTTTCTGTTGTTATTCTTTCACAAGAAGAAAAAGAAAAATTCACAAAAGATATTCTATCCATTGCAGAAATTGTTGATGTTAAAATTACAGAAATTAGGGAAGAGACTCATTTAAAGAATCCTGAACAGCCAAAGGCATCCACTCAAGAAAACACACAATCTCTCACTAAAGTAGACCAAAATGAAGAGCATGAAAATAGAGTGAAACCACGAGCTGGTAAAACGGTTCGTGTAGATATTGAACGACTTGACACATTAATGAATTTAGTTAGCGAGTTAATTATTGTCAAGAATAGTTTAGAAGATGTGGATCGTCGTGCAGAACAAAACTTTAATGAATCTATTGAGTACTTAGAAAGAATTACTACAAATTTACATGATGCTGTGATGAAAGTAAGGATGGTTCCTGTGGAGCGTGTTTTTAATCGTTTTCCTAGAATGATCCGCGATTTATCAAGGCAATTAGAAAAAGAAATCCATTTGGAAATGTCAGGAGAAGAAACAGAATTGGATCGTACGGTTATCGACGAAATAGGGGATCCGTTGATTCATTTATTAAGAAATGCTGCTGACCATGGTTTAGAGACAACAGAGGACAGAATCAAAAAAGGAAAGTCAGCAAGTGGACATGTTTATTTACGGGCATACCAAGATGGGAATAATGTAGTTATTGAAGTGGAAGATGATGGGCGAGGTATTGATGCGAAGATTATTAAACAAAAAGCCTTAGAAAAAGGAGTCATTACATCAGAAACAGCAGAAAATATGTCAGAACAAGAGTTGGTAGAACTTTTATTTCAACCAAGTTTTAGTACAGCAGCAACGGTTACAGATGTATCTGGTAGAGGGGTTGGCTTAGACGTAGTAAAAACAAAAATAGAAGCCCTAGGTGGAGATATTGAAGTAAAGACAAAGTTAGGTAAAGGTAGTAAATTTATTGTACGATTACCTTTAACATTGGCTATCATACAAGCTCTTATGGTACAGGTTGGGGATGAAAAATATGCGATTCCCCTTAATACCATTCAAACCATTGAAGATATTCCTATATCTGAAATTAAATCAGTACAAAAACAAGAAGTGATTGTTCTAAGAAATACGGTGATTCCTATTGTGCGTTTACATGCTATATTAGATGTGCCAGAAAAAGAAAAGGAAAAAAATACTCTTACCATTGTTATTGTCCGAAAAGGTGAAAAACAAGCAGGTTTTGTAGTGGATGGCTTATTAGGACAACAGGAAATTGTAATTAAATCAATAGGACAGTATTTAAGTTATATAAAAATGATTGCAGGAGCTACCATCTTAGGAGATGGAGAAGTTGCATTGATTTTAGATGTCAATACCTTGGTATAGGGAGGAGGGAAGTTTCATGAATGAAAATAAACAATATGTTGTTGTTGTCCTTGATCAAGAACAATTTGGTATTGATATACAACAAATAGAAACCATTATTCGAATGAGGGATATTACAAGAGTGCCCCAAGCCCCTTTTTTTATTAAAGGTGTAGTTAATTTACGAGGAGATATTATTCCTGTTATGAGTTTACGTCTTAAATTTGGGTTAGATTCGGATGAGTATAGTCATAATACACGTATTGTCATTATTAAAACAGAAGAACACTGTATTGGAATGATCGTTGATGAAGTGAGAGAAGTCGTTGAATTTTCACAAGAGTCAATCGAAACTATTCAAAGACTAGCCATAGGTAGTGAACAAAAATGGATCCAAGGAGTTGGTAAGACAGATCAACAAATTGTTACACTATTAAATATAAATACATTAATGGAAGAACTTTTGCCCAATAAGGAGTGATGATATGCCAAAGATACATGATGTAGATCAATTGAACACTCTTCACTTAGATGTTTTACGTGAAATAGGCAATATTGGCTCGGGGAATGCTACGACAGCATTAGCAAAATTAATTAATAAAAAAATTGATATGGGTGTTCCGAAAGTCAATGTTTTAGAATTCAAGCATGTTGCTGATTTATTAGGAGGAGCAGATACAGAAGTTATTGGGATCTTATTTAATTTAAGCGGAGATATTACAGGAATGATGATGTTCGTTTTAGATCAGCGTTCCGTTCGTATTTTAGTTAACTTACTCATGGGTAGAGAGGTTCATGATGATGAAGCATTTACGGATTTAGATTTATCAGCTTTACAAGAGATTGGGAATATTTTAGCAGGCTCTTATTTATCTTCCCTTGCTAGTCTTACCAATTTAAAAATTGCTCCCTCCATTCCCTATATGGCACAGGATATGGCAGGTGCCATTTTAAGCGTTCCTGCTATCGAATTTGGAAAAATTGGAGATAAAGCCTTGTTTATTGAAACAGAATTTATAGAAGGGCATGATCAGGTGTCAGGATATTTTATACTGATTCCAGAGATGACGTCCTTTAATAAAATTTTAAATGCATTAGGAGTATGGTCATAATGGATCAGAAGATGATGATTAAAGTGGGAATGGCAGATTTAAATACATCTAAATATCCTGGTGTTTTAACGACTTTAGGGTTGGGTTCATGCGTAGGAATTACTTTGTATGATCCCATTGAGAAAATTGGAGGATTAGCCCATGTTATGCTTCCAGATAGTACGCAAATTCGCGATAACCAAAACAAAGCAAAATTCGCAGATACTGGAACGATTCAATTGGTTGAAGAAATGACCAAAATAGGGGCAAAAAAAAATCGTTTGGTTGCCAAATTAGCTGGAGGGGCTCAGATGTTTGCCTTTCAACAAACCAATGATTTAATGCGGATTGGAGAAAGAAATGTTCTAGCAACCAAAAAAATTTTGGGAGAATTAGGAATTCCTATTGTGGCAGAGGATACAGGTGCCAACTATGGACGTACGATAGAATTACACACTCATAATGGAGTTTTATTGATAAAAACCATAGGAAAAGGGATTAAGGAGATTTAAAATCCATATATTGAGGTTAAAAAGATGAAAATATTAAAAAAAATTCACATTATACTACCTTTATTTGCAGCATTACTTATTGGATTTATAAGTTATTTGCAAAAAGATACATTACAAGTAATGGCACTAAAATTAATAGGAACCATTCTTGTTTTTTATATCATTGGGCGAATTACAAAAAGCGTTTTACATACTATTTTGTTAGAAAACATGATGGATGTAGATCTTACCATTCAACCCATAAAACAAGAAGAAAAGGAAGAAGATAAAGAACAAGAAAAACAGGAAGCCTTAATGGATTGAGAGAAGATTTGTTGTAATTTATGGGAGGAATTCTATGACAAAAAAAAATATAGAAGCTTTATGGGTCGAATATGAAAAAACGAAAAGTTCCCATATCAAGGAAAAGCTAATTATAGAGTATTCTCCTCTAATCAAATATGTAGCAGGACGATTACATATCTATTTGGGCCAAAATGTGGAATATGAAGATTTGATAGGATATGGGGTATTTGGACTGATTGATGCCATTGATAAATTTGATTTAGGAAAAGGTGTTAAATTTGAAACTTATGCCTCTTTACGAATTCGTGGAGCCATATTAGATCATATTCGAAAAATGGATTGGGTACCTAGATCTTTACGACAAAAACAAAAGAATGTAGAAAAAGCGTATATGAAATTGGAAGCAACATTAGGTCGTCCAGCTACTGACCAAGAAGTAGCAAAAGAGCTAGGAATGGCGCTTTTAGATTTTCAGGAACTTTTAAAAGAGATCAATATTATTTCATTAGTTTCCTTGGAAGATTATATGGATCAAAATTATGAAATGAATTTAACTTTTCATCAAGCAAAACTTCAAGATAAGCCAGAATATTGCTTAGAGCAAAAAGAGTTAAAAGAACTAATAGCTCGAACCATAGAAGAGTTACCTGAAAGAGAAAAACAAATCATCTTTTTTTATTATTTTGAGGAAATGACATTAAAAGAAATCAGTTATATATTAGGGGTTTCCGAATCTAGAATTTCTCAACTACATACAAAAGCACTTATGAGGTTAAAAGGAAAACTAGGAGAATATCAGGAAGTTTTGTTAGGGGTGTAGGAAGGAGAGAAGGGGTATGGAAAAACAGGTAAATGAGGACCGGCAAATTTTTGAACTTCATACTAAGAGTGATGGAATCTATTTAAGGATTCAAACATCATCGGATGGGCTTGTGGGAACAATACTACAAGACATTATTTACACGCTAGAAAGAAATAGAATTTATAACTATCCTTTGTCACAGATCAAAAAAGCCCTTCAATTTAAAAATAAAGAAACAGAAATTAAAGTTTCAGATCCAATGGATCTTCCTATAATGGATGAAGAAATCAATATTGAAATTTCTTCTAACAAGATGTATGCCGCTATTTCTTTTCTTCCACCTCAAAAAGGAGGAAAAAAAATTCAATCCAATCAAATTCAAAAGGCCCTTCAAGAAAAAGGAATTTGTTTTGGAATGGATATGGATTTAATTAACACATTGGAGCAAAGAAGGAAATATTATCATAAATATTTAATTGCTACTGGGAAAGAACCACTTCCAGGAAAAGATGGGTATTTAGCATATCACTTTGCAACTACTAAAGATGTAAAACCTGAAATCAAAGAAGATGGTAGTGTCGATTTTCATAATTTAGATCTGATTGAGAATGTAAAAAAAGGTCAAGTGTTGGTAACTCTATACCCACCTGAAAAAGGAGTTCCTGGGAAAAATGTTTTTGGTGAAGAAGTAGCATCCCTCCAAGGAAAACCTACACGTTTGCCCCAGGGAAAAAATACATTTATTTCAGAAGATGGAACCCAGCTTATTGCAGCTATTGATGGACAAGTAATTGTTTTTGAGAATAAAGTAAATGTAAAAGAGATCTATGAAGTGCCTGCGAATGTAGGACCTTCTACAGGGAATATTAATTTTGTTGGCACGGTTATTGTGAAAGGCAATGTTTTAACTGGATTTTCCATTCAATCTGGAGGAAATATTGAAGTTTATGGTGTAGTAGAAGGAGCTAATTTAATAGCCGAAGGAGACATTATTTTACATAGAGGAATACAAGGAATGGGTCGTGGAAAACTCCAAGCCAATGGAAATGTCATTGCAAAATATATCGAAAATAGTTATGTAGAAGCCCAAGGAGAAGTTCGCAGCGAAGCTATTATGCATAGTTTTGTAAAAAGTGGAACAAGTATTTGTGTTGAAGGTAAAAGAGGCTTGATTGTAGGTGGAGTTTTACGAGCAGGTTATGAAATAGTAGCTAAAACCATAGGATCCTCCATGGCGACGGTTACAGAATTGGAGGTAGGTTTAGATCCTAGTATTTTAGAACAGTTTCGTTTTTTAAAAGAGAACGTAAAGAAACTGGAAAAAGAATGCAAACAAATTGAGCAGGCCATCAGTTTATTAACTCGATTGCAAGAAGCAGGAGAACTATCAGAAGCAAAACGAGATCTGCTTATAAAATCGACAAAAACAAAAATTTATTTGCAACAACAAATTTTAAGCACACGAAATGAAATGGATCAATTACTTCCATTATTAGAAGTAAAAGCGTTAGGTAAAGTAAAGGCATTAAAATTAATTTATCCTGGCGTAAAGGTAACGATTGGTACCATCAGCATGTATGTGCGAGAAGATATTCAATATTGTACTCTTTATCAGGACCAAGGTGAAATTAAAGTTGATGTATATCGATAAAGGGGGTGAGGGAATGTCCATTCGACCGTTAGATATGCAAGTCATGATCCCTAAGACGCCAGAAGTCGGTCATCAACAACATTTGGAAATGCAAAAACAAACTATGGAACAACAACAATTTCAGATGAATATGCAAAAACAAGAGATACAACAAAAACAGCAAGTGCCAAAAGCAAATCAATCAGAAAAAGCTGTAATTTATGAACAAGAGCAAAGGAGCAAAAATAGACACTCTTCTCAACAGAAAAAGAAAAAAGGGCAAAAAGAAGAACGAAAATTTGAGAAAGGTATCCAAGGACATATTGATATTCGAATTTAGTATTTTGAGGTGGCTAAAATGTGGGATATGACCCTAGAAATATTTTTTGTCATTTTGATGATGGGAATAGGCACGTTATTTGTTTTACTTGGGATCTGGTTTTATCGAAAAAAAGAGGTACCCATGGAGGTATCAAATATCATTCAAATTGAAAAACAATTGGATGCAAAAACACAAGAAGCTAAAGAAATGGTAGGAGACTTAAATGATTTTGCCTCCTATTTAATGAAAGAAATAGAAAATAAACATAAAGAATTAATACTACTTTATCAACTTATTGATGAAAAAGAAAAGCAAGTATATCAAAGAACAGTAAAAGAAACGAAAGAAAAACATCTTTCTCAAGAACAAAAACAAGTTTTGGAAATGTATAAAGAAGGAAAGACTATTGATGAAATCGCTAGAGAATTACAATTAGGTAAAGGAGAAGTTCAACTAATGATTGGACTTTTTCAGATGAGGTGAGAAGATGAGTGTAAAAAAAGGAATTTTTTTTAGTGGTATTGGTATTGGTATTATTGTATCTTCTCTCTTTGCCTTTTTTATTATGATGGGAACTCAGAGCAAAAAAGTGCCCCCGTTAAATCCAACTTGGGAGAAAGAAGAGATTATTGCAAAGGCACAAGAACTAGGTATGATTTTTATTACAGAACTTCCTTCGGCAACAGAAGATTGGACGGAAGAGGAGATTATCGTCAAAGCTAGAGAACTAGGCATGGATTTTATTGAGGATCATCCGCAGGACAACCAGGTAGAAGAAGATAGTATGGAAATAGAAAACAACATGATAACCGTCCATATTCCCTCAGGTTCTAGTGCTATTGCCATTAGTAAAATCCTAACAGAAAAAGGAATTATTAAAGATCCGGAAAGTTTTTATACTTTTCTTCTAGAAGAGAATGCAACAAAAAAATTGCGTTCAGGTCAATTTCAAATACCACTAGGGAGTACGTATGAAGAAATATTATGGATTCTACAGAGAAAAGAAAAAAACACATAAAAGATATTGCCAAAAGAAAAACCTTGTGATATACTAATCAGCGAGAGAAAACACACGTATTTTAATTTTTTAGGGAGGTGCCGTAAGGTTCCCCAAAAAAGATGAGAAATACGGAGGATAAACCAAAATGTAGGAGGATATTTATTATGAGCGTAATTTCAATGAAGCAATTACTAGAAGCAGGGGTTCATTTTGGACACCAAACAAGACGTTGGAATCCTAAAATGGCAGAATATATCTTTACAGAAAGAAATGGGATCTATATTATTGATTTACAAAAAACTGTAAAAAAAGTAGACCAAGCTTATTATGCCATTCGTGAAGTAGTAGAAGATGGTGGTAAGGTTTTATTTGTTGGGACTAAAAAACAAGCCCAAGACTCCATTAAATCAGAAGCAGAACGTTGTGGAATGTATTATGTTAATCAACGATGGCTTGGTGGGATGTTAACTAATTTTAAAACTATTCGAACTCGTATTGAAAGATTAAAACAACTAGAAATAATGGAAGAAGATGGAACATTTGAAGTACTGCCTAAAAAAGAAGTAATACAACTTCGAAATGAAAAAGAAAAATTAGAGAAGAGCCTAGGCGGTATTAAAACAATGGAAACCATTCCAGATATACTTTTTATTGTTGATCCTAGAAAAGAAAGATTAGCCATTCAAGAGGCGCATATTCTAGGAATTCCTATTGTGGCAATTGTAGATACTAACTGCGATCCAGAAGAAGTTGATTATGTTATTCCTGGAAATGATGATGCAATCAGAGCTGTCAAATTAATTGTTAGTAAAATGGCTGACGCAGTCATCGAAGCAAACCAAGGATACCAAGATCATGAAGAGCAACCCGTAGAAGGTGCAGAACAAAGTAAAGGCACTGAAACTGAAGAGGCAACTGAAGAAGAAACTGAAGAGACACAAGAATAATGTGCTTTTAGAGTTAGCATATTTTAAAGCTTCAGCCTATAAAAGCAGGTTGAAGCTTTTATTATAGCAAGGGTATAAATTGTAAAAAAATACAAAAAATATAGACTGAATAAAAGAGTAAACGGAGGGTTAATAATGGCAATTACAGCAAGTATGGTAAAAGAATTAAGAGAAGTAACTGGTGCTGGAATGATGGATTGTAAAAAAGCATTAACTGAAACCAATGGAGATATGGAAAAAGCAGTAGAATTTTTACGAGAAAAAGGCTTAGCTGCTGCGGCTAAAAAAGCAGGACGTATCGCTGCTGAAGGTTTAGTTATGGATTATATTTCAGAAGATGGAAAAGTAGGGGCCTTAGTAGAGGTTAATAGTGAAACTGACTTTGTAGCAAAAAATGAAGATTTTCGTTCCTATGTAGCTTTAGTAGCCAAGCAAGCAGCTCAAACAAAGGCAGATACCTTAGAAAATTTCTTAGCAGAATCTTGGATCGAAGATAACAATCAAACAGTACAAGACGTATTAGTAGATAAAATTTCTGTTATCGGAGAAAATTTAAGCATTCGCCGTTTTGTAAAATTTGAAGCTACGGATGGTGTTGTTGTTTCTTATATCCATGGTGGAGGACGTATTGGCGTTTTAGTCGAATTACAATCAGAAAAAGTAAATGATGCTGTGGTTGAAGCTGGTAAAAATTTAGCTATGCAAGTAGCAGCAGTAAATCCCCAATATGTAAACGAAGATGAAATCCCTGCAGACCATATTGCGAAAGAAAGAGAAATCTTAAAACAACAAGCTTTAAATGAAGGAAAGCCTGAAAAGATCGTAGAAAAAATGGTAGAAGGCCGTTTAATGAAAACATTAAAAGAAGTTTGCTTGTTAGATCAAGCTTATGTAAAAGATCCTGATCTTACTGTGAAAAAATATGTAGATAGCATAGCCAAAGAAGTAGGTTGTCCTATCAGTATAAAACGTTTTGTACGTTATGAAACAGGAGAAGGATTAGAAAAAAGAGAAGAAAACTTTGCAGAAGAAGTAGCAAAACAAATGCAAGGATAAGATGGGTTGTATGAAAAAAGTAGAGGGAAGCACATGGTGTTTCCCTCTTTCTACGAAGGAAGGAAAATCTTTCTAATAAGTATGGAAAAAAGAATCAAAGTATGGTACATTAAATAGGGAAGGAGCACCTTTGTATGACAAAATATAAAAGAGTATTGATAAAGTTAAGTGGGGAAGCCTTAGCAGGCGATCAAGGTTTTGGATTTGATGAAAAAAATGTTCGACGTGTAGGAGAACAAATAAAAATTCCTTTACAACAGGGAATTCAGATGTCTATTGTAATTGGGGGAGGCAACTTTTGGAGGGGCCGTAGCAGTGATACTATGGATCGAACGAAAGCAGATCAGATCGGTATGTTAGCCACAGTTATGAATGCTTTATATGTGGCAGAAATTTTCAGAAGTCAGGGTATTCCTACTATTGTTCAAACTCCTTTTCCTATTGGGAATATGACAGAAGTTTTTTCGAAAGAGAAAGCGTTAGAATATATGAAAAAAGGCTATGTAGTATTTTTTGCAGGAGGAACAGGTCATCCATTTTTTTCTACAGATACAGGAGCTGCACTACGTGGATGTGAAATAGAGGTTGATGTGTTATTATTTGCTAAAAACATTGATGGTGTTTATGATGATGATCCTAAAAATAATCCTAATGCAAAAAAATACGAACAAATTTCTTGCCAACAGATCTTGCAGCAAAATCTTAAAGTTATTGACGCTACTGCTGCTAGTTTGTGTATTGAACAAAAGATTCCTATTTTAGTTTTTGGTTTAAATATTCCAGGAAGCCTTCAAAAGGCAATTTCTGGTGAAAATATAGGTACTTTAATTACAGTGAAATAAAAGGAGGAAATAGGATGATAAGTGAAAAACAATACAAACCATATGAAGAAAAAATGAAAAAGTCAATTACCGCATTAGAGGAAGAATTTGGTGTGATCCGAGCAGGAAGAGCTAATCCTAATATTTTGAATCGTATTATGGTTAATTATTATGGAGTCCCCACTCCCTTACAACAAGTGGGAAATATATCTGTTCCTGAAGCAAGATTATTACAAATTCAGCCTTGGGATACCAGTTTATTAGGTGAAATTGAGAAAGCCATATTAGCTTCTGATATTGGTATTACACCTAACAATGATGGAAAAATGATTCGTCTTGTATTTCCAGAATTAACAGAAGAACGTAGAAAAGAGCTTACAAAAGAAGTTAAGAAAAAAGGCGAAAATGCAAAAATAGCCATTCGAAATATTCGACGGGAAGCACTAGATGATTTCAAAAAAATGGAGAAAAACAAAGAAATTACGGAAGATGATCTTAAAACATCAGAAACAGAGATTCAAAAGTTGACAGATCGTTATATTGAAGAAATTGATCAAAAAGTAGAAAGCAAAAGCAAAGAAATTTTATCGGTATAAACTTTTAAAATTCCCCTTCTATGAGGGGTATTTTATTGGCATTTTACTTTTCTTTTGATATAATGAAACTACATATTTTCCTATCTGTAGGAGGTTGTGATGAAAGTAGAAAAAAATCAAATTGATTTTGAAAATCTCCCTACCCATATTGCCATTATTATGGATGGAAATGGACGGTGGGCACAAAAACATAATAAAACAAGAACAGAAGGACATGAAGCAGGAAGCAAAACCTTAGAAAACTTGACAAAAGAAATGGATACGTTAGGTATTCAATATGTAACAGTATATGCTTTTTCTACAGAAAATTGGAAACGTCCTAAAGCAGAAGTTGATTTTTTAATGGGATTATTACGCCAATATTTAAAAAGGCATATTCGACAAGCAAAAAGGGATAATATAAAGATACGAATTATAGGGGATCGTAGTATGCTTGCCAAAGATATTCAAAAGCAAATTACTGTTTTAGAGGAAATAACGGAAAATAAAACCGGTTTAGGACTTCAGATTGCACTCAATTATGGTGGTAGAGATGAAATTATTAGAAGTATGCAAAAAATAGGAAAAGACCTGTTGCATAAGAAAGTTATGGTAGAAGAAATCAATGAATCGTTATTTGAAAAGTATTTGGATACAACTTTAATTCCAGATCCTGATTTATTAATTCGCACTAGTGGCGAAATTCGTTTGAGCAATTTTTTATTGTGGCAACTTGCGTATACAGAGTTATATTTTTGTGAAAAATATTGGCCTGATTTTTCAATGAACGATTTATATCAGGCGATTTATCACTTTCAACAAAGAAAAAGAAGGTTTGGAGCACTTTAGATAGATAGATGGAGGAGATTATGTGAAAACTCGCATTCTTAGTGCTATAGTAGGAGTTCCTTTATTGATTTTTCTAATTTCTTATGGGGGATGGCCTTTAGTAATAAGTGTTTTATTTCTTTCTTTAGTGGGAATGAAAGAATTTTATAATGCTTTTGCTTCTATTTCTCAACCCTTATCCATGCTAGGATATGGAGCAACTTTGCTCTATATTCTTATTGTTTTGCCAAAACAGCAGTACTTTCCATTATTTATTGCAGTATTTATACTTGCTTTATTAATTAGTTTAGTATTTTCCTATCCCAAGCGTAATATTATGGATATAGGGGTTACTTTTTTTGGATTTTTTTATGTAACTTTCTTATTTTCGCACATTTTTCTTCTTAGAAATATATCAAATGGTATTTTTTTAATATGGCTAATTTTTATTAGTGCTTGGGGAAGCGACACAGGAGCCTATTTTATTGGAGTATGGTTAGGTAAACATAAGTTATGTCCTCAGTTAAGTCCTAAAAAAACCATAGAAGGGGCTTTGGGTGGAATACTTGGAGGTAGTATTTTAGCTCTTCTATATGGATATTTCCTTCAACGTTATGTGAGTGTTGGAATCGAGAATTTCTCCTTTGTGTGCTTCTTAATTGGAATAGCAGGAGCTGCTTTATCTCAATTAGGGGATTTGTCTGCTTCAGCCATTAAGCGATTTACAAAAATAAAAGATTTTGGGAAACTTATTCCTGGACATGGAGGAGTCCTGGATCGATTTGATAGTATTCTTTTTACAGCACCTTTTGTATATTATGTACTTCAATGTATATTGTTTTGATATGCTAGGTATAAGATGGATAAGGATGAGTCATGCTAAAGAGGTGAGGACATGAAGAAAATATGTATTTTAGGTTCGACTGGGTCCATAGGAACTCAAACATTACAAGTAGTACAAAATTTATCAGATATACAAGTAGTAGGACTTAGTGTTCAACAAAACATTGATCTTTTAGAAAAACAAATTGTTCAATTTTCTCCCAAAAAAGTAGCTGTGATGGATGAGAAAAAAGCCTTAGAACTACGAAAACGGATTCAAGGTATGGAGGTAGAAGTTCTAAGTGGGTTAGAAGGACTCATTGAGCTTGCCCAAATGGATGAAGCAGATCTAGTTGTAACGGCCGTCGTAGGGATGATTGGGATTCGTCCTACTTTAGCAGCCATTGAGGCAAAGAAAGATATTGCCTTGGCCAATAAAGAGACTTTAGTTACGGCAGGAGAATTAGTAATAAAGGCAGCCAAACAAAATAATGTTCAGATTTATCCTGTAGATAGTGAACATTCAGCTATTTTTCAGTGTTTGCAAGGAAATGATTCAAACAATATTTCTAAATTGCTTTTAACGGCTTCGGGAGGTCCTTTTCGAGGAAAAACAAAAGAAGAATTGCAATATGTGACAAAGGAACAGGCATTACAGCATCCAAATTGGAGTATGGGAGCTAAAATTACCATTGATTCTGCAACCATGATGAATAAAGGACTTGAAGTTATTGAAGCAAAATGGCTTTTTGGCGTGACTTTACAGCAGATTCAAGTCTTAATTCACCCTCAAAGTGTGATTCATTCCATGGTAGAATTTAAAGATGGTTCAATTATTGCCCAGTTAGGAGAGCCAGACATGAGAGTTCCTATTCAATATGCTCTAACCTATCCCCAGCGGCGTTCAAATTCCTATTCCAAACTTAATTTTTTTCAACGAGATACTCTTACTTTTGAAGAACCAGATGGAGATACTTTTTCATGTTTATCGTTAGCGTATAAAGCATTGGAGATAGGAGGGACCATGCCAACAGTTTTAAATGCGGCAAATGAAATAGCAGTGGCTAAGTTTTTAGATGGAAAGCTTTCTTTTATGGAGATTCCAGCTTATATTCATGAAGCCATGGCCAAGCACAATACAGTTAAGAATCCTTCTTTGGAAGATATTCTATATACAGAACAATGGACTTATGAATATTTAGAAAGTAGGTGGAAGGCATGACTATTGTTGTTGCCATTTTAGTTTTTGGATTGATTGTTTTAGTTCATGAATTTGGACATTATATCATAGCAAAAAAAAATCACATTACGGTTGAAGAATTTGCCATTGGTATGGGACCCAAGTTAGTAGGAAAACAAGTAGGAGAAACATTGTATTCTGTTCGAATTCTACCAATCGGCGGTTTTTGTAAAATGTTGGGAGAAGAAGAATATTCTAATGATCTTCGGTCATTTAGTAGCAAATCTGTAGGAGCACGAATGGCTGTTATTGTAGCAGGACCTTTAATGAATTTTTTATTGGCTTTTATTATTATTCTAGTTATATCTTCTGTAGTAGGCTTTAGTAGTACCATCATTGATTTTATTGAGCCTGGGTATCCGGCAGAAACGGCTCAGTTACAAGAAGGAGATAAAATTCTTGCGGTAAATGGGAAAAAGACTCAGATCTTTGAAAAAATATCTTTTTACTTGTCACAGTATAAAGAAAAAGAAGGGGCTGTAGAATTAACAGTTTTACGGAATGGAGAAAAAGAAAAAGTAAACGTACAGCCACAGTGGGATGAAAAATTAAAAATATGGAGAGTTGGATTTGCAGCAAAACCGATTAAAGGTAATTTATTTCAAACCATTCATTATAGTTTTCACCGAATGCTTTTTTTAATCCATGTTACAGTTTCCGGCTTTGTACAATTAATTACCAACCAAGTGGATCGTAGTATGGTAGCAGGACCTGTGGGGATTGTACAAGTAATAGGTGAGACTTATGAAGTAGGCCTAAAACAAAGTTTTTTAGCTGCCATAGCTAATGTGTTATGGTTAGCGGCTGCTTTAAGTGCCAATCTAGGAGCTTTAAATTTATTTCCTATTCCAGCTTTGGATGGTAGTCGGTTAATTTTTCTAGCTGTGGAAGGGATCAGAGGAAAGCCTGTAGACTCTGATAAAGAGAATATGATTCATTTTGTTGGTTTAGTTGTACTTATGGTATTTATGCTTTATGTCACATATGGAGATATTGTAAATTTAATAAAATAGATACAAAAGAATAAATGTAATAAACAGGAGGCATATATGATGACCCAAGCCTTTTATAGAAATCCAACAAAAGTAGTGTCTGTGGGGAATGTCTTACTTGGAGGCAAGCATCCTATCGCTATTCAATCTATGACCAATACGGATACAAGGGATGTAGAGGCAACTGTGAGTCAGATCCTAGCCTTGGAAAAAGAGGGATGTGAAATTATACGGGTAGCGGTTCCAGATTTACAAGCAGCCTATTGTTTAGGAAAGATTAAGGAACAGATCCATATTCCATTAGTAGCAGATGTTCATTTTGATTATCGATTAGCACTAGAGGGCATTAATCAGGGGGTAGATAAGTTACGAATTAATCCTGGTAACATTGGATCAGAAGAACGGATAAAAGCTGTTGTAAAGGCAGCAAAGGAAAAGAATATTCCTATTCGAATTGGAGTGAATGCAGGATCATTAGAACGCAACATTATAGAACGATATGGTGGTGTAACAGCTGAAGGGCTAGTTGAGAGTGCCCTAAGGCATATTCGAATATTAGAAAAGTACTATTTTACTGATATTGTTGTATCCTTAAAAGCTTCAAATATTCCTTTAGCCCTTGCTTCTTATCAACAATTAGCTGAAAAAGTAAGCTATCCATTACATATTGGCATAACAGAAGCAGGTACTCTTTGGGCAGGAACTATTAAATCAGCAGCAGGTATTGGTGCACTTTTAGCTCAAGGTTTAGGAGATACTCTACGAGTTTCCTTAACAGGAGATCCTCTAGAAGAAATTCGGTGTGCAAAACAAATATTACAAGTCATGGGGTTACGAGTTTTTGGTCCTGAAATTATTTCTTGCCCCACTTGTGGGAGAACAGAAATTGATTTAATTCGTTTAGCAGAAGAAGTAGAAAGGCAATGCCAATCCATTCAGAAACCTATTAAAATTGCAGTAATGGGATGTGTTGTAAATGGACCTGGAGAGGCAAAAGAGGCCGATATTGGCATTGCAGGGGGCAAAGGAGTAGGTGTCATTTTTAAGAAGGGGCAACTTATTAAAAAAGTAGCCGAAGATCAGTTGCTGCAAGCATTAATGGAGGAAATTGAAAAAATGCAGATGGAATAGGGGGCTTATCTAATGTCTGGGTCTAATACTTTATGTCAGTTTTGTGAAGTGTTTGATTTTGTTCCCCTAGAAGATTCCATACAATCCATTTTTGCTAGGGTTCAAGTACGTAAAATCATTGTTTCACCCAATAAGAAAAAAATATATGTTTATTTGGTGGCACAAAATTTGATTGATATATCCATGATTGAAGTGTTGCAAAAACAGCTTGAGGATTATATAGGACCTAAGATAAAGATAAGTGTAAAAATACAATATGAATTTAAAAAAGAGTCTTTATCCCCTACTTGGATGAATCAATATTGGGAACAAATCATATCCATGATAAAGTATGATAGCCCTTTGTGTATGGGCATTTTACAGGATAGTTCTTGGCAAGTTCAAGATCATTTTTTAACCATTGCTACAAAGAACAATTCATCTTTTTATTTGCACAGAAAAAAGATTGACAATCAAATTGAATCTTTAATCCGGGAACAGTTAGGATTGAATATGAAGGTAGTTTTTCAAGATGAAGAAATGTCAACAGAAGAAAAGAAACAATATGAAGAACAAATGGAAAAACAAGAAAACCTTTTAATTCAAGAAGTAGTACAGGAAGTACCTTCTTCTATAATTTCCACAAGTTCGAATAGTACAGAATCCTCCTTTTTATTAGGTAAGGCCTTTTCAGGTCCAACCATTTCTATGCGGGAACTTCAACCAGAATCAGGAACCATTATTATCGAAGGCCGAGTTATTGGGGTCGAAGCAAGAGAGATTAAAGGGGGACGATATATTCTTGCTTTTGATATGACAGACGAGCAAGATGCAGTAACAGTAAAATGTTTTTTAAAGAAAGAAAAATACGAATTGGAAATAGCACCTAAAATAAAGAAAAATATTTTTCTTCGTGTCAAAGGGGAAGTACAATATGATCGTTTTTCTCAAGAATCGGTTGTTATGGCAAAAAATATTGAGCTTATAGAAGGTACTATAGTAACAAGAGAAGATGGTTCAAAAGAAAAACGAGTAGAACTTCATGCCCATACTCAGATGAGTACTATGGATGGAGTCGTTTCTGTTACAGCTTTAATAGAAAGAGCTGCAAAGTGGGGGCATTCGGCTATTGCTATTACAGACCATGGGGTTGTGCAAGCATTTCCAGAAGCAGCTCTAGCAGCAAAAAAACTTGGTATAAAAGTCATTTATGGAGTAGAAGCCTATTTAGTTGATGACTTAAAAACAGTTGTTCAAAATTCTAAAAATCAAAAATTAGAAGATACCTATATTGTTTTTGATATTGAAACTACAGGCTTTTATCCTGGGAAAGATAGAATTACCGAAATAGGAGCTATGAAGATCCAAAATGGAGAAATCATAGACTCTTTTAGTACCTTTGTGAATCCTGGAATACCTATTCCACTGAATATACAGGAATTGACAGGAATTACAGATGATACCGTAAAAGATGCTCCCCCTATTTCAGTGGTTTTACCCCAATTCCTAGAATTCGTAGGGGATGGAGTTTTAGTGGCTCATAATGCAAGTTTTGATGTAAATTTTATTCGCTATTTTGCAAAACAACAGTCTTTGCAGATTTCATCTACTGTGCTAGATACCCTTGCTTTAACAAGAGGACTTTTCCCACAGTTAAAAAGACATAAACTGAATATAGTGGCAGAACATTTAGGTATTTCTTTAGAAAATCATCATAGGGCTGTTGATGATGCTCAAGCTACTGCTGAAATTTTTTTGAAATGTATTCAAATTTTGAAAGATAAAAAACTTGATACTTTGGATCAAGTAAATCAATTAGTAGAACAATCATTGGACATTAAAAAATTAAGAAGTCACCATGCTATTATTTTAGTTAAAAACCAAAAAGGTCTAAAAAACCTATATCGTTTAATATCTATGTCTCATATTGATTATTTTTATCGTCAACCACGGATTCCTAAAAGTGCTTATCTGGCTCATAAAGAAGGATTAATCATTGGTACAGCTTGTGAAGCAGGAGAATTATATCGAGCTGTGTTAGAAAATAAGCCAGAAGAAGTGATCCAAGAACTAATGCAATTTTACGATTATGTAGAAATTCAACCTATAGGGAATAATCAGTTTTTGATTCATAATAATACAGTAAACTCCCAAGAAGACCTGAAAGATATAAATCGAAAAATTCTTGCCATAGGAGAAAAATATCAAAAACCAGTCGTAGCAACAGGTGATGTACACTTCTTAGATCCTGAAGATGAAATATATCGAAAAATTTTAATGATGGGACAAGGATTTTCTGATGCAGAAAAACAACCACCTTTATATTTACGAACTACAGAAGAAATGTTAAAAGAATTTTCTTATTTAGGAACAGATAAGGCGAAAGAGGTTGTCATTACTTACCCGAATCAGATTGCAGATCAAATTGAAAGGATTAAACCAATTCCAGACGGTACTTTTCCGCCTAGTATTGAAGGAGCAGAAGAAGAATTAATTAGAATTACTACAGAAAAAGCAAAATCCATGTATGGAGAGCCTTTGCCCGAACCAGTACAAAAACGTTTAGATCGAGAATTAGGATCTATAATAAAAAATGGTTTTGCTGTCCTTTATATCATTGCTCAAAAATTAGTATGGAAATCTTTAGAGGATGGTTATTTAGTAGGTTCTCGAGGATCTGTTGGCTCCTCTTTTGTAGCCACTATGGCGGGAATTACAGAAGTAAATCCTTTGTCCCCTCATTATTATTGTCCCACATGCCAATATTCCGATTTTGATTCGGAGACTGTCAAATCCTTCGTAGGAGGATCAGGATGCGATATGCCTGATAAATATTGTCCAAAGTGTAATACATTGTTGTGTAAAGATGGACATGATATTCCTTTTGAAACTTTTTTAGGCTTTGATGGAGATAAAGAACCCGATATTGACTTGAATTTTTCAGGAGAATATCAACCAAGGGCGCATGCATATACAGAAGAATTATTTGGAAAAGGACATGTTTTCCGAGCAGGAACCATTGGAACATTAGCAGAAAAAACAGCCTATGGTTTTGTAAGAAAATATTTGGATGAAAAAGGGATTGTAGCTCGCAATGCGCAAGTAAATCGATTAATTCAAGGATGTACTGGAGTTAAAAGAACTACAGGACAGCATCCAGGAGGGCAGATGATTGTACCGAACGGCTATGAAATCTATGAATTTTGTCCTATTCAACGTCCGGCGAATGATGTGAATTCAACAATTACAACGACCCATTTTGACTATCATTCCATTAGTGGGCGTTTATTAAAATTAGATATTTTAGGTCATGATGATCCAACAGTAATTCGTATGTTAGAAGATATGACAGGAATAAATGCAAGAGAAATTCCCTTAGATGACAAAAAAACCATGTCATTATTTACTTCTACAGAAGCACTAGGAATTGAACCAGAAGTGATAAAAAGTTCTGTTGGAAGTCTTGGGTTACCTGAGTTTGGAACAAAATTTGTACGACAAATGTTAGTGGATACAAAGCCTAAAACTTTTTCAGAACTCATTCGAATTTCTGGATTGTCCCATGGGACAGACGTTTGGCTAAATAATGCTCAAGATTTAGTTCGAAATGGAACAGCTACTTTATCCGAAGTTATTTCTACTCGGGATGATATTATGGTTTATCTTATTTTGCAAGGAGTAGAGAAAAAACAAGCCTTTAAAATCATGGAAAAAGTACGAAAAGGAAAAGGTTTAGAACCGGAAGATGAAGAGGCTATGAGGGAAGCAAGAGTTCCTGATTGGTATATTGATTCTTGTAAAAAAATAAAATATATGTTTCCTAAAGCTCATGCAGCTGCTTATGTAATGATGGCTTTTCGAATTGCTTATTTTAAAGTATATTATCCTGAATGTTTCTATGCCACTTTTTTTACAGTTCGAGCCGATGATTTTGATTATGAATTGATGTGTAAGGGAATGGAGAAGGTACAAACTACAATTCAGGATTTAGAAGAAAAAGGGAATCAACTTACTACAAAAGAAAAAAATGTATTAACCATTTTAGAAATTGTATTGGAGATGTATGCTAGAGGGATTTCTTTCTTACCCATTGATCTTTACCAATCTCATGCTGTTCAATTTCAAGTAAAAGAGGAAGGAATATTACCTCCTCTCAATGCTCTTCAAGGCCTAGGAAATACAGCAGCCATGAATATTTTACAAGCAAGAGCAGAAGGAGAGTTTTTATCTGTTGAAGAGTTTAGACAGCGAACGAAGGTGAGTAAAACAGTTATTGAATTGATGAAAGAAAATGGAATCTTCAAGGGAATTCCTGAAACCAGTCAATTAAGTCTTTTTTAAGTTAGGCTTGCATCGTGTCATTAGTAGTGTTATAATAGATTAAGATAGCTATATATACGGCAAGATAAGAGTGGGTGGAAGCCCACTCTTATCTATTGTAAGCCATGAATAATTCACTAGCTTTTTAAAAAAACTATGTGTAGAAACTAAGGAAAGAATAGATGAGGTGATATATTGAGTAAAAAAATTGAACAACAAGTAGAAGAAATGTTATATCCTATTTTGCAGGAGAAAAATTTTGAATGTGTAGATGTGGAATTTGTGAAAGAAGGACCTAATTGGTATTTACGAATCTTTATTGATAAAGAAGGAGGCATTACCATTGACGACTGTGAATGGGTGAGCCGGTCTTTAGAAAAAGAGTTGGATAAAACGGATCCTATTATTCAACCTTACATTTTGGAAGTAAGTTCTCCAGGCTTAGATCGCCCTTTGAAAAAAGAAGAAGATTTTAAACGTTACCAAGGTGAACTTGTTGATGTTAAGTTATATAAAGCAGTAAATAAGCAAAAAGAGTTTCAGGGAAAATTAATTGGCTTACAAGATGATCAAATTGTTATTGAAGATGAAAAAGGAGAAATTTGTTCTTTTCCAAGGGATCAGGTATCCATTGTTCGCTTAGCAGTGATATGGTAAAACAGAAATAAGTAGTACATGAGGAGGTTTCCAGAACAAGAGGAGGTAAAAAAATGAATTCCGAATTTATTGAAGCATTAGATCAAGTTGCAAAAGAAAAAGGAATTGATAAAGAAATTTTATTAGAAGCAATCGAAACATCTTTGGTTTCTGCTTGCAAAAAAAACTTTGGTACATCACAGAATATTAGAGTAGCTATGGATCGCCAAAATGGAGATGTAGCTGTTTATGTTCAGAAAACAGTAGTGGAAGAAGTAACCAATGAAAATGCAGAAATGACTCTTGAAGAGGCTAAAAAAATAAAACCTTTTTATGAAATAGGAGATCAAGTAGATATCGAAGTGACCCCTAAACATTTTGGGAGAATAGCAGCCCAAACAGCAAAACAAGTGGTTGTTCAAAGGATTCGAGAAGCAGAGAGAGATCTAATATATCAACAATATATCAGTAAAGAAAAGGATATTGTAAACAGTATTGTACAAAGAAAAGAACGTAAAAATGTTATGGTTCGACTCGGTAAAACAGAGGCAATCTTAGCACCCAATGAACAAGTTCCTCAAGAAGAATATGAATTTAATGAACGAATAAAAGTATATATATTAGAAGTGAAACAAACCCCAAAGGGACCTCAGATTTTCGTATCGAGAACTCATCCAGAATTAGTAAAACGATTATTCGAACAAGAAGTACCAGAAATACAAAATGGTATTGTAGAAATAAAAAGTATTGCCAGAGAAGCAGGCTCCAGGACGAAAATGGCTGTATATTCTAATGACAAAGATGTAGACCCTGTAGGTGCTTGTGTAGGACAAAATGGAGTTCGGGTTAACGTAGTTGTCAATGAACTACGAGGAGAAAAAATTGATATTATTCATTGGGATGAAGATCCTAAAAAATTTATTGCTGCTTCTTTAAGTCCTTCTAAAGTAGTAGAAGTAGCCATTAATTCTGAAGATAAAAGTGCAAAGGTTATTGTTCCTGATTATCAACTTTCTTTAGCCATAGGAAAAGAAGGTCAAAATGCTCGATTAGCTGCTAAACTAACAGGATGGCGTATTGATATTAAAAGTGAAACCCAAGCAAAAACCATTGATTTTATTACAGATGAGGATCGTGAACAAGAATAAAGAAGTTTGAGGAGTGACCAGCATGAAACAACGAAAAATTCCCCTTCGCAAATGTGTTGGATGTCAAGAAATGAAAAACAAGAGAGAATTAATTCGAGTCGTACGAAATCAAGAAGGTGAGATTTTCCTTGATTTTACTGGGAAAAAACCTGGACGTGGTGCCTACATCTGTCCTAGTAGCAATTGTTTAGATCAAGCTCAAAAAAATCGAGGACTGGAACGCTCATTTAAAACATCAGTTTCACCTGAGATCTATCATGCTTTAAAAGAGGAGTTACAAAATGATCACTGATAAAAAAATATTTTCTATGTTGAGTTTATGTCAAAAGGCAGGAAAAATATTTTCAGGAGAGTTTATGTGCGAGAAAAGTATTAAAAGTAAAGAAGCATTATTTGTTATTGTCGCCCTTGATGCATCAGAAAATACGAAAAAAAAATTTAAGGAACTTTGTAATTCTTCTCAAATTCCATTGTATTTATGGGGAACAAAAGAAGAATTGGGACGGAGTATCGGAAAAGATGATCGTGCTTCTTTAGCGATTAGAGATCCTCATTTTGCGAAGAAGATGGAACAATTATTGCAAGATATTTTAGGATCATAAGAAAATTATTTTTGGAGGTGGGTTTGATTGTCAAAAATAAGAGTATATGAAATGGCAAAACAACTCAATATAAGCAGTAAAGAATTAATTGAAAAATTACAGGAATTTAATATTCAAGTGAGCAGTCATATGAGCACGTTAGAGAATGAAGAAGCCAATATCATTTTAGAATATTATACTTCTGAAGAAGATCCTGTAGTAACTACGACAAAAACTAAAACAAAACAAGAGAAGCCACAAGAAGAAAAACAAGTAAAAAAAGAAAAAAACAAATCCATGGAAAAAAACCAAGAACTAAAACAAGAAGAGGAAGAAGGGGAAGAGATTTTAATCATACAAATTTCCGATGGGATTACAGTAAAAGAATTAGCCGAAAAGTTAGATCAATCCTTTAGTGAAGTAATCAAGATTTTAATGGGGCAAGGAATTATGGCTACAGTGAACCAAGAAATTGATTTTGAAACAGCTTCTTTTGTGGCAGAACAATTTGACGTTATGGTAGAAAAAGAAGAAGTAAAAGACTTATTAGAAGAATTATTTATGGAAGAACCTGATGATCCCAAAGACCTAAAGGATCGTCCTCCTGTTGTTGTTGTCATGGGACACGTAGACCATGGAAAAACATCGTTATTAGACGCTATACGTAAAAGCAATGTAACAGCTAGGGAAGCCGGTGGAATTACCCAGCATATTGGTGCTTATGTTGTAGAAGTCAATCATAAAAAGATAACCTTTTTAGATACACCAGGACATGAAGCTTTTACAGCTATGCGAATGAGAGGAGCACAAGTAACAGATGTTGCTATCTTAGTTGTAGCAGCAGATGATGGTGTTATGCCTCAAACTGTAGAAGCCATTAATCATGCCAGGGCAGCAGGAGTACAAATTATTGTAGCCATCAATAAAATGGATAAACCCAGTGCAAATCCTGATCGAGTTAAACAAGAATTGGTAGAACATGGATTAGTTCCTGAAGATTGGGGTGGAGACACCATTTGTGTTCCCATTTCTTCTTTAAAAAATGAAGGAATAGATCAGTTATTAGAGATGGTTCTACTAGTTTCTGAAATGGAAGAACTAAAGGCAAACCCAAATAAAAAAGCTAGGGGAACCATTATTGAAGCTGAATTAGATAAAGGAAGAGGACCTGTAGCAACCGTACTTGTACAAGATGGGACTTTAAAAGTAGGAGATCCTATTGTGGCTGGAGTTGCTTATGGACGTATTCGGGCCATGATGGATGACAAGGGACGTCGAGTAAAAATGGCAGGTCCTTCTACACCAGTAGAAATATTAGGACTTTCTGAGGTTCCGGCAGCTGGTGAGATGTTTTATGTAGCCAATAGTGATCGGGAGGCACGTCAATTTGCAGAACGAGTCATTGCCGCAGGCCGAGAAAAATTAATTCAAGAGACACCACAGAAAGTGTCTTTAAATGATTTGTTTTACCAAATTCAAGAAGGTAATATAAAAGAGTTAAATATTGTTGTAAAAGCAGATGTGCAAGGATCTGTAGAAGCAGTAAAACAAAGCTTGGAAAAGTTATCCAATGAAGAGGTTCGTATTCGAACTATTCATGGAGGTGTTGGAGCTATTACAGAATCCGATGTTATGTTGGCTTCTGCATCAAATGCTATTATTATTGGATTTAATGTACGACCTGAGGCCAGTGCAAAATCAGTATCTGAAAGAGAAAAAGTAGACATTCGACTTTATCGAGTTATTTATAGTGCCATTGAAGATATTGAAGCAGCCATGAAAGGAATGCTAGATCCTGAATATAAAGAAAAAGTAATCGGACATGTAGAAGTGCGACAAATATTTAAAGCTTCAGGTCTTGGAACCATTGCAGGATCCTATGTTCAAGATGGTAAAATTACAAGAAACTCAAAGGTTCGAATTGTACGAGATGGCATTGTTATTTATGAAGGCGAATTAAGTTCTCTAAAACGATTTAAAGATGATGTTCGAGAAGTAAATGCAGGTTATGAATGTGGAATTACTTTCAATAAGTTTAATGATGTTAAAGAAAAGGATATTGTGGAAGCTTATATTATGGAAGAAATACCACGATAATAAAGGATGATAAACAATGGCAAAAGGAACAAGATTAATTCGAATTAATGAAGAAATAAAAAGAGAGATAAGTCAGCTTATTGACCAAGAATTAAAAGATCCTCGAATTCAAACCATGGTTAGTGTACTTCGAGTTGATACTACTAATGATTTAAAATACACAAAAATTTTCGTTAGTATTATGGGAAATGAAGAAGAAAAACAAGAGGCGTTAAAAGGGTTAAAAAGTGCCAGTGGTTTTATGCGAAGAGAGCTAGCTAAACGTTTAAATTTACGTAACACTCCAGAAATACTTTTTCGCTTGGATGAATCCATTGAATATAGTATTCATTTAGAACAACTAATGGAAGAAATAAACAAAAAGCCAGGAGAGGATTCATAATGAACAATGGTGCTGTTTTAGAACAAATAAAAAAGCAAAACAAAATTATTATTGCAGGACATACAAATCCAGATGGGGATGCCATAGGAGCTTGTTTTGCTTTTGCTCATGCTTTAAAAAACATAGGGAAAAAATCAAAAATTTTATTAGAAGCTTTTTCATCTACTTATGAGTTTTTACCAACGCCAGTAGAAGTGGTTCATCAATTGGATCCAGAAGAGAAAATCGATCTTTTTATTGCTTTAGACTGTGGAGATGAACAGCGTCTAAATTCTTATGTACCCTATTTAAAAAATGCTACAAGCACCATTAATATTGATCATCATACCAGCAATACCATGTATGGGGATTATAATATCGTCAGTGAAGAAGTCAGTTCTACTTGTGAATTACTTTACGATTTATTTGAAGAGTGGCAAATCCCCATAACGTCTTCCATTGCATTATGCCTTTATACAGGGATTGTATATGATACAGGAAGTTTTCAGCATACGAGTACAACGCCTAAAACCCATTGGATTGCAAGTCATTTATTGAAGCATAAAATTGATTCTTCCTTTGTGAGTCATCAACTTTTTCATCGTCGAAGTTATGAAAAAACTAAACTTTTAGGGACAACTCTTGCAAGGGCATCTTTGTATTACCATGATCAAGTGAGCCTTTCTTTTGCTTCATGGGCAGAGACTAAATCCCTTGGCACTGGAGATACAGAAGGAATCGTACAATTTTTGGCGGAAATTGATGATGTTTCTGTTGCTGTATTTTTATATGAGCTTTATCCCAATGAGGTAAAAGTTAGTTTGCGTTCTAGAGATGATGTGAATGTAGCTGCTGTGGCTTCCCAATTTGGTGGTGGAGGTCATATAAAGGCAGCAGGTTGTACTATTTTTGCTCCAGTAGAAGAGGCAAAGCGTCTTGTGCTGGAGGCTTTGGAAGATTTTTTTTAGAGCTATTTTGGATCAAGGAGAGAATAAAGATTGAATGGTATCTTAAATGTATACAAAGAAAAGGGATATACGTCTCATGATGTAGTACAACTTCTTAGGAAGTGGAGTGGACAAAAAAAAGTAGGACACACAGGAACCTTAGATCCAGAAGCGGAAGGGGTTTTACCTATTTGTTTTGGTAAGGGGACTAAAGTGGTAGATTATATTACAGGACAAAAAAAACAGTACAAAGCATGTATGCGTCTAGGGATTACAACAACAACAGAAGATCATACAGGAACAATCATAAAACAAAGGTCAGTGAATTATGATCCTAAGAGCATCGAAAAAGTTTTATTGTCTTTTATAGGAAAATATCAACAAATTCCTCCTATGTACTCAGCCATAAAAATAAAAGGTAGAAGGCTCTATGAATTAGCCAGAGAAGGAAAAGAAGTTAAAAGAGAGCCAAGAACGGTTTATATTGATCATATTGAAGTAACCCGATGGATTCCTCCCGATCAAGTGGAGTTCATAGTGGACTGTTCGAAAGGAACTTACATTCGAACATTATGTGCCGATGTAGGAGAACAATTAGGGTGTGGAGCTCATATGAATGGATTACTTCGTACTCAAGTAGGCGATTTTCATATTTCAAACAGTTTTACTTTAGAACAAATCGCAGAAAAGATTAAAACTCAATCCTTTCATCAAATTCTAATGCCTATTGCTGAATTATTTCAAACTTACCCTAAAATCTATGTAAAAGAATCTGCTGATCGTTCTTTACGGAATGGACATACAATTTATGAAAAAGGAATAGATCAGATCCAAAGTGATGCCTTTCAAGAAAGGCTCTTTTGTATGTATACAAGTGCAGGAGATTTTATAGGCTTGTATCAAGGCACAAAAGAACAGGAACAAGTATTTTACAAACCAGTAAAAATTTTGATATAAGGGGTTCTGCAGATGAGATATATAAACGAAGAAGAAATTACCCAATCAATACCTTGCGTAGTAGCACTAGGCAATTTTGATGGTCTACATATAGGACATAAAAGATTGATTGAAGAAGTAAAAAGACAAGCCAGTCTATACCGCGTTCAAGGAGCTGTATTTTCTTTTTTTCCTCATCCTGCTTTTGTACTTGCTAACCGTAAAAATTTTCAATTAATTTATACAAAAGAAGAAAAAATTAAAAAGATAGAAGAACTAGGTATTGAACTTTATATTGAATATCCTTTTACTCAATCTTTTGCCCAGATTCCGCCAGAACAGTTTATACAAAAAATTTTATACAATCAATTACATAGCAAAGTGGTTATTGTAGGAAAAAACTTTAAATTCGGTAAAGAACGAAAGGGAGACATTCATCTTTTACATTCTTTAGGAGAAAAGCTAGGTTTTCAGACTCTTGCCATTTCTCCTGTACAAATTCAAGGAGAAGAAGTAAGTAGTACTCGAATTCGACAGTATTTAGCAAAAGGAGAAATCAATAAAGCCAATATACTGTTAGGTGAGCCTTATTCAATTATGGGAACCGTAGTAAAAGGCAAGCAATTAGGAAGAACTATCGGATTTCCTACAGTAAACTTAATTCCCTCTTCTGATAAATTACTTCCAGATCATGGTGTATATATTACTTATGTACAGTGGTTAGGACAAAAGAGACCAAGTATTACCAGTGTTGGATCCAATCCAACGGTTTATGGCAAGAAAACGGTAGTTGAAAGTTATCTTTTAGATTTTGAACAAGATTTATATGGGGAATCTATTAAAGTTGAGTTTTTAGAATGGTTACGGCCAGAACATCGCTTTCATTCCCTAACAGCTCTCATGTATCAAATTCAAGAAGACGAAAAAAGAGCACGGGCTTATTTTGAAAGGTCAAAATAAAAGGTTTACTATTCAATAAAGGATTTACAAACTTAGAGAACTATGATAAAATGTGTATTGTCTAAAAATATAACAACCTTTGCTCGGAAAAAGGAAACTCCGACCTTTTCTTAGCAGTAGGGGGTTATAGATTCTATTATTTTAAGGAGGATTTTCATGGAAAAAGCAAAAAAACAAGAAATAATTGAAAAATTTGGTAGAACCCCTAACGACACAGGTTCACCAGAAGTGCAAATTGCATTATTAACAGCACGTATTAATGATTTAACAGAGCATCTAAAAATGCATAAAAAGGATCATCATTCTAGACGAGGACTTTTAAAGATGGTAGGACAACGAAGAGGGTTATTAACTTATTTGAAAAATAAGGATATCGAAGCCTATCGAAATCTGATTGAAGAATTAGGATTACGAAGATAATAAAGAGCGGAGAAATCCGCTCTATTATTTTGAATTAGAAAAAAAGTGTGTTTTTTGTACTTTTCTTGTAGTATAAGAATTTGTAGATTGATTCATATTACATATAAGTGGAGAATGAATTAGTAGTAGAATAAATATGAAAAAAAGAAAGGAGAGATTGAGGATGTCACAAACATTTACAATGGAATTAGCTGGAAGAACCTTATCTGTAGAAGTCGGTAAGGTAGCAGAACAAGCCAATGGTGCAGCTCTTGTTCGCTATGGTGATACAGTAGTACTTTCAACTGCCACTGCTTCTGACAAGCCACGAGAAGGTATTGATTTTTTTCCATTAAGCGTAGATTATGAAGAACGCCTCTATGCAGTAGGAAAAATTCCAGGAGGTTTTATTAAGAGGGAAGGCAAGCCAACTGAAAAAGCGATTTTAGCTGCAAGGGTTATTGATCGCCCCATTCGTCCCTTATTTCCGAAAGATTATCGTAATGATGTATCCGTAGTCAATACAGTCTTATCGGTAGATCAAGATTGTAGTCCAGAAATAGTAGCCATGATTGGTTCTTCTATCGCCTTATCCATTTCTGATATTCCTTTTAATGGTCCTACTGGATCTGTTGCAATTGGTTATGTGGATGGAGAATTGGTATTAAATCCCACTTCGACTCAAAGAGAAAAAAGCCATTTAGCATTAACGGTAGCTTCTACAAAAGAAAAAGTAATGATGATTGAAGCAGGTGCTGATGAAATTTCAGAAGAATTAATGTTAGAGGCCATTTACAAAGGACATGAGCAAAATCAAAAAATTGTAGAATTTATTAATAAAATTGTGGCCGCTGTAGGAAAAGAAAAGCATGATTATGAAAGACATATCATACCAGAAGAAATTTATGAAGAAATTAAATCATTTATTGGGAATGAAAGAATGGAAAAAGCTGTTTTTACAGATCAAAAGCAACAAAGAGAAGCCCAAATGAAAGAATTAACAGAAGAAGTAGTTGCTTATTTTATGGAAAACAATCCAGACTATGAACCTTATTTAGGAGATGCGATTGATCAATTTGAAAAAGAAACTGTTCGAAGAATGATCTTAAAACAACAGAAAAGACCTGATGGTCGTGGATTAGAAGAAATTCGTTCCTTGTCTGCTGAAATAGATATTCTTCCACGTACTCATGGTTCAGCTATTTTTAGTCGTGGACAAACCCAAGTTTTAACAGTGACAACTCTTGGCGCTTTAGGGGATGTCCAAGTATTAGATGGGCTTGATGAATTAGAAGATAGCAAACGTTACATGCACCATTATAATTTTCCAAGTTTTTCGGTAGGGGAAACAAAACCTTCGAGAGGACCCGGACGAAGAGAAATTGGCCATGGAGCGTTAGCAGAAAGAGCCTTAGTACCTGTGATTCCTTCTGAAGAAGAATTTCCTTATGCCATCCGTCTTGTATCAGAAGTATTAAGTTCCAATGGTTCTACTTCACAAGCAAGTATTTGTGCAAGTACCTTATCCTTAATGGCTGCTGGTGTTCCTATTAAAGCACCCGTAGCAGGAATTTCAGTGGGATTGGTTACAGGGGATACAGATGATGAATTTATAATGCTAACGGATATTCAAGGATTGGAAGATTTCTTTGGTGATATGGACTTTAAAGTGGCAGGTACTCATAAAGGAATTACAGCCATTCAAATGGATATGAAGATTGAAGGGCTTACAAAAGAAGTTGTTAAACAAGCGTTATATCAAACAAAAAATGCACGTTTCTATATTTTAGATGAAGTAATGCTGAAAGCTATTAAAGAACCTAAAAAACATCTTTCACCTTTTGCACCTCAAATTATACAAACCCAAGTAGATCCTGAAAAAATTAGTGAGATTATAGGACCCAGAGGTAAAACCATCAATAAGATCATTGATGAAACAGGGGTTAAAATTGATATTGAAGATGATGGGCGTATTTTTATTTGTGGTATTGAAGAAGATGCTGTAAAAAAAGCCTTATCTATCATCGAGTCCATTGCAAAAGATATTGAACCAGGACAATTATATACCGGAAAAGTTGTTCGTATTCTAAAATTTGGAGCTTTTGTCGAGATTGCCCCAGGTAAAGAAGGATTGGTTCATATTTCTAAGCTGGCCCACGAGCGAGTCAATAAAGTAGAAGATGTAGTAAACGTAGGCGATGAAATATTAGTTAAAGTAACGGATATTGACGGGCAAGGAAGAATTAATTTATCAAGAAAAGATGCTCTTCCAGCTCCTCTTAAAGAAGAACATTAAATCAAATAAAACATAAGCCCTGTAGGTTTATGTTTTATTATTTTTGTGAATTAGAAAAGTGCGTCTTGCCTAAAAGACTAAATTTTCTCATTTATTTGAAGAATTCATTTTTATACTTTTCTTGTAATCTAAATATAGATTGAGGTGACTTCAATGGTACGAAAAAAAGTACTTGACAATGGACTTACTATTGTAGCCGAAAGAATTCCCTTTGTTCGTTCCATTACCATGGGAATTTGGATTGGTAATGGTTCACGATATGAAACAAAAGAGTTGAATGGAATTTCTCATTTTATTGAACATATGATGTTCAAAGGAACATTAAAACGAACATCCAAGGATATTGCAGAACAAATGGATCGGGTGGGAGGACAAATCAATGCTTTTACAGCAAAAGAATACACTTGTTATTATACTCGCACATTAGATACTCATTTTGACTTAGCTTTGGATGTCTTAACAGATATGTTTTTTCATTCTACTTTTGCAGAAGAAGAAATTATAAAAGAACGTAGTGTTATTTTAGAAGAAATTAATATGTATGAAGATGCTCCAGAAGAACAAGTTCATGATCTACTGCAATCTACTATTTGGGATGATTCCTTAGGTTATCCGATTTTAGGTACTGAAGAAACATTAGAAACCTTTCGACAAAAAACATTAAAGGAGTATATGAGTCAGCGTTATCAACCGACTAATACAGTGATTGCCGTTGTAGGATATTTTGAGTATGAAGAGCTATATGAAAAACTCGAAAAAGCTTTTGGACACTGGAAATCTTTAGCCACTCCCATAATCCAATCATTTAAGACCCAATACACTCCAGGTATCATTAAAAAAGAAAAAGATATTGAGCAAGTTCATATTTGTTTAGGCTTTCCTGGACCTCCCATTGGAAGTAAAAAAGTATACCCCCTAAGTATATTAAATACGATTTTAGGCGGAAGCATGAGTTCACGGCTATTTCAGAAAATCAGAGAAGAACATGGGTTAGCTTATTCTGTTTATTCTTATCCTTCTAATTATCAACAGGCAGGTTTATTTACAATTTATGCAGGAATGAATCCAGTTCAAACTTCAAGGGTTTTAGAGCTGATTGTGGAAGAATTAACTTTATTAAAAAAAGAGTTCATTACACAACAAGAAATTGATCAAACAAAAGAACAATTAAAAAGTAATTATATGATGGGGCTTGAAAGTACCAGTGGACGCATGAACAGCATTGGTAGATCCCAGTTATTATTGAATCATATTCAAACACCAAATGAAATTATCAAGAAAATTGATCAAGTTACTAAGGAAGACATCGAATACCTAATCCAGGAAATTTTTGATTTTACTCAAATGAGTGTATCTGTTGTAGGTAAAGTTAAAAACCTCAAAGAAATTCCTTCTATATAAGAAAGACATCAAAAAAGATGTCTTTTTTTATACTCAAAAAAGGACTAGCACAAACTTTTTCCTTTTTTCATACATTGTACTAAATAGGTAGGAGGGATAGAAATGGAAGAAAAACAGTTTGCATTCAGTGTCATTGGCGGAGATGCACGGTACATTGAACTGATTCAATTTTTGCAAGCCCAATCCCATCAAGTCTATGTATATGGATTTTCTAATATAGATTTTCCGGATTCAGTTATTTTGTGTGATAGGTTAGAAGAAACTATTCAAAAATCCACCTTTATTATTGGACCCATTCCTTGTTCACAGGATAATTACACACTTTTTGCACCCTATCATCAAGGATCACCCATACTATTAAAGGACTTATTTGAAAGTTTATCCAAATATCATGTTTTCATGGCAGGATATATTACACCTAAAGTAAGGGAAATAGCTGGAGATTCTTTTAAGATATTTGATCTTTTACAGCGTGAAGAATTAGCTATATATAATGCCATTCCAACATCAGAAGGAGCCATACAAATTGCCATGGAACAACAGCCCATTACCATCCATTCAAGTAAATGCTTAGTATTAGGTTTTGGAAGATGTGGTAAGGTGTTAGCTCACCAATTGCAGGGCCTGGGAGCTTGTGTAAGTGTTGGAGTACGTAGTGTTAAAGATATAGCATACATTTCAACCTACGGATATCAACCACTTTTTTTAAAAGATCTAAAAAAAGAAATTCATCAATTTGATTTTATCTTTAATACCATTCCGAGTTTGATTTTAGATCAGTCTACTTTGCTTTACGTAAACAAAGGTAGCATTATTATTGATCTTGCCTCGAAGCCAGGAGGAGTGGATTATGAAGCAGCTGAAAAACAAGGCGTAAAAGCTTTGCTTTGCTTAGGACTTCCAGGGAAGGTAGCTCCTAAAACAGCTGGGTGGATTATTAAAGAGACAGTGCTTACAATTTGTAGTGAAATGAGGGAATGATTATGTTAAAAATTGGATTTGCCTTATGTGGATCTTATTGTACTTATGGTCAAATTTTGCCTGAAATGCAAAAGATGATTGATGCGGGAACCGAGATCATCCCCATTATGTCTTATGAATCAGTAGCTACAGATACACGTTTTGGTACAGCAGAGGAACATAAAAAAGTCATTGAAAACATGACAGGACATTCTATTATTCAAACCATTGTAGAAGCAGAACCCATTGGACCTAAGAAGCTAATAGATGCTCTTGTAATTGCTCCATGTACAGGGAATACAATGGCTAAATTAGCGAATGGTATTACGGATACTCCAGTTTTAATGGCGGCGAAAGCAAGCCTTCGTAATGAAATACCTGTTATTCTAGCCTTAGCAACGAATGATGCTTTAGGACTTAACCTGAAAAATTTGGGAATTTTATTAAATACAAAAAATATTTATTTTGTACCTCTAGGGCAAGATGAATATAAGAAAAAGCCTAATTCTATGGTAGCTCACATGGATTTGTTATTACCTACCTTACAAGCAGCCTTAGAAGGCAAGCAATTACAACCTGTATTTCAATCCTATCCTTCTTCAAAAAATTAGTTTTATTCTTACTGTAAGATATGTTATAGTAAAAGAGTTTCAGAAAGGGGGAATTGAATGAATATAGTCATACAAAAATTTGGTGGAACCTCTGTAGCTACAGAAGAAAGTAGAAATTATGTGATTCAAAAAATTATTGATATAAAATTAAAAGGGAAAATGCCTGTAGTGGTTGTTTCAGCCATGGGACGTAAAGGAGATCCTTATGCCACAGATACTTTGCTACAAATTACAAACACTATGGATCTTCATGAATGCTTACGAGAAAAAGATCTTTTAATGTCTTGTGGAGAAATTATTTCAGCCGTTGTTTTAGTAACAACTTTGCTACAAAAAGGATATAAAGCTATGGCTTTTACAGGTGGGCAGGCAGGTATTATAACAGATGAACAATTTGGTCAGGCTCATGTATTAGAAGTGAACTCCCAAACTCTTCAAAAGGTCATAAATGAAGGGTTTATTCCTATTGTGTCAGGATTTCAAGGGATCAGTAAAAATGGGAATATAACCACGCTAGGACGTGGTGGGAGTGATACAACAGCAGCTCTTTTAGGAGAGGCTTTAAAAGCAGAAAGCATTGAAATTTATACAGATGTAGATGGAATTATGACAACAGATCCACGAATTTATCCTAAGGCACAACGGATTCATTGTTTAAGTTATAATGAAGTATTTCAAATGGCTGATAATGGAGCACGGGTTATTCACCCAAGAGCGGTACAAATTGCTAGAAGAGCAAATATTCCTCTTTATATTAAAAATACTTTCAATGATAGTAAAGGAACTTGTATTTTGCATTGTCCTGTTTCGCCGATTCCATTAGTAACTGCTATTGCCTATCGTTCCCAACGAGTACAAATTTCGATTATAGATGAAAAAGTGGAGGATGAAATATTTTTTGCACTTTTAGCTAAAGAAGGAGTTAGTATTGATATTATAAATATTTTTCCAGAGCGAAAAGTATTTACCATTGATGAAGAATGTTTACCTTTAGTTTTTGCATTATTAGAAAAACAAAAAATTAATTTTTCTTATATTAAAGATTGTTGTAAAATTACGATGATTGGAGAAGGAATGACGGGAGTTCCAGGAGTAATGGCAAAAATTCTTCGTTGTTTAAAAAATGAGCACGTGGAAATTTTACAAACAGCGGATTCGTTAATGACCATTGCTTGTTTGATTTATAATAAAGACTTGAGTAGAGCCATAAAGGTACTGCATCAAGAATTTCAATTATAGAGTTATTATAGATATGCCTGTTAAAAATCTAAAATTCCAGTAAGCTCGTATATTACTCTTCTACTTTGATTGTCTTAGCCCTTCTTTTGATATGGCAAACATATTAAAAAAGAGCTAAGTGATTCATTGAGTTTTAAAAAACAAAACTCAACTTTCTGTTTAAGAAGTTGTATGTCGAGAGCATATACGGCTTACTTTTAGTTTGTTTTGTTTATGAATGTGTATGTATATCTATAAAGATAGGTATGAAAGAGAGCCTCTTGAAGCATAATAGGAAAAAAGGAGAGGTTCCTATGGAAACAAATGTATCTAATGAAATGGAAAAAGAACAGCAAAATGTAGCCATTATAAAAGAATTAGGGCAAACACAAGTACCTATAAATGAAGATAAAAATCCAAGAGGGAATATTCATTGTTTAACTATTATTGGTCAGATTGAAGGACATATTGTATTACCACCACAAAACAAAACAACAAAATATGAACATCTTTTACCCCAAATGGTAGCCATAGAAGAAGATCAAGGAATTGATGGAGTACTCATTCTTTTAAATACAGTAGGGGGAGATGTAGAAGCAGGGCTTGCCATCTCTGAAATGATCGCTTCTTTAAACAAACCTACTGTATCTCTAGTCTTAGGTGGAGGACATTCCATTGGTGTGCCTTTAGCAGTAGCAGCTGATTATTCTTTTATTGCTCCTAGTGCTACCATGATGATTCATCCTGTTCGAATGAGCGGAACCGTCATAGGAGTTGCACAAACTTATGAATATTTTGATAAAATGCAAGAACGCATTGTAGATTTTGTAGCTAAAAATTCTAAAATATCCAAAGAACGCTTTAAAGATTTAATGTTGGATACAGGAAAATTAGCTAAGGATGTGGGAAGTATTTTAGTAGGAGAAGAGGCTGTTTCTGAACGGTTGATCGATGAAATGGGAGGAATTTCACAGGCTATGAATAAACTATATGAACTGATTGAAAAACAAAAATCAATCCTACATTAGGAGGAGATACTATGTACTATACTGTTATGCCCCCTATTGTTCAGAGGGAAGAAATAGAAAATACCACAGTACCCCAAGGAAAAATGTGTATTTATAAAAATCAAACCATTGAGGTGGTTCCGGAGGGAGAGAAATTTAAAATCCAAAGAATTTTTTCCACAGATTTAAAAGCATATTTGGAAGTTGACTTACAACCAGGAAGTTTTATAGATCTTTCTTTGATGGAAGAATTGTAGAAAAACAATTTAAGTTTAAAAGCACCTTACAAAAACAAGGGAAAAATGATATAATGATAAGGCACATTAAGTGTTAGCAAAGATGCTAGCACTTTTTCTTTGAAATGAAGATGTGAAAGAAGAAGGGATTATTTTAAAGAAAAGGAGTAATAGACATGTCGATTTTGAAAGCAATTATTATGGGGATTGTACAAGGAATGACAGAATTTTTACCTGTTAGTAGCTCAGGTCATCTTGTTATCTTTGGTAAATTATTACGATTGGAGTTAAACACAGGCATTGTTTTTGAAGTGATGTTACATCTAGGTACTTTAATAGCTATTTTTTGTGCTTATACAAAAGATGTGTGGTCATTAATAAAAGCAGGAATCGGAATACTGATCGATATTCCAAAGGCTATTAAGACTCGGATTCAAGAAGGACATTGGACAAACAAAGAAGATAATAGAAAAAAAGATCCCTATCGTAAATTAGTATGGCTCATCATTGTAGCGAGTATTCCAACAGCCATTATCGCTTTTACAATGAAACCCATGATTGAATATTTATTTTCATCTTTATTGGGAACAGGAATTGCTTTATTGGTAACAGGATGTTTATTGTACATAGCAGATAAAATAATCCAAGGAACAGTACAACTGGAAGAACTAAAATATAAAAATGCTTTTGTTATTGGAATTATACAAGGATTTGCTACTATTCCTGGAATTTCTCGCTCTGGTTCTACCATTGTAGCAGGCCTATTAAATGATTTGGATAAAGAATCAGCCATTCGTTTTTCGTTTTTAATGTCTATTCCAGCGGTATTAGGAGCCGGCCTTTTAGAGTTAAAAGATGTACCAACAGAGATGGTTAGTGAAGTTTTTTCAGCTCCTTATCTGATTGGAACAGCCGTAGCAGCAATATCCGGTTTTATTTGCATAAAAGCTCTTATTGTAATATTAAAAAATCAAAAACTTCATTGGTTTTCTTACTATTGTTGGATCATTGGTTTATTAGCCATAATAAGTCATTGGGTAATCTAAAAAACAAATACATATATAGGAGGGGAGGATTATGGCGAAGAAAAAGAACAGTAAAAAAAACCAGAAAAAAAAGGATTTTTTACAAAAAGAAGATCTAATTCAAGAAATTTTTATGGTTTGTGTTTTGGCTTTAGGCTTTTTATTAGCGGTTAGTATTTATACGCATCAGGCAGGTTATATAGGCAAAGTAATTTCCAATGTAATGATTGGTTGTTTTGGTTTTTCTGCATACCTTTTACCCCCTGTGACCATTTTATATAGCCTTTTGATTTTAATAAAAAAGTGGAGTCCTAATTGGAAAACAGGAGTGCTAGGTATTTTATTAATTTTTTGTTCTGTACTTGTTCATGTATTTCATCCTCCTATCGTCGAAGGTTCTTTTTTTCAACAAGTAGTTTCTTATTATCAAATGGGATCCTGGAATACAGGTGGAGTAATAGGAGCTCTGATTGGTCAAGGGCTACTGAAAATCATAGGCATTTATGGGACTTATATTATTCTTTTTACTGGCAGTATTGTATGTCTTATTTTACTAACAGAACGCTCTTTATTTCAAATATTTATGGCCCTTTGGGAAAAAATATGGAATAGAATAAAGGAGAAAACTCAAAGATTAGTAAATTTGTCAACTCATCTTTTTGAGATGGAAGAAGGGGAGGAAGAAGACAATGTAGACCAATGGCTAGAGCAGCCTATTCAGATTCATGACCACCTAGGACCTCCTGTTTCATCTTCCATGAAAGAAGAGGAAGAAATAACAATTAATACGAAACAGCTAGAAGGACAAGAACCATCTATGGGACTTTCTACACAGGACAAAGAAGTTCCTAAATCGCAAATCCAATCCCAGGAATCTCAAGAAAAACCAAAAAAAGAAGTTTTAGAAGAAACAGAACCAATGGTTATTTCACAAAGGCAAGAAACATCTGCCTATGAATTTCCACCTTTGGATTTATTACAAAAACCCACTTTGAATGTTCAAGGAAAAGGAACAGCTCAGATTCGTAAGAATGCAAAAAAACTGGAAGAGACCCTTCAAAGTTTTGGAGTACAAGCAAAAGTGATTCAAGTCAATCGTGGTCCAACAGTAACACGTTATGAATTACAACCAAACCAAGGAGTGAAAGTCAGTAAAATTGTAAATCTAGCAGATGATATTGCACTTAATCTAGCAGCAGCAGGAATTCGAATAGAAGCTCCCATTCCTGGAAAAGCAGCAGTTGGGATTGAAGTTCCTAATGAGGAGACTCAAGCAGTCTTTTTAAGAGAAGTATTGGAAAGCGAAGATTTTGCAAAATTTCCTTCTAAATTAGCCTTTGCACTTGGAAAGGACATTGCTGGGAATACCATTGTTACAGACATTGGGAAGATGCCCCATTTACTTATTGCAGGAGCTACGGGTTCAGGAAAAAGTGTTTGCATTAACACATTGATTACAAGTATTATTTATAAGGCCAATCCTAATGAAGTTAAATTATTAATGATTGACCCTAAAGTAGTAGAACTAAGTGTTTATAATGGGATTCCTCATTTGTTAATCCCTGTTGTAACAGATCCTAAAAAAGCGGCGGGGGCATTAAATTGGGCTGTGCAAGAAATGATTCAGAGATATCAATTATTTGCAGAACATAATGTAAGGGATATTAAAGGATACAATCAAATGAAACAAGAACAGCAAGAAGAAGATATTATGCCACAAATGGTCATTGTAATTGATGAATTAGCGGATCTAATGATGGCAGCTCCAAAAGATGTAGAAGATGCCATTTGTCGTTTGGCTCAAATGGCTCGAGCAGCAGGTATACATTTAATCATTGCTACTCAAAGGCCTTCCGTTGATGTTATTACAGGCGTTATTAAGGCCAATATTCCCTCTCGTTTAGCCTTTGCTGTTTCTTCTGGAACCGATTCAAGAACCATTTTAGATATGAATGGGGCAGAAAAGTTATTAGGAAAAGGAGATATGTTATTTTATCCTGTAGGAGCTCCTAAACCCATTCGAATTCAAGGGGCTTTTGTTTCAGATAAAGAAGTAGAACAAATTGTAGAATTTGTAAAACAAGATCAACCTTTAGAATATCATGAAGAAATGGTAGAAGAAATTACAGGGGGATCAACCATAGAAAATTCAGAAGAAGAGGTAGATGAATATTTATCCGATGCCATTGCCCTAGTCATTGATAAAGAAAGAGCATCCATTTCTATGCTTCAGAGAACCTTCCGTATTGGTTTTAATCGAGCATCTAGGATTATGGAGTCAATGGAAGAACGAGGTATCGTAGGACCTGATGAAGGAAGCAAACCACGAAGAGTTCTAATTTCACCCATAGAATGGGAAAATATGAATAAAGAAGGACAAGTATCATAAGAGGAGGTTTTTTAAATGAAAACAGATATTCAAATCGCTCAAGAAGCAACACTACAACCCATAAAAGATGTGGCGGCTACCATAGGAATTAAGGAAGAGGATTTAGAATACTATGGAAAATATAAAGCAAAATTAAGCGATGAATTATGGGAACAAGTAAAGGGAAACTCTGATGGGAAACTAGTGTTAGTGACAGCCATTAATCCGACTCCTGCTGGAGAAGGAAAAACAACTGTGACCGTTGGGCTAGGACAGGCCATGGCTCAATTAGGACAAAAGGCAGTCCTTGCTTTACGAGAGCCTTCTTTGGGACCTTGTATGGGGCTAAAAGGAGGAGCTACGGGAGGAGGTTATTCTCAAGTTGCCCCCATGGAAGAGATCAACCTTCATTTTACAGGGGATATTCATGCAGTAACAGCTGCTCATAATTTACTCTCAGCCATGATTGATAACCATCTACACCAAGGGAACTCCTTAGGAATCGATCCAAGGCAAATCCTTTGGAAACGTGTAATGGATATGAATGATCGGGCATTACGTAATATTGTTGTTGGATTAGGCGGGAAAACCCATGGCGTTCCTAGAGAAGATAGCTTTATTATTTCGGTTGCTTCGGAAGTGATGGCAATTTTATGTTTAGCACAAGATATCCATGATTTAAAAGAACGTATAGGAAGAATTATTATCGGATATACCTACGAAGGAGAACCAGTAACAGCAAAGGATTTACAAGCTCCTGGTGCCATGACTGCTTTATTGAAGGATGCCTTAAAGCCTAATCTGATTCAAACCTTAGAAAATACTCCTGTAATTATGCATGGAGGCCCTTTTGCCAATATTGCCCATGGATGCAATAGTATTCGAGGGACTCAAATGGCTTTAAAATTAGGAGATATTGTCATTACAGAAGCAGGTTTTGGAGCGGACTTAGGAGCAGAGAAATTTTTTGATATTAAATGCAGGATGGGAGGATTAAAGCCAGATGCAGTGGTTTTAGTAGCCACTATCCGTGCATTAAAGTACAATGGGTTGGTTCCTAAAGATCAGCTTTCCGTTGAAAATATAGAAGCTTTAAAAAAAGGTTTTTGTAATCTGGAAAAACACATTGAAAATATTAAGAAGTTCAAGGTACCCGTTATTGTTACATTAAATGCATTTACAACAGATACCAAAGAAGAAATTGCTTATGTAAAAAAACGTTGTGAAGAGTTAGGTGCTACTTTTGCTTTATCCGAGGTTTGGGAAAAAGGAGGCAAAGGAGGCATTGATTTAGCACAGAAAGTACTTCATGTGTTAGAAACAGAAACTTCTCATTTTGCGCCTTTATATGATAATACGAACTCAATTTTAGAAAAGTTAGAAATTATTGCAACAGAAATTTATGGGGCAAAAGGAGTTGTATTGACAGCAAAGGCACAAAAAGACATAAAGAAAATTAAAAAAATAGGACTAGAAGATTTACCTATTTGTGTAGCTAAGACCCAATATTCATTATCAGATCAGCCACACTTATTAGGATGTCCTAAAGATTTTACCATTACTGTTCGAGAACTTAGGGTTTCAGCAGGAGCTGGTTTTATTGTAGCTCTTACAGGAGATATTATGATTATGCCTGGTTTACCAAAAAAACCAGCAGCGACTCAAGTAGATGTGGGTGAAGATGGAAAGATAACAGGATTATTTTAGGAGGGAGTTTTATGGGGAAGATCATTAATGGGAAACAAATTGCAGATGAAATCAAAGAAGAATTAAAAGAAAAAGTAAAGAAGCTACAAGAAAAGGAAATTGAACCTACTTTAGCAGTTATACTAGTAGGAGAAGATCCTGCTTCTCAAATTTATGTATCCAACAAGAAAAAAGCTTGTGAATATGTAGGAATGCGTTCCTTATCTTATGAACTTCCAGAAGATACTAGGGAGGATACATTATTATCACTAATAAAAGAATTAAATAATCGAGAAGACGTCCATGGTATTTTAGTACAATTGCCTTTGCCTTCTCACATAGAAGAAGAAAAAATATTGATGATGATTGCACCCGAAAAGGATGTGGATGGTTTTCATCCTATGAATGTAGGAGCATTAAGCATTGGCAAAAAAGCTTTTTTGCCTTGTACGGCAGCAGGAATTATCGAATTATTAAAGCGTTCGAATCTTTCCATTGAAGGTAAACATTGTGTAGTCATTGGGCGTAGCAATATTGTAGGTAAGCCAGTGTCCATGCTTTTATTACGAGAAAATGGGACAGTAACCATGTGTCATTCTAGAACAACCAACCTTAAAGAATTATGTCAACAGGGTGATATTATTGTAGCTGCTCTTGGAAAACCTAATTTTGTTACAGCCGATATGATAAAACATGGAGCTGTATTAATTGATGTAGGAATTAATCGCTTAGAAAATGGTAAGGTTTGTGGAGATATTGACTTTGAGGGTTGTAAAGAAAAAGCCGGAGCCATTACTCCAGTACCAAGAGGAGTAGGGCCTATGACCATTGCAATGCTTTTATATAATTGTATTCAAGGAGCAGAGCAGGGAGAGGAGTAAAATTTGTGAGTACATCGATTGCTTTTGTATCATTAGGTTGTGATAAAAATCGAATTGATAGTGAAAATATGTTAGGAATAGTAAAAAAAGAAGGATTTGAGATTGTTTCAGATGAATCTCAAGCAGAAGTTATTGTTGTAAATACCTGTTGTTTTATTCAAGAAGCCCAAGAAGAAAGTATTGAAAATATATTACAAATGTCTCTTTATAAAAAAGAAGGAAACTGTAAAGTTCTTATTGTAACAGGTTGTATGGCAGAACGATATAAAAAGGAGATTTTAAAGGAGATTCCTGAAGTCGATGGTATCATAGGAACAACGGGATATGATCAAATTGCAGTTGTTATTAAAAAAGCATTACAAGGAGAAAAAGTAGAGGCATTTGAAGATATTCATCGAATAATGGAAATGGAAGAAACTAGGATTTTAAGTACTCCAGGGTATTATGGGTATTTAAAAATTGCAGAAGGATGTAACAATCATTGTAGTTACTGTATTATTCCTAAGATAAGGGGTAAATACCGTAGCCGAAGTATGGAGAGCATTCTAAAAGAAGCAGAAATTTTAGTGCAGCAAGGAGTAAAGGAATTAATCTTAGTTGCTCAAGATACGACAGGATATGGACAAGATCGATATGGAACAAAAAAATTACCAGAACTATTAACTAAGCTTTGTCAAATCAAAGATCTGCATTGGATTCGTCTTTTATATTGTTATCCTGAAGAAATTACAGATGAGTTAATTGAAGTTATGGCAAAAGAACCTAAAATTTGTAAATACATTGATATGCCCATTCAACATGCCAACAATGAGATTCTAAAAAGAATGGGAAGGCGGAGTAATCAAAAGCAGCTAAGACAAGTGATTGACAAGCTGCGAAGACAGATCCCAGAGATTTGTATACGAACAACATTGATTACTGGCTTTCCAGGAGAAACACAAGAGCAATTTGAAGACGTATACACTTTTGTTAAAGACATGTGTTTTGATCGTTTAGGTGTTTTTACTTATTCTCAGGAAGAGGGAACAAAAGCTGCAGAATTTCCAGATCAAATCCAAGAAGAAATCAAACAGGAGCGAAGAGGACTATTAATGGAATTGCAGCAGGGGATCAGCATAAAATTATCCCAAAAAATGACAGGAAGAGAAATGGAAGTTTTGATCGAAGGGAAGTTACCAGAACAAGGGGTTTATTGTGGTCGGACCTATAAAGATGCTCCTGACATTGATGGTATGGTGTTTATTCCCATACAAAAAGAACTCATGTCAGGAGAATTTATAAAAGTTCGTATAAAAGAAGCCTATGAATATGATCTAGTGGGAGAGATGATAGAATGAATTTAGCTAATAAACTAACCTTTGTCCGTGTTTTTATGATCCCTTTATTTTTGATTTTTTTATTGACCAATTGGTTTCCGGCACCTATAGGAAAATATGGAGCTTTACTTATTTTTATCTTAGCAGCATTAACCGATTTCTTAGATGGTTATATTGCACGTTCTAGAAATCTTGTTACAAATCTAGGCAAGTTCATGGATCCATTGGCAGATAAATTGCTAGTTACTTCTGCTATGATTGGACTTGTTCAGTTGGAACGATTATCTGCTTGGGTTGTGATTATTATTATTAGTCGAGAATTTGCTGTTACAGGTTTTCGAATATTAGCAGCTTCCAACAATATTGTAATTGCAGCTAGTAAATGGGGAAAAATTAAGACAGTAAGCCAAATGATCATGGTTATCTTGTTGTTACTAAATAGTTCTCGTTTGATTTTTCAATGGCTAGAAGTAGTTTTTATTTGGGCCAGTGTTATTTTTACTATTGTTTCAGGCGTAGACTATATTATAAAAAACAAACAGGTATTAGTAGAATAATACCTGTTTGTTTTTTATAATGGAATCCCTAGCATTGTGCTTAATAGTATAAGATTGAAAAAATTTATCCAATATGAATAACTAGTAGGGTAAAGTTATATTTTATCATAATACACTTGAGCATTATTTTTTAAGCAAACTATGGAATTTTATAAATGGTATAACATAAGAAATTTTATCTATACTAAATAATAGACAAATGGTATTTCTATTAACTTTAGGAGGTGAAGATATGGAACTTACAACCCAAGACTATTTAAAAAAAGCTCTTTTAGATACCCAAGAAAGAGTAAGGGATTTTCAAAACTATTCACAGGAAATTGACGATGAAGAAATTAGGGATTGTTTTAAACGTTTTGCTGAAAATGAAGGAATGCAAGCATCTGAAATCCAAAGATTAATAACAAAAAAATTAGGGCAATAATAAAAATCTCCGTTTAGGGGATTTTTATTGAAATAAAAGAAAATTTATAATACAATAATTTTTGAAAATGATTTAAAGAATGTATGGATAGGGATTTTACGAAATTTAGATTATGCTACTATAAAAGTAAAGAAGGGATATAAATGAAAGCAGAAATTATAGCTGTGGGGACAGAACTTTTGCTGGGAGAAATTATAAATACCAATGGACAATATATTGCTAAACGTTTAGCTGAATTAGGTATTTTTGTTTATTATCAAACTGTTGTAGGAGATAATCCAAGTCGATTAAGAGAAACTTATGTACAGGGATTTCAAAGAGCTGATTTATTAATTACGACAGGAGGTTTAGGTCCTACGCAAGATGATTTAACTAAAGAAATGGCAGCAGAATATTTTCAAAAGAAATTGGTACTTGATATCTCTAGTTTAGAGAGAATATCTGATTATTTTAAAGGTAGAGGTCTTCCTTTAACAGAAGGAAATAAAAAACAAGCTTTATTTCCAGAAGGATCTCAAATTTTGCCTAATGATCATGGTACAGCACCTGGATGCATTTTGGAGAAAGAAGGTAAGATCTTAATTTTACTTCCGGGTCCTCCAAGTGAAATGATTCCTATGTTTGAACATTATGTAGTACCTTATTTACAAGGTTTTCAAGAAGGAATATTAATTTCAAAAATATTACATATTACAGGTCTGGGGGAAAGCCACGTAGAAGATCAATTACAAGATTTAATAAAAAAACAAACCAATCCCACGATTGCACCTTATGCAAAACAAGGAGAGGTTCGCCTACGAATTACAGCACGTAGTTCTACAGAGCAAGAAGGACTATTATTGATTCAACCTGTAGAAAAGGAAATTCGAAAGCGATTAGGAATTCATATTTATGGAACAGATGAAACAACTCTTGAACAAGAGATTGTTCGCCTTTTGTTAGAAAAAAATAAAACCCTTAGTATAGCAGAATCTTGCACAGGCGGAATGATTTGTAGTCGTTTGGTGAATTATCCAGGAGTTTCTGAAGTTTTATTGGAAGGAGCTGTTACTTACTCCAATGAAGCTAAAATGAGTCGGTTGGGAGTTGCTAAGGAGACATTAAAACAATATGGAGCTGTTAGTGAAGAAACAGCCCAAGAAATGGCCATAGGTATAGGAAGAACAGCCCAAACAGATATTGGACTTAGTGTTACAGGAATTGCTGGACCTGGTGGAGGTAGTAAAGAAAAGCCTGTAGGCCTAGTTTATGTGGGTATCTTTTATAATGGAAAAGTTGAAGTGAAAAAATTACAGTTTTCAGGAAAACGTCAAAAAATTAGAGAGCGGGTAACAGTAGAAGCATTGGATTGGTTAAGACAAAAATTATTACAAATGGAGGTTGACGAAAAGTAAAATATCAGCTATAATAAGAACATGAGTTCGATCGATAAGAAAGGTGGTGACCTGGTTATTACCAGGAAAAAAATGGATCAAGATAAATTAAAGGCATTAGATTCTGCTATTGCACAGATTCAAAAGCAATTTGGAAAAGGTTCTATTATGAAATTGGGAGAATCAAGGGATAACATGAATATTGAGACGGTTCCTACAGGTTCTCTAAGCCTGGATGTTGCTTTAGGAGTAGGAGGAATCCCTAGAGGAAGGATTATTGAGGTTTTTGGTCCGGAGTCTTCAGGAAAGACTACGGTAGCTCTTCATATGGTAGCGGAAGTACAAAAATTAGGTGGTATTGCTGCTTTTATTGATGCTGAACATGCCTTAGATCCTAATTATGCAGGTAAATTAGGAGTTGATGTAGAAAACTTATATATCTCTCAACCTGATCATGGAGAACAAGCACTAGAAATTGCAGAAACCATGGTACGTTCAGGAGCCATTGATATGGTAATCGTTGACTCTGTTGCTGCCTTAGTGCCTAAAGCTGAAATAGAGGGAGAAATGGGGGATAGTCATATGGGGTTACAGGCTAGACTCATGTCCCAAGCATTACGTAAGTTAACAGGAGTTGTTAATAAATCTAAATGTATTGTTGTATTTATTAATCAATTGAGAGAAAAAGTTGGGATTACTTTTGGAAGCCCAGAAACCACTACTGGAGGTCGTGCTCTTAAGTTCTATTCTTCCATTCGATTAGATGTTCGTAGGATTGAATCCCTTAAACAAAGTAACGATTTTGTAGGAAATCGTACTCGAGTAAAGGTTGTTAAAAATAAAGTAGCTCCTCCGTTTAAGACAGCGGAATTTGACATTATGTACGGACAAGGGATTTCAAGAGAAGGTGATGTCCTCGACTTAGGTACAGAGTTGGACATTGTTTCTAAAAGTGGAGCTTGGTATTCTTATGGCGATATTCGTTTAGGACAAGGAAGAGAAAATGTTAAAACTTTTCTAAAGGAAAATTCTAGGGTCTGTTTTGAAATAGAAAATCAGGTAAGAGAATTTTATCAATTGCCTTTACTGACAGAAAAAGAAATAAAAGAGCAGGAAGAATCAGTAGACTTATCTACGGAAGAATAACAGCAGATGAAAATTACCAAAATACAGCCACAAAAATATCATAAAAATCGTTGGTCTATTTTCATTGATCATGAATTTGCCTTTGGAATGGATGCAGAAGATTTATATCAATTGGGATTGAAAGAACAACAAGAAATAACCCAAGATGAAAAAGACAAAATTGAGAACACTGTTTTATATCGGCGTGGGAAGGAAAAAGCTCTTCGTTTGCTTCATTATCGTGGGCGTACGGAACAAGAGATTCGGCAACGATTACAACAGGATTTCTATCCTGATTCAGTGATCCAGCGTATTATTGATTTTTTATACCGATATTCTTTCTTGGATGATAAATCTTATGCAGAACAATTTATTAAAGCTAAATTACAAAATAAACCCATGGGTAAAAGGATGCTAGCATATCAATTGCAGCAGAAAGGAATACCTAAAGAAGTAGCAGAACAAGTGATAGATAATCAAGTTATAGATGAAGAAAAGGCAGTCTATCAGCTAATACAAAAAAGAGTGGATCTAGATAAAGAAATTTCTTTAAAAGAAAAACGACGATTGTATTTTTATTTACAACGACGAGGATTTTCTTATGAGACTATTTATAAAGTGTTTTCAAAAATAAACTGGAATATAAAAGAAGATGTTGATTGAATGTGATAAGAACTCTACTTTAAGGGCTCTTTTTTAAAAGTCTTAGAGAGCTTATTTTATAAGAATATGGTAGAGGCCCTTTAGAAGGAATGCTTTATATGCTTGACATCAGTTTTAAAAAGTAATACAATTTAAATGTTAGTATGCATTTTTATATTGAACAATGAAAACTGAATAAAGGAGGTGTTGGTTATCGTTGAAATCATTATTAGTGTTGTGATAACAACCGTCATTGTTGGGATTATTGCTTTTATGGCGGGAATTGCTTATCGTAAGAAAATTGCTGAAGCTCAAATTGGCACGGCAGAAGTAAAAGCTCGAGATATTATTGATGATGCAATTAAAACGGCAGAAGCTAGAAAACGAGAAATTGCATTAGAAGCCAAAGAAGAAGCGTTAAGAGCCAAAAATGATTTGGATAAAGAAGTTAAAGAACGTAGAAATGAGCTCCAGCGTCTTGAAAGAAGACTTCTTCAAAAAGAAGAAGCTTTAGATAGAAAAGCTGAATCTTTTGAAAAAAAAGAGAGTCAACTCGCGAAAAAAGCAGAAGAAATAGAGCAATTAAAGGAAGAATTATTAGAATTACAACACAAACAATTACAAGAATTAGAAAATATTTCAGGATTAACATCAGAACAAGCAAAAGAATATTTATTACAGACCATTGAGAATGAAGTAAAACATGAATCTGCAATGCTCATTAAGGAAATCGAAAACCAAACAAAACAAGAAGCAGACAAAAGGGCAAGAGATATTATTACCAATGCCATCCAAAAATGTGCAGCAGATCATGTAGCAGATACGACAGTATCTGTTGTTTCTTTACCTAGTGATGAGATGAAAGGAAGAATTATAGGGCGTGAAGGGCGGAATATTAGAGCCTTAGAAACTTTAACAGGAATTGATCTTATTATTGATGATACTCCAGAGGCCGTTATTTTATCAGGATTTGATCCAATCCGCAGAGAAATTGCCCGGATTGCTTTAGAAAAATTAATTGTAGATGGGCGAATTCATCCTGCTCGAATTGAAGAAATGGTAGAGAAGGCAAGAAAAGAAGTAGAAACAATCATTCGTGAAGAAGGTGAGTCTGCTACCTTTGAAACAGGAGTACATGGTCTTCACCCCGAACTTGTACGTTTACTTGGGAAATTAAAATTCCGAACCAGTTATGGTCAAAATGTATTAAAACATTCTATTGAAGTAGCTCATTTAAGTGGTTTAATTGCAGGTGAACTAGGAATAGATATTCGTTTAGCAAAGAGAGCAGGACTACTACATGATATTGGAAAAGCCGTAGATCATGAGATGGAAGGTTCCCATGTTAGTATAGGCGTTGAACTTTGTAAAAAATATCGAGAATCTAAAATAGTTATTAATGCAGTAGAAGCTCATCATGGTGATGTTGAGCCTGAAAGTATTATAGCTGTTATTGTACAAGCTGCAGATACCATTTCCGCTGCAAGACCTGGAGCAAGGAGAGAAACCTTAGAAACCTATATCAAGCGTTTGCAAAAGCTAGAAGAAATAGCTGATGGTTTTGAGGGTGTGGAGAAATCTTTTGCTATTCAAGCGGGAAGAGAACTTCGTATTATGGTTATTCCAGAACAAGTGAATGATGCAGAAATGAATTTATTGGCAAGAGAAATTGCAAAGCAAATTGAAGGTGAATTAGAATATCCAGGTCAAATAAAGGTGAATATGATTCGTGAAACAAGAGCGATTGAATATGCCAAATAAGGTTCGTCAAAAATAAAAGCGTGAATTTCATGCTTTTATTTTTTTATAAAAAAGGATTTCTGCATTTTCTGTAGAATATCTAATAATAAGTGTACTTCATTAAAGGGGGTTTTATAAATGGAAATATTGAAGGTTGCATCAAAATCAAATCCAAATTCTGTAGCAGGAGCTTTAGCGAATACCATTCGTGAAAAGGGTGGTGCTGAACTACAAGCGATTGGTGCAGGGGCATTAAATCAAGCAATAAAGGCTATCATTATCGCAAGAGGATATGTGGCTCCCTCAGGTATTGATCTTATGTGTATTCCCGCATTTGCGGAGATTGAAATTGATGGAGAAGAGCGTACAGCTATTAAACTGATTGTACAACCAAAATAAAAGGCACCTTTGTGCCTTTTATTTTATTGCATTTCTGCTTCAAAACTTAAACAATCTGTTTCTTGCTTCGTTCGGGCATGGTGTTCATTAGAACCAACCTGAATACTATCTAAAGTACAATATTGAACTTGGTCATTATATTGGCAAGATTTAACACTACAATGGATCATTTGATCATCAGGTCGTGTCATGGAATTATAACCTCCTATCCTTTTATGATAACCTTCTCTATCAGTATGTGCACCCTATTCAATTTTCATTCATAAAATAATAAAGTAGAAAAATCTTAAAATGAAAAACAAACATAAAAACTTGCAAAATGTTCAAAAAACTCCTTTTCAAAACTGATAAAGCTTTCAAAAAAAGAATTTTTTTAAAAAAATACTTGCAAATATCAGAAAAATATATTACAATAAGAAACATTAGAGAGATAGAGTCATTATAGGTAGGTGGTTAAAATGTATATATCTAAAAAAGGAAGTCAAATAAAACCTTCATCAACATTAGCAATTACAGCAAAATCAAAGCAAATGAAAGCAGAAGGAATGGATGTTATTGGTTTTGGAGCAGGTGAACCTGACTTTGATACTCCTTCACATGTAAAAGAGGCAGCTATAAAAGCTATTAAAGAAGGTTTTACAAAATATACTCCTGTATCAGGAACATTAGAACTAAGAAAAGCAATTTGTTCCCAATTAGTGCAAGAACATGGACTTGTTTATGAATGTAATCAAATTGTCGTTAGTAATGGAGCAAAGCATTCATTAACAAATGCTTTTATGGCTATTTTAAATCCTGGGGATGAAGTGATTATTCCAGCACCTTTTTGGCTTAGTTATCCGGAAATGGTAGCCTTAGCCGATGGAGTTCCCAAAATTGTTTATACTCAAAAAGAAAACCAGTACAAAATAACGTCGGAACAATTAAATGCAAATATAACCAGTCGTACAAAAGCATTGATTATCAATAGTCCCAGTAACCCTACAGGAATGATTTATACAAAAGAAGAATTGAAAGCTTTAGTTGATATAGCCATATCCCATGATTTATATATTATTTCTGATGAAATTTATGAAAAGTTGGTTTATGATGGTGCTGAGCATATTAGCGTAGCTAGTTTGGGACCAGAAGCATATGAAAAAACCATTTTGATCAATGGAGTATCAAAAAGTTATGCTATGACAGGATGGCGAATTGGATATGCGGCTGCTCATCCTGAGATTGCAAAAGTCATGTCCAATATTCAAAGTCATGGAGCTTCGAATCCTAATTCCATTGCTCAAAAAGCTGCTTTGGCAGCCATTACGGGACCACAAGATTGTGTGGAGCAAATGCGTCAAGCTTTTGAAGAGCGTAGAGATTATATGATAAATCGCATTAAACAAATTCCAGGAATATCTGCATTTAAGCCGCAAGGAGCTTTTTATGTTTTAGTCGATGTAGAAGAACTAATTGGTGTTTCCTATGAAGGAGAAAGAATTAATGGGGCTGCTGATTTTGCTCGACTGCTTTTAGAAAAGGCACAGGTAGCTGTTGTTCCTTGTCAAGATTTTGGTTGCCCTAATCATATTCGTTTATCCTACGCTATTTCTTTAGAAAATATTAAAAAAGGGATTGACCGTATTGAATCTTTTATTAACAAGTTATCTCTTTTAAGTATTTCTGTATAATTTTTTATTCTATTATGAATTTGTTTAAAACATTTTAAATCATAAAAAACGAGAATGAACTTCTCTTTTTTATGATTTTTTTATGCAATCAAGGTAAAAGCTGATATAATAAAAAGAAAAGGAGGCTATGGAATGAAAAAGACAATCGGTGTTTTTGGAGCTGGGAATATGGGATTTGCCATTATACAAGGGTTATTAAAAAAAGGCTGGAAAGAATCTGTTTTTTTTACAGATGTATCAAAAGAACGATGTCAATGGATTTGGGAGAAGACAGGAGTAAGGGAAGAAGGAGATCCCATTGCTCTTATACAAAAAGCAGATATTCTTGTATTTGCCATTAAACCACAATTTTATCAAGAAACATTAAAAAATCTAAAAACCTATATAAAAGAAAACCAAATCATCATTACTATTGCGCCAGGAATTTCGATTTCAATGGTACAAGATTGGATAGGATCTTCTACACGAGTGGTTCGTGCTATGCCCAATACACCTGCATTAATAGGAGAAGGTATGACTGCTATTTGTTTTTCAGAAAGTCAATATACACAAGAAGAGCGTTCAGATATTTACAGTTTGTTTGAAAGCTTAGGAAAGGTAGAAAGCGTGAAAGAAGAATTTATGGATGCAGTTGTATCTATTTCTGGTAGTGCTCCAGCTTATGTTTATATGATGATCGAAGCCATGGCAGATGCAGGAGTATTGCAAGGCCTTCCGCGAGATTCTGCTTATCACCTAGCTGCTCAGACAGTATTAGGTTCTGCGAAGATGGTACTTGAAACGAAACAACATCCTGGAATTTTAAAAGATCAAGTTTGTTCACCGGGAGGAACCACCATAGAGGCTGTACGAATTCTAGAAGAAAAAGGGTTTCGAAGTGCTCTTATAGAAGCTATGCAAGGTTGTTATAAAAAGACAAAAAGTTTCAAATAAAAGTTTTCACCCAAACATAAAGAAGACAAGCATTCATATCTTTCTTTTCACTTTCATATATTGAAATAGAAAAGGAGGTTTTAATATGAGAATGAAAAGAAAGATTCCTAGTTTTTCAAAGCGTAGAATCTCAAGTGGATATATTTTATATTTAATAGGAAGTGGATGTATTGTCATTGGTATTTTGTTGGGTGCTATTATTGCTAATCATGTTAATGAAATTCAGCAAAAAGAACTTCTTCAGTATTTAGAAAGTTTTTTTTCTCAGTTTCCGACTACTTTTGTTTCTTCAAAACAGGTTTTAAAAAATGTTTTGTTTAAAAATGGAAAATTATTATTATGGATATGGGGTATGGGTTTTTTAACCATAGGTATTTTTTTTGCCTGCGGTGCTTTGTTTTTAAAGGGACTGGTATATGGATTTACGTCTACCTTTTTATTTGTTCAATATGGTTGGAATGGGCTTTTTTTTGGATTTATTTCTTTTTTACCACAAAATCTTATTTTTATTCCAATGTTTATTTTTGTTGCAAAATATAGTATGCAATGGAGCGTTGGTCATTATCAACAAAAACAAATGAGGGCCCGTTGGCACCGGGAGCAAAAGCAGAAGTGGATTGAATATGGATTGGTGTTGGCCATTGGACTGGCTTGCATCGTATTAGGAAGCGTTATTGAGACTTATTTTACCCCTATATTGATGAGAGCATTATTGTCGAAGTAAGAGCGAAAGGAAGAATTGACTTTAAGATGTGAATAGACATCGACTTTTTAAAAAAGATGTATTATAATGGAAAGAGATCAATACAAAAGACAAAAGGATAATCCAATGCTAAAGGAGACCTAAAATGGAAGAATGTGTAGTGCAATTTGCGGAATATCTAGAGAAAGGAAAGGGTTCAACGAAAAATACAATTCTTTCGTACGAAAGGGACCTAAAAAATTTTCATCAATTTCTTATACAGGCAGGAATAAGTAAGCCTCAAAAGATAAATGTTACAAATATTCGAGCTTACTTATTGCACTTGGAAAAAAAAGGGAGGGCGGCCTCTACTATTTCTAGAAATCTTGCTTCTCTTCGTTCTTTTTTTCAATTTTTATATAAAGAAGGTTACATTCAGGAAGATCCTACATTAGATGTAGTAGCCCCTAAAATAGAAAAAAAGCTACCTGAGATTTTAACCATGGAAGAGGTAGGATTACTCTTAGCACAACCGGATCCTAAAGAGTTAAAAGGAATAAGAGACAAAGCTATGTTGGAAGTTTTGTATGCTACAGGTATTCGAGTGTCTGAACTAGTAAATCTTCAAACGGATCAAATTCATATGGCATTAGGTTATTTGAGATGTTCTTACGGAGGAAAAGAAAGAATTATTCCGCTAGGTTCCAAAGCTATTGAAGCCTTACAAAAATACATAGAAAATGCACGGTTAATCATGATTCGGGATATAAAGGAACCCGCTTTATTTGTAAATTGTAGCGGTACAGCAATGACAAGACAAGGGTTTTGGAAAATAGTGAAAGTATACGCTCAAAAAGCCTCTATTCAAAAAACAATTACTCCTCATATGTTACGTCACTCTTTTGCTGCTCATTTAGTAGAAAATGGGGCCGATTTACAATCAGTGCAAGAAATGCTAGGACATTCCGATATTTCTACGACTCAGGTTTATGCAAAACTTCAAAAAAATAGGATCAAAGAAGTTTATAAGAAGGCCCATCCCAGGGCATAATATTTAAGAAAGCAACAAGAGGAACAAGCAGAGCATGGAATGATGCATATGTATTTTGTGAAATGTAAATATTGATAAAAGGAAAATAGAAAAGAAGGAGGGAAATATATGATTAAACGAATTATTTGGATTGTATTAGATAGTGTAGGTATGGGAGCTCTTCCAGATGCTAAAAAATTTGGAGATGAGGGTAGCAATACATTAGGGAATGTATGGAAAGCCATGAATGGTTTAGAAATTCCCCATTTATTAGAACTTGGTTTAGGAAATATTGAAGGGATGGTGGAATTACCGAAGGTAGCTGACCCAAAAGGATGTTTTGGTCGTTTTGCCGAAATGTCCAATGGAAAAGATACGACAATTGGACATTGGGAAATGGCAGGTATCTATTCTCCCATTTCTTTTCCAACGTATCCCCAGGGATTTCCAGAAGAAATCATAGAACCTTTTAAACAAGCCATTGGAACAGATATACTAGGAAACAAACCAGCCTCCGGTACAGAAATTTTGAAGGAATTAGGAGAGGAACATCTAAAAACAGGCTACCCTATTGTTTACACATCGGCTGATAGTGTATTTCAAATTGCAGCCCATGAAGAAGTTATTCCCGTTGAACGATTATATGAGATTTGTAGGATCGCTAGAAAGTTGTTACAGGGTGATCATGCTGTTGCTAGAGTTATTGCAAGACCTTTTATTGGACAAGTTGGTTCTTTTGAACGAACAGCCAATCGTAGAGACTTTTCCTTAACTCCTAAAGAACCAACGATTTTAGATCGAGTCAAAGATCAAGGTTTAGATGTCATAGGTATTGGAAAAATCGAAGATATTTTTGGAGGACAAGGAATTACAAAGGCTATCCACACCTTAGATAACATGGATGGAGTTGATCAAACCATTCGATGGATCCAAAAGGATACCCAAGGATTAATTTTTATAAATTTAGTGGATTTTGATTCTAAGTGGGGACATCGTAATGATTATATTGGATATGGTAGAGGCTTAGAAGCTTTTGATCAGCGGTTGCCAGAAATTATGCAAGGAATGAAAGATGATGATATTTTATTCATTACAGCTGATCATGGCTGTGACCCAACTACACCTAGCACAGATCATTCAAGAGAATATGTTCCTTTTTTAGCATATGGAAAGCCATTAAAAAAAGGTGTCGATTTAAAAACTAGAACCACTTTTGCTGATATTGGACAAACGATTAGTCAAATTTTTCAAACACCTCCTGTATCCTATGGAACTAGTTTTTTATCAGAAATTTTTTAAATATGGATAAACGTAAAAAGAGCCAATAAAAGCTCTTTTTTTTCCGGTTATTTTCACGTATATTTTATTGTAAAAAGCTTACTATAACAATAGATAGCTTCTTCTTTAATAAATTGTTAATTTTAATGTGCATAAAGTAAAAAGAACAGATGAGTTCTCAGTGTATTATGATAATTCACATAAAAATAAAAAGGAGGTTTTCAAATGAACAGAAAAAAAGTCCTCGTTTTTTCCTTGTTATTTCTTGTGGTGGTAAATATTATAAAACAACCAATCGTTATGGCGGCACCTCTAGAACTAACTTCAAAATCAGCAATTTTAATGGAACCTACAACAGGAACTATTCTTTTTGAAAAAAATGCCCATGAATCTTTACGACCCGCTAGTATTACCAAAATAATGACCCTTTTATTGATTTATGAAGCTGTTGAAAGTGGGAAGATACAATGGAATGATATCGTAACTGTTAGTGAACGAGCAGCAGGTATGGGAGGCTCTCAAGTATTTTTATCACCAGAAGAACAAATTGATGTGGCTACCTTAACAAAATGCATTGTTGTGGCTTCTGGTAATGATGCGGCAGTGGCCATGGCAGAATACATTGCGGGAAGTGAAGAAGCCTTTGTGGAGCTTATGAATAAAAAAGCAAAGGAATTAGGAATGAAAAATTCTCATTTTGTTAATTCTTCTGGTTTGGATGCTGATGGACATTTAACATCTGCCTATGATATTGCTATTATGTCAAGAGAGTTAATAACACGTTTCCCAGAAGTTCATAAACTATCAACCATATGGCATGATACATTAGTACATCAACGAAAAAACGGAGAAGAAATCACAGATTTAACTAATACAAATAAACTACTTAAATGGTATGAAGGAACGACTGGACTAAAAACAGGTTCAACCAGTAAGGCATTATATTGTTTATCCGGCACAGCAGAAAAAAATGGCTTACAATTAATTGCTGTTGTAATGGCTACCCCCGACTATAAAGTACGATTTCAAGAAGTAATGAAACTTTTTGACTATGGTTTTGCAAATTTTGAAATGGTACAACAAGGTAAAAAAGGAACCATCGTAGGAAAGATTCCTATTATTAAAGGTAAGAAAGAGGAAGGAGAGGTAATGCTAGAAGAAGATATCTGTTTTTTATTACAAAAAGGAGATAAAGGACAAAAAGAAAAAATGCAATCCCATTTAGAAATGGCTCCTTTTTTACATGCTCCAGTTAAAAAAGGAGATAAAGTAGGGGAAATGATTTATACTTTGGAAGGAAAAGAAATGGGACGTTCCAATTTGATAATGAAAGAAGATATAGAAAAAGCAAATTTTAAACATATAATGAACAAACTACTTGATCAATGGCTATAAATCCAAGGCAAACTTGGATTTTTTTATGGATGTCACGTATTTATTAAAAAATAAAGTTTATTTTTAATTTTAACAGGTTGACTTGAATTTTAGGAGGTTTATTAGTAAAATAAGATTTACAATCTGTAGCAAAGAAAAAGAAGGTGAAACAGTTGAAAATTTTTATATCTTATATTCTTATGATTCCAGCGATTTTAATTGCCATTGCTATTCATGAATTTTCTCATGCAAGGGTAGCAACCATATTAGGTGACCCAACTCCGAAGAATGAAGGACGTTTGACTCTTAATCCATTAAAGCACATTGATCCTATTGGTTTATTGCTTTTTTTTGTATTGCAATTTGGATGGTCAAAACCAGTACGAGTTAACTCTACTTATTTTGAAGATCGAAACAAAGGAAATCTATGGGTAGCAGTAGCAGGCCCTTTAAGCAATTTAATAGGGGCTTTTTTGTTTGGAGCTCTTTTAAAGATTGTTTTTTTAGTTCCTTTTGTAAATCCTAATTTTCAAATGTACATTGTTAGTTTTTTACGATATGGGATTCATTTTAATGTTATTTTCACAGTATTTAATTTATTACCCGTTCCACCATTAGACGGTTCTCAGCTTTTATTTGGGATTTTATCCCCTAGCTCTTACTTTAAAATGTTACAGTATGAGAAATTATTACATATGTTATTACTTCTCTTATTACTGATGGGTATTATTCCGCGCTTGTTACTACCAATTGTTGGTGGAATTGAAAAAATGATATTTGGGATTTTTCATCTCCTGTAAAATCTACTCAAGTTTAAAAAGGAGTATATAATGTGAGTATACAAGTATGTTTAGATGTGTTTGAAGGACCTTTAGATCTTTTGCTTCATTTGATTGAAAAAAATCAAATGAATATTTATGATATTCCTATTTCAGAAGTAACAGAACAGTTTTTACAATATATCCATCAGGCAGAAGAGCAAGATTTGGAAGTAACCAGTGAATTTTTAGTCATGGCGGCGACTCTTCTTCAGATTAAATCTCGAATGCTTTTGCCTACTCCCTCTTCTTCAGAGGAAGAAGAGGAGGACCCAAGAGAAGAATTAGTAGCAAAACTATTGGAATACAAAACATACAAACAATTATCTCAATTATTAAAACAAAGAGAAACAAAGGGTCAAAAAATAGTTTATAAATCACCCACATACCCAGTGGAGTTATTGGAAACATCTTCTATTTTTTCGCCCCAAGAAGTATTAGAGCATATTACATTAGAGCAGATTTATAATGCTTTTCAAGATGTAATAAAAAGACATAAAGCAAAAATCGATCCAATTCGTCATGATTTTGGCTCTATTTCTAGAGAATTGTATACAGTGGAAGAAAAAATGGAATGGATTCTAGAATTACTTGTTTTAACACCGGTTTTGTATTTTGAAGAATTATTTTATAAGGATGCGGATCGAATTGAAATGATTGTTACCTTTTTAGCTTTATTAGAGCTAATGAAAAGAAAAAAAATAAAAATAATACAAGAGCATATTTTTGATCTGATTCAGATTAGATCATACTAGTAGAATAGAAGGGGTATTATGGGATTAACAGATGTGGAAGCCATTATTGAATCCTTATTATTTGTAGCAGGAGAAGCGGTTCTTTTGAAACAAATTAGTAAAGTGATCGAACAGGATCCTATTACAACACAAAAAATTTTATATCGAATGCAAGAGGAATATGAAAAACAAGGTCGAGGTATTCAAATTATTGAGTTGGATGGTGCTTTTCAAATGTGTACAAAACCTCAATATTTTGAATACATACAAAAATTATACGAAACTCCACAAAAATTTACTCTTACACAAGCTCTCTTAGAAACTCTTGCAATTATTGCATATAAACAGCCTATTACAAAAGTTCAAATAGAAGATCTTCGAGGAGTTAGCTGTGATCATGTAGTAAATCGATTATTGGAGTATGGCTTAGTTTGTGAAGTAGGACGACTCGATGCACCTGGGAGACCTTTATTGTTTGGAACAACAGAAGAATTTTTGCGTTATTTTGGATTTCGATCATTAGAAGAATTGCCGAATCTACAAGAACAAACGATAGAAAAGATTCAACAAGAAGCCGAAAAAGAAATTGACAAAGAAATGGAAAATAAATTAAAAAAAGTAGAATGAGACAAGTAGAAAAAATCTATATATGAGAATAGGAATCCAAAAGAGAGGAAAATCTTATGAAGAAAAAGAAACAAATTCAACTTTGGATGGTCCTATTCTTTTTTTGTACTATGATCAATCCACTTAGAGCAGAAGAAAAAAACGTTTCTCCACCTTCTGTAGAAGCACGAGCAGGTATTTTACTGGATATGGAAAGTGGAAGGGTATTATGGGAGAAAAATTCCCATGAGAAGCGAGCTATGGCAAGCACCACAAAGATCATGACTTGTATTGTTGCATTAGAAAAGGGCAATTTAAAAGATGAAGTAAAGGTAAGTGCTAGGGCAGCCGCAGCACCTCGAGTAAAGTTATATATCAAGCCTGGAGAAATCTACCCTTTAGAAGATTTATTGTATGCACTTATGCTTCAATCTTCCAATGATGTAGCAGTGGCTATTGCAGAGCATATTGGAGGAAGTGTAGAAGAATTCTGTAATATGATGACACAAAAGGCCAAAGAAATAGGAGCTTATAACACTGTCTATAAGACACCAAATGGGTTAGATGCAGAAGGACATTATTCTACAGCTTATGATTTAGCTCTTATTACTGCCTATGCCATCCAAAATCCTACTTTTGTTGAAATTACGAATACACATCAGATAACTATTCCTAAGTCAGGAGGATCATATCGTTCTTTTCACTTATCAAATACCAATCGGTTTTTAACAGAATATGAAGGTGCTACCGGGGTTAAAACAGGATTTACAGGACAGGCGGGATATTGTTTTGTAGGTGCAGCAAAAAGAGAAAAGATGCACTTGATTTCAGTTGTATTAGGAAGTGGATGGTATCCTAACAAAAATCAAAAATGGGTGGATACAAAGGCTATTATGAATTATGGTTTTCGTTCTTTTAAACCTCAAGAAATTATTCGGAAAGGCCAACGAGCAGGTATTGTTCAAGTTTTACATGGCACATTAGAAAAAGTAGAGGTAGGATATGCTGAAAAATTTTCCTTACCATTAAAAGAAGATGATAAGATTCGTACCCAGGTAGACATTCCTATTAGTTTAGAAGCACCCATTACAAAAGGAACTGTATTAGGGTACGGTGAAGTATTTATTAATGAGGAAAAATATGCGAGGATTCCTTTACAAGCTTTGTATACAGTAGAAAGACATGACTTTTTTACCTCTTTACAAAAAATTATAAATCATTGGATGCAGTTTATCCATGAATGAACAAAGGAGGAAATTATATTGGAAGTACGACTTCAAAAATATATCGCAGATTGTGGAATTGCCTCTAGAAGAAAGGCAGAAGAACTAATTGCGGAAGGAAAGATACAAGTAAATGGAGAAATTATTCGTACTTTAGGAACCAAGGTTCATCCAGGGAAGGATGAGGTTCGATATAAAGGAAAAGTACTTATACCCCAAGAAAAAAAAGTATATCTTATGCTTCATAAGCCAGAAGAATATGTAACAACAGTAAAGGATCAATTTAATCGTCCTACGGTATTGGATTTATTACAGGAAATACAAGAAAGAATCTTTCCTATTGGAAGGTTGGATTATCATACATCCGGACTTTTGTTGTTAACCAATGATGGACAGTTAGCTAATAAAATTATGCATCCTAGGTATAAAATTTTTAAAACATATATTGCTACCATTAAAGGAATTCCAGATGCAGGAAAAATAGAAAAATTGCGAAAAGGTATTCCTATTGAAGATTATATAACAGCTCCTGCATCTGTGAGGTTGCTAAAAAAGCAAAAAAATCAGTCAGTGCTGGAAATTCAGATTCGAGAAGGGAAGAATCGACAAGTAAGGAAAATGTGTGAAGGGATTGGACATCCCGTCATTCATCTTAAGAGAATATGTATAGGAAAAATAAGTTTAGGAGATTTAAAAAAAGGAGAATATCGGCATCTTAGCCAGGAAGAACTAGAATATTTAAAAAAATTATAGAGATATAACTTTGCAAATTTATAAAGAGAAGGAGTATAAAATAATGTTACTTGGAAAAATGACAACCATGGTTCACCAATTATTACAAACACAGATTCAACCGGGACAGGTTTTTATTGATGGGACTGTTGGGAATGGATATGATACCCTTTTTTTAGCTCAGTGTATAGGACCCCAGGGAAAGGTTTTTGGATTTGATATTCAAAAAAAAGCTCTTATAGAAGCAGAATTAAGATTAAAAAAAGAGGGTGCTATGGGTCAAGCTATCTTTATCCATGATTGCCATTCAAAGTTGGATCAATATGTAAAAGAACCAATAGATGGAGCTATGTTTAATTTAGGCTATTTACCCAAAGGGGACCCTAGGATGATCACAACTCCTCAAACGACTCTTGTTGCTTTAGAAAAATGCATTTCTCTTTTAAAGCCAGGTGGAGTAATAACCATTGTTTCTTATTATGGACATAAAGGAGGAGAAGAGGAGAAAAATGCAGTGGACGAATATGTAAAAAAATTAGATGAAAGAACAATAACAGTAGGTTGTCTTTCTTTTAACAATCGAAAACAGAATCCGCCTATTCTTTATATTATAGAAAAAAAGAAAAACAGAAAAAGGTCGAATAAGGAATAAAACTTTCTTTTTTCCTTTCTAAAAGCTTGCATCTGGATAGAACATCATGTAGAATAAAATAGGTGAAAGTTGCATTTTTACAATGATAATTTCAAAATAAAATATGGAGGGAACCAAATGAGTACACTGGAAAAGATCAATGAACTCACCAGCCTTCGACAATCGATTGAAGCAACTGGCCTTCAATTAGAAGGGAAGAAAACAGCTCGGGAACGTGTTCATGCTTTGTTGGATGAAAATAGTTTTGTGGAAATAGGTGCTTTTGTAAAGCATCGTAATACAGATTTTAACTTATCACAAAAAGAAACCCCAGCTGATGGTGTAGTAACTGGTTATGGAACGATAGAAGGACGTTTAGTTTTTGTTTATAGTCAAGATGCAGCCGTATTAGGTGGGTCTGTAGGTGAGATGCATGCAAAAAAAATTGTTAAAACCTATGAACAAGCCATGCAAATGGGTGCTCCTATTATTGGCTTTTTAGATTCCACAGGATTACGACTTCAAGAAGGAGTCGATGGATTACAAGGATATGGAGAAATCTTTTTAAAACAAACGTTAGCTTCAGGAGTCATTCCTCAAGTAGTGGCTGTATTGGGGGATTGTGCTGGTGGAGCTACTTTTTCAGCTGGTTTAGCTGATTTTGTTTTTATGACATCAAAAAATGCGCGATTATTTGTCAATAGTCCAAATACAATGAAAGAAAAGAAAGCAACCTTTGATAATATAGGTAGTAGTGAAGTTCATGCTTCAAAAACAGGTTTAGCTCAATTTGTGTATGAAACAGAAGAAGAATGTTTAGCGTCTATGAGAACTTTCATTAGCTATTTACCTTCTAACAATATGGAAGAAGCATTTGCGTTAGATCCCCAAGATGATTTAAATCGTATTGCTGAAGAGCTGAATACATTGGTACCTGATGATGGAAAACAAAATTTTGATATGACTCAAGTAGTACAAGCTATTGCAGACCAAAGAGAAGTATTCGAAGTCAGCAAATCTTTTGCAAAGAATTTATTTACTGGATTTATTCGTTTAAACGGCATGACAGTGGGAATTATCGCCAATCAATCCATGGAAAAAGATGGTTTTCTAGATGGATGGGCTTGTGAAAAAGGTGCAACATTTGTTCGGATTTGTGATGCTTTTAACATTCCTTTAGTATCTTTTACGGATGTAGGTGGTTTTGAGGCTTCTATGGACGAAGAAACACAAGGACTAGCTAAAAAAGCATCTAAGTTCATTCATGCTTTTGCTCATGCTACAGTACCCAAAGTAAATATACTGGTTCGAAGGGCTTTTGGTAGTGCTTATGTAGTGATGAATAGTAAGCATATTGGTGCAGATATGGTTTTTGCATGGCCTACAGCACAAGTTGCTGTTATGAATGCAGATGCAGCCATTAATATTATGTATCAAGAAGAATTAGCTAAAGCAAAAAATCCTGATGCTCTACGAGCAGAAAAGATCGAAGAATTTTCACGTTTGCAAGCTAGTCCCTATACAGCGGCAAGCAGAGGATACATTGATGATATTATTGAACCAGCTGCCACTCGTAAACGAGTGATTGCAGCGTTAGAAATGCTTTACAGTAAAAGAGATCCTCGACCTGCTAAAAAACAAAGCACAGTATTATAATAAAGGATCCAATGAATGAGGTGAGAAAATGAGTGCATTAGCAGAAGGGTTAACAGTTACCATTGTTGGTATGGGAATTACTCTAATTGCCCTGCTCTTACTATCGTATATTTTGGATTTGTTCGGCATCTTGAGTAAGGCAAAACCAAAAGAAAAACCAGAAATGATTTCAGAAATTGCTGAAGAAACAAATATAGAAGAAGAGGAAATAGAAGATGATTTAGAGTTGATTGCCGTTATTACAGCAGCAGTAGCAGCTAGTTTAAATACAACTACTGATCAACTACAAATTCGATCTTTTAGAAGAATTGGATCAAAAGGATCCAATTGGAGTAGCAACGCAAAACAAGAAAATTTACAAATTATAGAATAGGATAAAAGATTCTACATTCTAAAGGAGGAAAAATCATGAGAAAATTTCAAGTTACCGTAAATGGAAATAGATACGAGGTAGAAGTAGAAGAGTTAGTAGGAGGAGCGAGTGCTACCCCTACGCCTGTTGTGTCTGCCCCTCAACCAGTAGCAAAAGCAGCTAAAAAATCTTCAGGAGCAGTGGGAGCCACTAAAGTAAGTGCACCTATGCCTGGGGTTATTCTTGATGTAAAAGTAAAAGAAGGGGATCAAGTAAAAGAAGGGGATGTGGTTGCCATTTTAGAAGCAATGAAAATGGAAAATGAAATCGTTGCTTCAGCAACAGGAACCATTGCTTCTGTAAACGTATCCAAAGGGGCTTCTGTAGAGACAGGAGATCTAATTGTTTCCATAGGATAAAAAATGTGACACAAGGAGGTAAGCCAATATGGCGTTTATACATGCATTATTGGATGCGTTGACTGGTTTTGTAAAAAGTACGGGTTTTATCGGGTTACGTTCGGGTAATATCATTATGATCGCAGTGGCTTTATTATTTCTTTATCTAGCTATTAAAAAAGGGTATGAGCCATTATTATTAGTTCCTATTTCTTTTGGAATGTTATTAGTAAATCTACCTTTTAATGGGCTTATGGATAAAGGGGGATTACTTTATTATTTATACCAAGGAAATAAATTAGGAATTTTCCCACCATTAGTGTTTTTAGGGGTTGGAGCATTGACTGATTTTGGGCCATTGATTGCCAATCCGCGTAGTATTTTATTAGGGGGAGCTGCCCAATTTGGTATTTTCTTTGCTTTCCTTGGAGCGATTGTTTTGAATATGATTTTTCCAGGATTATTTGATTTAAAAGAAGCAGCTTCCATTGCTATCATAGGGGGTGCTGATGGTCCTACAGCGATTTTCTTAACAAGCCAACTTGCTCCACACTTATTAGGTCCTATTGCAGTAGTTGCCTATTCTTATATGGCATTGGTACCGATTATACAACCCCCTATTATGAGAGCATTGACAACCAAGGAAGAACGACAAATTAAAATGGATCAATTACGACCTGTTTCCAAAACAGAAAAAATAATATTCCCTATTCTTGTTACCATTCTTGTTGTATTACTTTTACCCAGTGCAGCTCCTCTTATTGGGATGCTTATGTTTGGTAATTTAATTAGGGAATGTGCAGATACACAAAATTTAGCTCAAACTGCTTCCAATGCATTAATGTATAGTATTACGATTTTCTTGGGAATGACAGTGGGAGCTACTGCTAGCGCAGAAGCTTTTATTAATCCCCAAACATTAGGAATTTTAGCCTTAGGATTGGTGGCCTTTTCTGTAGGAACAGCAGCGGGGATACTTTTTGGGAAAATCATGTGCAAGGCAACGGGTGGAAAAGTCAATCCTTTAATTGGATCAGCAGGAGTATCAGCAGTACCTATGGCAGCACGAGTAGCACAAAAAGTAGGTAGTGAAGAAAACCCAACGAACTTCTTATTAATGCACGCAATGGGTCCTAATGTTGCAGGTGTAATTGGTTCTGCAATTGTAGCAGGGATTTTCTTAACATTATATGGAGGTTAAGAGCAAGGAGTAAATAAAAGGATAAATAGACGGCATACAAATCCATAAGGAGGTTATAAAGATGGCAGAAGAAATGAAAAAAAGACCGGTGAAAATTACAGATACCATTCTTCGAGATGCACACCAGTCTTTGATTGCAACTAGAATGACAACGGAAGATATGCTTCCTATTGTAGAAAAATTAGACAAAGTTGGTTTTCATGCTTTAGAAATGTGGGGAGGAGCCACTTTTGACTCTTGCCTTCGTTTCTTAAAAGAAGATCCATGGGAACGACTTCGTAAAATTCGTGCAGTGGCTAAAAATACAAAATTACAAATGTTGTTACGTGGACAAAATATATTAGGATATCGTCATTATGCAGACGATGTAGTGGAATACTTTGTCCAAAAAAGTATTGCTAATGGAATCGATATTATTCGTATTTTTGATGCTTTAAATGATCCCCGTAATTTAGAAACAGCAATTAAAGCAACTAAAAAAGAAAAGGGACATGCCCAAGTAGCAGTTTCCTATACATTAAGTGAAGTACACACCTTAGAGTATTATGTAAAATTAGCCAAGCAATTAGAAAATATGGGTGCTGATTCCATTTGTATCAAGGATATGGCTGGGTTATTACTTCCCTATTCAGCTTATGAATTGGTTTCCGCATTAAAAAAAGCAGTTAAGATACCTATTAATATGCATGGACATTATACTAGTGGTGTAGTAGCTATGACTTATATGAAGGCAGTAGAAGCAGGGGCAGATATCATTGATACAGCTATGTCACCTTTCTCCATGGGAACATCCCAACCAGCTACAGAAGTGATGGTAGAAACATTCAAAAATACACCTTATGATAGTGGTTTAGATCAAACATTATTAAGTGAAATTGCAGATTATTTTAGACCATTACGTGAAAAAGCTATGGATGAAGGGCTTCTGAATCCCAAAGTATTAGGTGTAGATATTCAGACTTTATTATACCAAGTACCTGGTGGTATGCTTTCCAATCTTGTTTCTCAATTAAAGCAACAAGGTGCAGAAAATAAATATTATGATGTATTACAAGAAGTACCTCGAGTACGAGCTGATTTTGGTTATCCTCCTCTTGTTACTCCAACCAGTCAAATTGTAGGAACACAAGCCGTTTTGAATGTATTAACAGGAGAACGATATAAAATGGTTACAAAAGAATCCAAGGCTTTAGTAGGTGGAGAGTACGGAAGAACTCCTGTACCCATTAGCAAAGAGATTCAAAAGATTATTATTGGAAATGAAAAACCAATTACTTGTCGTCCAGCTGATCTATTAAAACCAGAGTTAAAAGAAATCGAAGCAAAAATGAAACAATATAAAGAACAAGAAGAAGACGTATTATCGTATGCTCTTTTCCCTCAAGTAGCAGAAGAGTTTTTCAAATACCGTCAAGCACAAAAGACAAAGATAGATCCTGCATTGGTTGATCAAGAAAGCAAAGTATATCCTGTATAAACTTTTGAAAGGGAGTGCCGCAAAACTACTTTAAGTAGAGGGAGCGGCTCTCCCTTTCTATGTTTAGAAAAAAAGAGTTATACCCAATTAATGATTTCGTTAGTTGAGTAACAGTCTCTTAGGTTAGGCTCTCTTTTTCTATAAATTGATTGTAAAAATTCGAATATCAGATATAATAAGAAGAAGGATTCTATCAAAAAGTAGATAAATGCATATTTTAAACCAATAAGGAAAAAGGTACTGAAATAGGGTAAGGTTTTTTATTATAAAAAACAATGAGGGAGAGTCTATGAATAATAAGAATGATTTAATTTATCGTATTCATGAAAATATGCCAAGATTAAGCAAGGGACAAAAATTATTAGCTAACTATATCCTAAATCATTATGAAAAAGCCGTATTTTTAACAGCAGCTAAATTAGGAAATATAGTGGGAGTTAGCGAATCAACAGTTGTTCGTTTTGCTAATGAACTAGGATATGATGGTTATCCGAAACTACAAAGGGCTTTGGAAGAACTGGTAAAAACCAAGTTAACAGCTGTTCAACGAATTGAAGTAGCATCGGATCGCTTGGAAAATCAACATGTACTTAAATCTGTATTGCAATCAGATGCAGATAAAATTCGTTCTACTTTAGAAGAAATCGATGAAAAAGTTTTTGACGAAGCAGTAGATGCAATTTTAGAAGCAAAAAAAATTTATATATTAGGTGTTCGAAGTGCGGCCTCACTTGCTAGTTTTTTGGGATTTTACATGAATCTAATGTTTGACAACATAAAACTAATTCATACTAACAGTGTTAGTGAGATGTTTGAACAAATTCATCGTTTAGGACCTGGAGATGTGGTGATTGGTATTAGTTTTCCTAGATATTCAAAAAGAACATTAAAGGCGGTGGAATTTGCTCATGCTCAAAAAGCGACGGTGATTTCCGTGACAGATAGTCCTTTATCACCTATGACTCAATATGCAGATTATAGTTTATTAGCTAGAAGTGACATGGCTTCCTTTGTGGATTCATTAGTTGCACCTATGAGTTTATTGAATGCTCTCATTGTAGCACTAAGTATGAAAAAGAAAACAGAAATTAAAGAGTCCTTAGAACATCTAGAAGAAATATGGACAAAATATCAAGTTTATGATACAAATGAAGACTCAAATTTAACCTATTCATTAAATAGAAACATAGGAGATGTATAAATATGTCAAAGTGGTATTTGATTCGACATGGAGAAACATCTTGGAATGTACTTGGAAAGTACCAAGGTAGTAGTGACATTCCATTATCTCTTGAAGGTCAAAAGCAAGCACAGGCTCTAAAAGATAAGATGGCATTTGTTTCTTTATCAGCTATTTATTCATCTGACTTGCAACGTGCCTATGAAACAGCAAAAACTTTTGCTCCCTCTCATCAACTTCCTATACAATCCCTAGACTTACTTCGTGAAATTAATTTTGGTGAATGGGAAGGATATACGGCAGAAGAATTAAGAAAAAAATATGGACAATCCTACGAACAATTTGTAAAAGAACCTTTTTCATATTCCTTTCCCGGGGAAGGCTCTTTGCAAAAAGTTCAGCAACGAGCGAAAAAAGCAATTGAAATCATTCAACAAAATCATCCAACAGGAAATGTGGCCATTGTGGCCCATGGAGGCATTTTAAAAGTAATGATGATTGCATTACTTGGCTGGGATTTGTCTTTTTATAAACAATTTTGGTTGGGGAATACTTCCGTTTCTACTATTCGACTCAAACAAAATGGTAAACATGTTTTAGAATGCTTAAATGACACTTGCCATTTAAAGTAAACTTTAATTTAGTATAGGAAAGGATTACACATGACCATGAAAAAAGTACTTGTAGTAGGTGGAGGACCAGCAGGCATGATGGCAGCTGGAATAGCAGCCAAAAAAGGACATGAAGTCCATCTATTTGAAAAAAATCCACGACTAGGAAAAAAATTAGGTATTACAGGAAAAGGACGATGTAATCTCACAAATCATAGTGACATTGAAGATTTTATGGATCATATTCATGGGAATTCAAAATTTTTATACAGTGCTTTTTATCAATGGACACCCAAAAATGTAGTGGACTTTTTTGCATCTTATGGTGTAGAGACGAAAGTAGAGAGAGGGAATCGTGTCTTCCCTGTTTCAGATCGTGCCTATGATGTGATTCAGGCATTGCTCTTTTTTTTAACCCAATCAGGTGTTCATATTCATTGCAATATGGAAGTAAAGGATCTACTGGTTGAAGATAAACAAGTAAAGGGTATTGTATTTCAAAATAATAGATATGAATATGGGGATGCGATTATTTTGGCAACAGGAGGATTGTCTTATCCAGGCACTGGGTCTACGGGACAAGGACATTCGATGGCTCAAAAAGTAGGGCATTCCATCAATCCTTGCTTTCCTTCCTTAGTTCCTTTGGTTGTAAAAGAAAAATGGGTATCGGAATTACAAGGTCTTAGTTTGAAAAATGTAGGAATTGTTGTCAAAACACAAAAGGGAAAAAAGATTTATGAGGATTTTGGAGAAATGCTTTTTACTCATTATGGTGTTTCAGGTCCTATTATTTTAAGTGCAAGTAGACATTTGGGTGATTATGAAAAAGAACCTATTGATTTATATATTGATTTAAAGCCCTCTTTAGATTTTCAAACATTAGATAAAAGGGTGGTAAGAGATTTGGAAAAGTTTAGAATGAAAGATTTTAGCAATTCTTTATATGAATTACTTCCTAAAACGTTAGTTCCCATTATTGTTCAACTTTCAGGTATCAATCCCGATAAAAAAGCTCATTTGGTTACAAAAGAAGAAAGAAAAACGTTAGTTCAGTTATTAAAATCACTAAAAGTAACCATCATAGGGAATCGAGGATTTAAAGAAGCCATTGTAACAGCAGGTGGCATTCAAGTTCAAGAAATTTTTCCACAAACCATGGAATCTAAACACATTAAAGGATTGTACTTTGCAGGAGAAATTTTGGATGTAGATGGATATACAGGAGGTTATAATTTGCAAGTGGCTTTTTCTACTGGATATGTGGCAGGTTCCCATATCTCCTAAAAAGACTCTTGTGTTCTTTCCAATAGTATTTTATAATAGACAAGTGGAAGTCTTGAAATAAGAATGATAAAGGAATGAAAAAGATGAACATAAGTGCTATTCGGGGAGCCATTACTGTTGAGGAAAATGCCCCAGATGCAATTATTAAAAACACTTCATATTTATTGCAGGAGATAATAAAAAGAAATCAATTGCAATTGTCGAATATCATTTCTATTTATTTCACAGCAACAGAGGATTTGGATACAGCCTATCCTGCTGTAGCAGCTAGGCAATTAGGAATTACCCAAGCAGCTCTTATGTGTTTCCAAGAAATGAAAGTCGTAGACAGTTTACAAAAGTGTATTCGAGTGGTAGTACAAGTTAGTACAAATTCTACCCAAGCTATGATGAATCATGTTTACTTAAAAGAAGCTGCTAAATTAAGACCAGATTTGATTCAAAAATGAATGGAAATGATGACAGGAAGGATTTGGAGGAATTTCAATGGAATATATAAGCATTGCCATTGATGGGCCGGCAGGGGCTGGTAAAAGTACCATTGCTAAAGCAGTGGCAAAAGCTTTAGGTATTGTTTATGTCGATACTGGAGCCATGTACCGTGCTGTGGCTCTTTATTGTATTGAACATGAAATTGTAGAAAGATCACAGATTGAAAAGATCATGGATCAAATTCAAATAGAGCTTATTTATGAAAAAGAAATGCAGCGAATTTTTTTGAATAATGAAGATGTAACCCATAAAATTCGCACACCAGAAGTGTCTAAAATGGCTTCCTATGTTGCTACCTTTCCTTCAATACGTACTCAACTGGTGGAAAGCCAAAGAAAAATAGCACAAAATCAGTCTGTTGTCATGGATGGTAGAGACATTGGAACTCACGTTCTGCCAGAAGCAAAAGTTAAAATTTTCCTAACAGCAACATCTGTTGAAAGAGCCCAAAGACGTTATATAGAAATGAAGAAAAAGGGCATTTCTTGCGCTTTATCAGAAATTCAAGCGGAAATTGAAAAAAGAGATGAGCAAGATATGAATCGTTCTTTTGCTCCTTTAAAAAAAGCAAAGGATGCGATTGAGGTGGATACTACAGGATATACCATTGAAGAAGTTGTCGAAAAAATTTTAAAGATTATTCAACAAAGGAGTATTTAAAATGGAAATCATTGTAGCGTCTACAGCAGGTTTTTGTTTCGGTGTTGAACGAGCTGTGGAGTCCGTATATAAAAACATGAGTTGTAAAAAACTTTATACCTATGGACCTATTATTCATAACAAGCAAGTAGTGGATGATTTACACAGTAAAGGGGTTCAAACAATTTCTGATTTTGAAAACCTTTTAACACTTTCCACAGGTACCATTATCCTTCGTTCCCATGGTGTCGGTAAGAAGATTTATGAACAAATTGAAAAACAAGGATTAGCCTATATTGACTCTACTTGCCCTTATGTAAAACGCATTCATACTATTGTTGAAAAACACATTGCCCAAGGGTATCAAATTGTTATTGTAGGGGATCCAAGTCATCCAGAAGTTCAAGGGATTAATGGTTGGTGTAAAGACCAAGGAGTTATCTTGCAGACAGAACAGGAAGCAGAGGTATGCGCATTATCTACGCAAGTTCCTGTTTGCATTGTAGCTCAAACAACTTACAAACCCCAAGTATATAAAAAAATAATTGCTATTTTAGAGACTCGGGGATATTCATTAAAAGTTTTTCACACTATTTGCAATGCCACCTCCATACGTCAGGAGGAAGCCACTCGTATTGCGAAAGAAGTGGATAAAATGATTGTAATTGGTGGCAAACATAGTTCCAATACAAGGAAACTTTATGAGATTTGTAAACAGTGGTGTGAAAAAACTTATTATATTGAAACACCACAAGAGTTAGAGTTGAATCTTTTTCAACCTAATGATAAAATTGGAATAACTGCAGGGGCATCCACTCCTAAAAAGATTATTGAGGAGGTTATTAAGATTATGAGTGATATACACAACAATCAAGAAAATCAGGTGAGTTTTGAAGAGTTATTGGAGGAATCATTAAATCATGGGCAAATTCATAGTGGACAAACTCTTCAAGGTAAAGTAATCCATGTAGATCAAAATGAAGTTATTGTTAATTTAGGATATAAAGCAGATGGTATTATTCCTAAAGCAGAATTTTCTTCTGATCCTAATATAGAGTTAACAAAAGAAGTTCGACCTGGTGATGAAATTGAGGTTTATGTTGTAAAAGTGAATGATCAAGAAGGACAAGTTCTTTTGTCAAAAAAACGTCTTGCGTTTCAAAAAGGATGGGATCATTTACAAGAGGCTTATGAAGCAAAAGAGATTTTAAAAGGGAAAGTCATTGAGGTAGTAAAAGGAGGAGTTATCGTTCTTTTACAAGAAATTCGTATATTTATTCCAGCTTCTCAGTTGTCAGATCATTTTATTCATGATTTAACCCAATTTTTAAATAAAGAACTTTCTTTTAAAATCATTGAATTTGATCGACGTAGAAGAAAAGTAATCGGAAGTCATAAGGAAATTATGAAAAAACAAAAAGCAGCTCAAAAAGAAGCCCTTTTTCAATCACTAGAAGCAGAGACAAGGGTAGAAGGTGTAGTAAAAAGACTTACTGATTTTGGAGCTTTTGTCGATTTGGGAGGCGCTGATGGATTATTGCATATTTCAGAGTTATCTTGGGGACATGTAAAACATCCAAAACAACTATTAAAAGAAGGTCAACAAATTACAGTTCGTGTCTTAGAAGTAGATAAAGAGAATGAGAAAATTTCCTTATCTTTAAGAATGCCTGAAAGCAATCCCTGGAATGATGCTGACAAGAAATATGCTATAGGAAATACAGTAGAAGGAACAGTAGTTCGAATCGTATCTTTTGGAGCTTTTGTAGAGTTAGAACCAGGCGTAGATGGATTGATTCATATTTCTCAAATTGCTAAAAAACATGTTGAAAAAGTAGAGGATGAATTAACTATTGGACAATCTGTAAAAGCAGAAGTTATTGACTTAAACTTAGAAGAAAAACGTATTAGCTTAAGTATGAAGAAATTAGAAGAAGAAGAACAAGAAGTGGAAGAAGAATCCGTTACAACATTGCAAGAATAACAATAAAATAAACCAAAAGACTTTAGATGATAGCCTATAACTTACAATAAATGTAAGATATAGGCTACCTCTGTCTTAAACATGGATCAACAAGTGGAAAATGGAGGGAAGAAGATGACGATAGAGGAAGTAAAAAAAATTTTACAGGGACATCTAGTAGTAGGTTCTGATTTATCCTACGAAGTACATTCCGCTTATGGTTCTGATTTAATGAGTGATGTTCTTGCTTTTGTTAAAAATCATGTACTTTTATTAACGGGTTTAATCAATCCTCAAGTGATTCGAACAGCAGAAATGATGGACATTCGTACCATTGTTTTTGTGAGAGGAAAAAAACCTACCCAAGATGTAATCGAATTGGCACAACAAAAGAATATGATTATTTTAACCACAAGTTATTCTTTATATACTTCTTGCGGACTATTATACCAACATGGATTGCGAGGGGAGGAAGAAGCAAATGAACTTGCACTACCACGTTGATGGAGATGCTTTTATAGCAGCCGGTGAGGCATCTAGCCAAGTTAAAAAAGTATTAAAACAATTAGGTATTGCACCTCATACGATTCGAAAAATTGCGATTTCCATGTATGAAGCAGAAATGAACATGGTACTTCATGCAAATGGAGGAGATATTCATGTGGAAATTACTCCCCATAAAATTTGTATCACTTTAAAGGATGAAGGACCTGGAATCCCTGATCTCGAATTAGCTATGCAAGAAGGATATTCGACAGCTTCTCAAGAAATTCGAGAATTAGGATTTGGAGCAGGAATGGGGCTTCCCAATATGAAAAAATATAGTGATGAGCTTAGTATACGATCAGAAGTAGGAAAAGGAACAGAAGTAGAAATCATTGCTTGGTTACCATAAGGGGGTAGAAAAGATGCAAACGTATCTTCACTCTGTTACATTGCGACCGGAAAAATGCAAGGGATGTACAGATTGTATTAAGAGATGCCCTACAGAAGCCATTCGAGTACGCAACGGTAAAGCTACCATTATTAATGAAAGATGTATTGATTGCGGAATGTGTATTCGAGTATGTCGTCATCATGCTAAAAGAGCTGTGACAGATCCATTATCTCAGATTCGCAAGTATAAATATAAAATTGCTTTACCTGCACCTACCTTATATGCTCAGTTTAAAGAGTTACAAGACGTTAATTTTATTTTAACCCTTCTTAGAAAAATAGGATTTGATTCTGTTTATGAAGTAGCAAAGGCAGCAGGAAGGGTAACTGAAATGAGTAAATCTTTATTCCAATCCTTAAATAAGAGACCGGTTATTTCGTCGGCTTGTCCTGCTATTGTTCGATTAATTCAAATTCGTTTTCCTTCTTTGATAGAAAATCTTTTGCCCATTATGTCACCCATGGAAGTGGCTGCTAGAATTAGCAAGCAGCAGGCCAAAGCACTAGGATACAAAGAAGAAGAAATAGGCGTATTTTTTATTAGCCCTTGCCCTGCTAAGGCTACAGATGTTCGAAATCCTTTGGGAATTGAAAAATCCTATGTAGATGGCGTTATTTCTATTCGTGATTTATATTTAGAACTGCTTTGTTATGTAAAAGAAGTTTCTCCAGAAACCATAGAAAATTTGCAAAAAAGCACTTATGATGGTATTCAATGGGCTATGAGTGGAGGAGAAGGAAAAGCCTTAGGAATTGATAAATACATTGCTGTCGATGGAATTGAAAACGTAATTCGTGTATTAGAACAAGTAGAGAATGGAACATTGGGGGATGTGGATTTTATTGAAGCTTTGGCTTGTATCGGAGGGTGTTTAGGGGGGCCTTTAACAGTGGAAAATAGTTTTATTGCCAAAAGTCGTTTGCAAAGATTAAAAAAACACGAACAAAAACATAAACAGTTTATAAATTCTTTACGAGATTGGGATCTTTCCTTTAGTATCCAATGGTCAAAAGCAGTCGATTCAAAGCCTGTACTAACGCTGGATAAAGATATGCAAAAGGCAATGGAAAAAATGGAAAAGTTAGATAAGATTTATTCGACATTACCAGGTATTGATTGTGGTTCTTGTGGTGCCCCAACTTGTCGAGCTTTGGCAGAAGACATTGTAAGGGGTCAAGCTCATATTGAAGACTGTGTTTTTATGCTTCGAAGAAGAGTGATTGAAATGGCTCAAAGTATGGTTCAACTTTCAAAAAAATTATCATTTCCTACCATGGGGCAGATTAAAAAAGAAAACGAACAATAGAACTTTAAGAATGAAAAGAAAGGACATGAAAGATGACAGTACAGAAAATAATGGATGCTTTGCAGTTAACATTAGTAGCAGGAGAAAAAGGACTAAAAAAAGCAATTACGACAGGTTATGTAGGAGATTTATTAAGCAGCGTAATGGCTCATGCTCAAGAAGGTTGTGTATGGTTAACGATACAAGGACATTTGAATATTGTAGCTGTGGCAAGCTTAGTCAATATATCTTGTATCATCGTTATACAAGGAGCTACTATCCAACCTGATACCATTGAAAAAGCTAATGAAGAACATATTCCTATTTTTTCAACAGAATATTCTGCTTATGAAATGGTAAAAAAGTTGGTAGATATAGGGGTTTATTAAAGAATTGTCAATATGTTAACGACATTATACAAAAAATAAGATTATATTACAAAATAAGACAATTATGTTTGCTTGAGAAAAAAGAATGATTTTGGAAGAAAAATAGAGAATTCATGATAAAAACAGAAAAAACAACGTATAAAAAAGAATAAAAGAACTTGTTTTTTAGCTTATAAATTTGTTAAAAAAATATCTTTTCTTTCTTTTTTTACAAGTCATGATATAATAGATGTGCAAAAGCACATCTGTTTTTTATATGATTCAAATTAAATTTTACAAAAGACTTTGTTAATAAAAAAAGAGGCAATGTAGTTTACTCTTACTTGTTTGAAATTTAACAATCTTTATTTATTTAATGTATACAATAGACGGTAGAATGTATACTGCCTTAGCTTATTTCCGAATCTGGATATTCCAGCATATCGGATAGATTTATATAGATAAAATCAAAGGAGGTTTTTAAAATGAGTAAATGCTGTTGTGAGATCCCAAAAGAAACAGTAGAAGCCATTCGTGAAATTATTGCACGACATAAAGAACAAGAAGGTGCATTAATTCCAGTTTTACATGAGGTTCAAGAGTATTATGGATATCTTCCCTTTGAAATCCAGAAGATAGTAGCAGAAGAATTAGAGATTCCTCTCACAGAGGTATATGGAGTTGTTACATTTTATACTCAATTTTCACTCAATCCTGTTGGAAAATACAAAGTAGGAGTTTGTATGGGAACAGCTTGCTATGTAAAAGGATCTGATAAGGTTTTAGAAGAAGTGGAAAAAGTTTTAGGAATTAAAGTGGGAGAAACAACAGAAGACGGATTCTTTTCTTTAGAAGCAACTCGTTGTATAGGTGCTTGTGGTTTAGCTCCTGTTATTACAGTAAATGATGATGTATATGGCAAAATAGGAGCCAATGAGGTGGCTGATATTTTGAAAAAATATCAATAAACTGAAAATTTGATGGAGGTGTAAGGATGAAAACATTAGAAGAATTAAAAGCCATTCGGGATCGAAAAATCAGTGATCTTCAATTGAGAAAAGAAAATTTTGAATATCGTATTGCTGTAGGAATGGGAACTTGTGGTATTGCTGCAGGGGCGAGAGAGATTATGACAACTCTTATGGAAGAAATAGAACGTAGACAATTAAAAAATATTTCTCTTACCCAGACCGGATGTATTGGAGTTTGTCGTTTAGAACCTTTAATGGAAATTCAAGATTCTAAAGGCGAAAAAGTAACCTATGTCAATCTAACTCCAGAAAAAACCAAGAAAATCGTTGTGGATCATATTATTAACGGACATATTGTTAAAGAATATACTATTGGATATGCAGAAGACATCAACAAATAGATGACAAGGAGGTATTAGGATGGAATTTTATAGATCACATGTATTGGTTTGTGGTGGTACTGGCTGTACTTCTTCTGGCTCAAATAAAATTGTAGAGGCATTTAAAGAAGAAATAAAGAAGCAAGGACTTGATAAAGAAGTAAAAGTCATTAAAACAGGTTGTTTTGGACTTTGTGCTTTAGGCCCCATTGTGATTGTTTATCCAGAAGGTTCTTTTTATAGCTTAGTGACACCAGAAGATGTGCCTGAATTGGTTAGTGAGCATTTAGTAAAAGGAAGGATTGTAACAAGATTACTATATCATGAAACTCTTGATGAAGACGAAGCTATCAAATCCTTATATGAAGTGGATTTTTATAAAAAACAACATCGTATTGCTCTTCATAACTGTGGTGTAATCAATCCTGAAGACATTGAAGAATACATTGCTATGGATGGATATCAAGCATTGGCTAAGGCATTGTTGGAGATGACTCCTGAACAAGTCATTGATGAAATCCAAAAATCTGGCCTTCGAGGTCGAGGCGGTGGTGGATTTCCTACCGGACTCAAGTGGAAATTTACCTATAACGCAGAAGGGGAACAAAAATATGTAGCTTGTAATGCGGACGAAGGAGATCCAGGAGCATTCATGGATCGATCTATTCTAGAAGGAGATCCTCATGCTTTGGTAGAAGCCATGACCATTGCAGGGTATGCAGTAGGTGCTAATAAAGGGTTTGTTTATGTACGAGCAGAATATCCCATTGCTGTTAAGCGATTACAAATAGCCATTGAACAAGCAAAAGAATACGGGCTTTTAGGAAATCATATTTTTGATACTGATTTTTCTTTTGATTTGGAAATACGCTTAGGAGCAGGTGCTTTTGTTTGTGGGGAAGAAACAGCTCTTATTACCTCCATTGAAGGAAATCGAGGGGAACCTCGACCACGTCCTCCTTTTCCAGCAGTAAAAGGGTTGTTTGGAAAGCCTACCTTGTTAAATAATGTAGAGACCTATGCCAATGTACCACAAATTATATTAAAGGGAGCCGATTGGTTTGCTTCCATTGGAACAGAAAAATCCAAAGGAACCAAAGTATTTGCCTTAGGTGGAAAAATTCATAATACAGGTTTAGTTGAAGTGCCTATGGGAACCACTTTACGAGAAGTCGTATATGAAATAGGAGGAGGGATTCCCAATGGTAAAAAATTCAAAGCAGCTCAAACAGGAGGACCTTCAGGAGGATGTATTCCTAAAGAATTAATTGATACACCTATTGATTTTGATTCCCTTATATCCATTGGTTCTATGATGGGATCAGGTGGATTGATCGTTATGGATGAAGATAACTGTATGGTAGACATTGCTAAATTCTTTTTAGAATTTACGGTTGATGAATCTTGTGGGAAATGTTCTCCTTGTCGTATTGGAACTAAAAGAATGTTAGAATTACTCAATAAGATTACAGAAGGTCGTGGAGAAGATGGAGATATCGAAAAGTTAGAACAATTAGCAGAGACCATTCAATCTGCCTCCTTATGTGGTCTAGGACAAACAGCTCCTAATCCTGTACTTAGTACCTTGCGATATTTTAGGGATGAATATGAGGCCCATGTATATGAAAAACGTTGTCCCGCAGGTGCTTGTAAGTCACTATTAAAGGTAGTTATTGATGAGGAAGCTTGTCGAGGATGTACGATCTGTGCGAAACAATGTCCTGTAAATGCCATCCAAGGGGAAAGAAAACAAGCTCATGTTATTGACCAAGATAAATGTATTAAATGTGGTGTTTGTATTGAAAAATGTCCTTTCCATGCAATTGCAAAACGATAATCAGATAGGAGTGTGAACAATGGATAAAGTAACAATTACGATTGATGGGCAGAAGATAACAGTTCCTTCTCATTATACTGTTTTAGAAGCTTGTAAAGAGGCAGGTATTAATATTCCTACCTTGTGTTATTTGAAAGACATTAGCCAAACAGGCTCTTGCCGTATGTGTTTAGTAGAAGTGAAAGGTGCTAGAAATTTACAGGCTTCTTGTGTGTATCCTGTAAGCGAAGGAATGGAAGTTTTTACGAATACTCCAAAGGTAAGAAAAGCACGAAAAGGAAATTTAGAACTTATTTTATCCAATCATGAAAAGAAGTGCTTATCTTGTGTAAGAAGTTATAATTGTGAATTACAAAAACTAGCAAAAGAATTACAGGTAGATGAAACAACTTATGCAGGTGAGAATATACATTATCCTTTAGATGATTTATCTCCATCCATTGTACGAGATCCAAACAAGTGTATTTTATGCCGCCGTTGTATTGCCGTTTGTAAGAATGTCCAAACGACAGCAGTGATTCAAGCTAGCCAAAGAGGATTCAAAACGGTTGTAGGTCCTGTCTTTGATAAGTCTTTAAATGAAGTACCTTGTATCATGTGTGGCCAATGTATTTCTGTTTGTCCAGTAGGTGCTTTACGTGAAAAAAGTGAAATCGAAAAAGTATGGGATGCTTTAGCAGAAAAGGATCGTCATGTTATTGTTCAAACAGCTCCTGCAGTTCGGGTTGCTTTAGGAGAAGAATTTGGAATGCCTATTGGAACACGAGTGACAGGGAAGATGGTAGCAGCTCTTAAGCGTTTAGGTTTTGATAAAGTGGTAGATACGGATACAGCAGCAGACCTTACGATTATGGAAGAAGGTTATGAGCTATTAGATCGGTTAGAAAATGGTGGTAAGCTACCGATGATTACTTCTTGTTCCCCAGGATGGATTAAGTTTTGCGAGCACTTTTTCCCAGATTTCTTAGATCATTTATCCTCTTGTAAGTCACCCCATATGATGCTAGGAGCCATTTTAAAATCATATTATGCAGAAAAGATGGGTATGGATCCAGAAAAGATTTTTGTTGTTTCTGTCATGCCTTGTACAGCCAAAAAATATGAAGCAGAACGACCAGAAATGAACGTCAATGGTCTTAGAGATGTGGATGCAGTTATTACAACAAGAGAGTTGGCACAAATGATTAAAGAAGCTCGCATTGATTTTGTACAATTGGAAGAAGAAACCTTTGATGATCCTTTAGGAGAAGCTTCAGGTGCTGGGGTTATTTTTGGAGCAACAGGAGGCGTTATGGAAGCAGCTCTTCGTACGGTAGCTGAAAAACTAACAGGAACTTCTTTAGACGAGAAAGAATTAGAATTTCAACCAACGCGTGGATTTGATGGTATCAAAGAATTTACTGTAGATCTTCCCCAATTAGTACTAAAAGGAGCTGTAGTACATGGGACAGGAAATGCCAGAAAATTATTAGAAAAAATACGAGCAGGACAAGCAGAATATCATTTTATTGAGGTTATGGGATGTCCAGGAGGTTGTATTACAGGTGGAGGTCAACCGATTGTAGACGCCAAAACACGAATGGATATTGATGTATACGAAGAGCGTGCAAAAGCTCTTTATGAAGAAGATCGAAGTATGGTCATTCGCAAATCCCATGAAAATCCCTTTATTATAAAATTGTATGAAGAATTTTTAGAAAAACCTTTAAGTCATAAATCCCACGAACTTCTTCATACTACCTATTCAGAAAAAGAAAATTATCCTTGTGATTGTAAAGATTGTTAGTATATTGTACTTATAAAAAATCGAGAAGAGTGAACACATTCAATATGTCCGTTTCTTCTCGATTTTTCTTATTATTATAGATATACACATTCATAAATGAAATAAATCAGAAATAAGCCTTATATACACTCGATTTCTTAAGTAGAAAATTTAGTTTTATTCTTTAAATCACTTAGCTCTTTTTTAATATGTTTTGCATATCAAAAAAGAGCTTCCTTAAAAGGAATTCTTATTCAGTTTTATAGAAGCAAGGGCAAGATAGTTGGAACAGGAGAGTGATATACGAGCTTACTAGAATTTTAGATTTTCAGTGTATATATTTATAATAAAGAGGTATAAAAGGGTGAACTTTGTTCTAAGATATCTAAGGTTTCTTTTATAATGCCAATGCCATAATCAATTTCTTCTGTAGTGACATCAGCAAAACTTAAACGAAAATAGGATTCATGACCAGGACTAAACGAAAATAAAGAACCAGGAGCAATAATAATCTGTTTTTGCAAAAGAAGATCACAAAAAATTTCCATGGATATATTCTTTGGTAACTGTAACCATAAACTAAGCCCACCGTTGGGAGGAGTGTAAAGTACTCGATTTTTCAATTTTTTTTCTATCTTTTCTAAAAGATATTCATAACGAAATTGATATACTTTTCGAACCTTTTCCACATGTTCTTCCCAAAGATGCAAAGAAATATATCGTTCAAAAGTTCTTTGCAAAAGACCAGAAGTAGCAATGTCCGTAGTTTGTTTTGCAGCTAGGACTTGCTGAAATAAAGTTTTGGGTAAAATCATAAATCCAAGACGTAATCCAGGCATAAAATTTTTTGAAAAGCTTTTGATGTAAATAACTCTGTTTTTATGATCCAGTGCCTTTAGAGGAATAGTTGGTTGATGGATAAAAAACATATCACTCAAGTAATCATCCTCAATAATATATACATCATATTGTTCAGCCAAATCCAGTAATTTTCTTTTTTTCTCAGGAGAATAAGAAATACCTGTAGGATTTTGATAATAGGTCATCATATAGATAAATTTAGGGTGATATAACTTTAAGTAAATTTCAAGGGTATCCATATCCATGCCATCTTTTTCGAGAGGAATTTCAATCATTTTTGCTCCTCGGGACTGAAAAGCAGCCACAGCTCCATTGTAGGTAGGTTTTTCGATAAAGACCATGTCTCCATATCGAAGTAAAGCTTTAGAGATTAAATCAATTCCTTGTTGAGCGCCAGAAATAATTTGAATTTTTTCTGGGGAGGTAGAGATATTAGATTTTTGAATCAACCTACAAATGGTTTTTCGTAATGGAAAATAACCTTGGGTGTCTTGGTAAGAAAAAGCATCTCCTTTATCCCGATCAAGAACTTCATTTAATGCTTGTTTAAAATCCGCAACTGGAAATAAATCAGTAGAAGGGGACATACTGGCAAAATTTAAAGCAGATGTTGTCATAGGAATGGTCATGGAAATAGGAGATTGGTTGGAGGAATGAATAGATGGCATTTGTAAACACTCTACTGGTATAGGAGCTACATAGGTTCCACTTCCCATTTGAGAATAGACAACTCCTTTATTTTCTAAATACTTATAAGCATTTACTACGGTACTAGGATTGATTTTTAAATTGGTTGCCAAAGAACGAATGGGAGGCAATTTTGTATTGGGTTTTAAAATATTTTTTTCAATTAATTCATATAAATGATCACCTAACTGTTGATACATAGGAGTTTTTGAATTTTTATCCATTTGTATCGATACAAAATAACTCATAAGTACAACTCCTTTCATTTATATTGAATCTTTCTTATATATGAGTATAATAAGAATAAATTTATTATGCATAATAGAGATAAGTAATAAAAAAGTGTACTCATACACTATAATATCCAATGATCTACAGAAAGTAAAGGAGGAAATACAATGGATAAGGATAATTTAAATACGATTTTAAAAGGTGGCGTCATCATGGATGTTACTTGTGTAGAAGAAGCCAAAATTGCACAAGAAGCAGGAGCGGTAGCTGTGATGGCTTTAGAAAGGGTTCCTTCGGATATTCGTAAGGAGGGTGGAGTGGCCAGAATGTCAGATCCTAAGTTGATCAAAGAAATTAAAGAGGCTGTTCAAATTCCAGTAATGGCAAAATGTCGAATTGGCCATTTTGTAGAGGCTCAAATTTTAGAAAGTTTGGAAATTGATTATATAGATGAAAGTGAAGTTCTCACTCCGGCCGATGACCAATATCATATTGATAAGAAAGCTTTTTCGACTCCTTTTGTTTGTGGTGCTAGAAATTTAGGAGAAGCTCTTCGAAGAATTGGAGAAGGAGCCAGTATGATTCGTACAAAGGGAGAAGCAGGAACAGGAAATATTGTAGAAGCTGTTTCCCATATGCGAAAGGTTATGTCTCAAATTCGACAGTTACAAAGCATGGTTAAAGAAGAACGAATGGTTTTTGCAAAAGAATTAGGGGCACCTTATCATTTAATCCAACAAGTTGCAGAGTTGGGACGATTGCCAGTCCTTAATTTTTCTGCTGGTGGAGTGGCTACTCCTGCTGATGCTGCATTAATGATGCAATTAGGTAGTGATGGTGTTTTTGTTGGATCAGGTATTTTCCGATCCGGGAATCCTAAAAAAAGAGCCAAAGCTATTGTACAGGCCGTAGCTCATTTTAATGAACCCAAAGTGCTAGCAGAAATTTCAACAGATCTTGGAAAACCTATGTCTGGCTTGGATCTAAGCGAATTAAATGTTTTTTATGCAAAACGTGGAGAATAAAAGGCTATCATAAGAAGAAAGTCTACCTACTATTTAGGTAGGCTTTTTTAGAATGCAAAACAATATAAAAAACTAGAGTAGGGTAGCATAATAAATTTTCTATGATATAATCTAAGAGAAGTCCGTATAAAAGAGGTTGTTCGATATTATTGATTGATCCAAAAAATTGATCTGAATGTAGGGAAAAGAGGAGAAGGTATGGAAGAAATTGCATTACATATATTGGATATTGTTCAAAATAGTATTTATGCAAATGCTACTTTTATTAAAGTAGTCATTATTGAACAACCAGTGCAAAATATATTTTCTTTTTCTGTATGGGATAATGGAAAGGGGATGACAAAAGATTTTGTAGAACAAGTAAAAAATCCTTTTCACACAACTCGTACCACTCGTAAAGTAGGTCTTGGGATTCCATTATTAGACCTTACTTGTCAGCAATGCAATGGAAAGTTGAAAATCAAAAGTCAAGTTGGAAAAGGAACCATGTTAAAGGCGAAAATGGATTATGATCACATTGATCGGCCGCCTTTAGGAGACATGCCTTCTACGATTGTTTCGATTCTTTTATCTTTAAAAAACCAACATTTTTATTATGAACATCAATATATGGATCAAAAATTTAAATTGGATACACAGGAATTGCAAGAAATTTTAGGGGAAATATTTTTGCAAGAGCCAACTGTATTACAATGGATTCACAAATATGTTGAAGAAGGCTTGATAGAAATTAAACAAAGAATTTTCAAATAACAGAATTTTTGTAGAAAAAAAGGAAAAAAGAAAATAGTTTTTATTTTTTCAAACATAATGTATACACCATACAAAGATATTTTTCCGGATTTCCTAAACTTTGTGACCATTTGTACAAAATTTATCAATGATTGTATCCTTTATAAAAGTATATTATGATATATATAGTAAACAAAGGATTATATTAGACAGGGGGACTTAGAATGAAGGCTTTAACATTTAAACGTGGGATTTATCCGCCCCATGGCAAGCATTATACAGAAAATAAGCCTATAGAAGTTTTAATGCCGACAGGGGATTTGATTTACCCGATGGTACAGCATATAGGAGCTGCCTGCGAACCTTTGGTTAAAAAAGGAGATCATGTTTTTTTAGGACAAAAAATAGGAGAAGCCAAAGCTTTTGTATCAGCGCCGATTCATAGTACCGTATCGGGCATTGTCAAAGATATAACGCCCATGCTTCATCCCAATGGAACAAAAGTTATGTCTGTCATTGTAGAAAATGATAAGAAGTATGAAGAAGATCCTTCCATTGGTATGCAAGAAGATTATAAAAAAATGTCTAGGGAAGAAATTATAGAAAAAATAAAAGAAGCTGGAATTGTGGGAATGGGTGGAGCAGGATTTCCCACTTTTATTAAGTTATCACCACCATCGGAGAAGAAGATTGATAGAATTTTGATTAATGGAGCTGAATGTGAACCTTATTTGACTTCTGATTATCGAGTAATGTTAGAAGAGTCAGAGAGAGTAGCGGAAGGCCTTCGAATAATTCTTCACCTTTTTCCAAAGGCAAAAGGATATATTGGTATTGAAGATAATAAACCAGAGGCCATCGCGAAAATGAGGGAAGCAACCAAAAAAGATGTGAACATTGAAGTGGTTGTACTTAAAACCAAATACCCTCAAGGTTCTGAAAAACAACTGATTTATGCCTGTACAAAAAGAGAAGTTCCTTCGGGAAAGTTACCAGCAGATGTAGGATGTATTGTGCAAAATATTGATACGGTTGTAGCTATTCACCGGGCCATTGTGAGAGGAAGGCCTTTAATGCGAAGAATTGTAACGGTTAGTGGAGGAGCTATTAAAGAACCTAAAAACTTTAAAGTACGTATAGGAACAACCTATCGAGAGCTGATCGAGGCAGCCGGTGGCTTTATAGAAACTCCCACGAAAGTCATATCAGGGGGTCCCATGATGGGAATTTCATTATTTTCATTAGATGTACCTATCATTAAAACATCTTCTGCCATCTTATGTCTTACTAAAGAAGAGGCTGTTTTGCCACCAGAAAAAGTTTGTATACGATGTGGGAAGTGTGTGGATATTTGTCCTATGAATTTACTTCCTTTATCTCTCAATTCACATGTTCTTCATCATGAATGGGATGCCTTTGAAAAAGAACATGGATTGGATTGTATGGAATGTGGCAGTTGTTCGTATATTTGTCCAGCCAAACGTCATTTAGTTCAATCCATTCGAACAGGTAAGAAGACCGTATTATTGAACAAAAAGAAATAGAAAAGGGGGATTTTTGTGGAATCGACAATGAATACCGTGTCCTCATCACCTCATATTAGGGCAGAACACACAATTAATAGTATTATGAAAGATGTTATTATTGCTTTGCTTCCAGCAGTAATAATGGCGTTATATGTATTTAAATGGGAAGCGTTATGGGTAATGATACTTTCTGTTTTATCTTGTGTTGGTGTAGAAGCTTTGTGGCAAAAAGTAACAAAACAGCCTATTACCATTAATGATTATAGTGCGGCTGTTACAGGTTTGCTTTTAGCCTTTAACATGCCAGCATCTGTTCCTTTGTGGATTCCAATTGTTGGAGGAGTTTTTGCTATTATTATTGTCAAACAAATATTTGGGGGATTAGGACAAAATTTTATGAATCCGGCCTTAGCAGCAAGGGCTGTACTTCTAGCTTCTTGGCCTAATCATATGACAAATTGGACTTTAGATGGAGTCACAACAGCCACTCCGCTAGGCATCTTGAAAGCAGGTTTAGGTGAGGTTAGTGCGGCAACCATCACACCCCTCCCTTCTCTTTCACATTTATTCGTTGGAACTATAGGGGGATGTTTAGGGGAAACATCGGCTATTGCTCTATTAATAGGAGCCGCTTATCTATTATACAAAAGGGTAATCCATTGGCGAATTCCTGCTAGTTTTATTGGTACTGTTTTTATTTTAACTTGGATTTTAGGACGAGATGGAATGTTTCATGGAGATCCTTTTTATGAAATTTTTACAGGTGGATTATTATTAGGTGCTTTTTTTATGGCTACTGATTATACCACGTCACCGGTAACACCTCTTGGACAATGGATTATGGGAATTGGATGTGGTTTGATTACGACTTTGATCCGTTTATTTGGAGGGTATCCAGAAGGAGTTTCTTATTCTATTTTGCTCATGAATTTAGCGGTACCTTTATTAGATCGTTATACGCAACCAAAAGTATTTGGGGAGGTGAAATCCAATGAATGAGATTTTTAAAATGGGTTTGATTTTATGTGCCATTACTCTCTTAGCTGGATTTTCTTTAGGAAGTGTATATGAGATAACCAAGGAACCTATTGCAGAACAAAAACAAAAGGCACAACAAGTAGCTATGCAAGCCGTATTAAAAAAAGCTGAAAGATTTGAAATGACGGATCAGGCTATGGACGAAACCCAGGAGGTAAAGGAGATCCAAATTGGTTATCAAGGTGACCAGATTGTTGGATATGTAATGAAAGTAGTTACCAAAGGATATGGTGGAGAAATTGAAATGATGGTAGGTATGGATCAAGATGGAGTTATTGAAGGGATAAAAATTCTTCGACATGCAGAAACACCTGGACTTGGTGCAAAAGCACAAGAACAAACTTTTTGCGATCAATATGCTAATAAATCGGCAGAACAAGAATTATGGGTAACTAAATCCACCCCAACAACAGAGCAAGAGATCGAAGCACTTACGGGAGCTACGATTACAACCAATGCAGTTACAGAGGGTGTGAACACAGCTTTAAAAATGTTTGAAGAAAAGATAAAATAAAGGGGGACAGGTCTATGAATATCATCAAAGAAAGGCTTAAAAATGGGATTATTACAGAAAATGCTACCTTTGTTCAAGTCCTTGGCATGTGTCCTACTTTAGCAGTAACCACATCTGCAAAAAATGGCTTAGGGATGGGATTGGCAGCAACGGCAGTTTTAATTTGTTCGAATGTAGTGATTTCTTTAGTACGAAAATTAATTCCTTCCAAAATTAGGATTCCAGCATTCATTGTTATTATTGCCACTTTTGTAACCTTAATTGAGTTTTTATTAGAAGGATATGTACCAGCTTTATACGCTTCTTTAGGGCTTTTTATCCCTTTAATTGTAGTGAATTGTATTATTTTAGGAAGAGCAGAAGCCTATGCTTCAAAAAACTCCGTATGGGCTTCTTTATTTGATGGATTAGGAGCTGGATTAGGGTTTACTTTATCTCTTACTACAATTGGTATTATAAGAGAATTATTAGGGACAGGCAAAATTTTTAATCGACCTATAATGCCAGCTTCTTTTGAGCCAGCTTTAATTATGATTATGGCACCAGGAGCCTTTTTCACCTTAGGTATTTTAATGGCAATATTAAATAAGTATCGCTTTAGAAATGCAAAAAATTAAAAGAATAAAAAAGTCTTCAATCATTAAATGCTGGGAGGAAAATAAGAATGACACAGATTCTAGTTATTTTTCTAGGAGCTATTTTTGTCAATAACTTTGTTTTATCTCGTTTCCTTGGTATTTGTCCTTTTTTAGGTGTATCGAAAAAAATAGAAACAGCCACAGGGATGGGGATTGCTGTTACCTTTGTTATGACGTTAGCTTCCATTATGTCTTATATGGTTTATGAATGGATTTTAGTACCTTTACAGATTGAATATCTTTATACTATTGCTTTCATTTTAGTAATAGCTTCCTTGGTTCAGTTTGTAGAGATGGTTATCCAAAAAACCAGTCCTACATTGTATCAAGCTTTAGGAGTTTATCTTCCTTTGATCACAACCAACTGTGCTGTTTTAGGAGTAGCCATTATTAATAAAAATGAAGGATACAATTTAATTGAAACAATTTTTAATGGCTTAGGAGGGGCACTAGGTTTTACTTTATCTATTATTCTATTCGCAGGTATTCGTGAAAGAATTGAAAAAAATCAAATACCTCTTCCTTTTAAAGGTTTCCCTATTGCTTTGATTACAGCAGGTTTAATGGCAATTGCTTTTTTAGGTTTTCAAGGGTTGCTGTAGCCAAATAAAAAAAGGAGATTGATAAGATGGATGTAATGACGATTATAAATTCCATGGTTAGCATTGGTGGGCTTGGTTTACTTTTTGGAGTAGGATTAGGATATGCTTCTAAAAAATTTGCAGTTCCTGTTGATCCTAAAATTCCTCTGATTCGCGATGTCTTGCCAGGAGCAAATTGTGGAGGCTGTGGCTATGCTGGTTGTGATGCTTTTGCAAAAGCAGTAGCAGAAGGAAATGCAAGCCCGGATGCTTGTCCAGTTGGTGGAGCTACTGTAGCACAACAAGTAGCAGAGATTTTAGGGTTGACGGTGCAGGAGAAGGAACCTACTGTGGCCTTTGTAAAATGCAATGGAACCTGTGAAAAAAGTCAAAATCAATATAATTACTATGGGATACCAGATTGTAAAGAGGCAGCATTATTACCTGGTGGCGGAGCTAAAAGTTGTTCTTACGGTTGTATGGGATTAGGAAGTTGTGTGAAAGCTTGTCCTTTTGATGCTATTGAAATTCGAGATGGAATTGCTGTAGTAATCGAAGAAAAGTGTACAAGCTGTGGGAATTGCGTAAAGGCTTGTCCAAAAGGATTAATTGAAATTGTTCCTTTAGCTAAGAAAGTACGAGTGGCTTGTAACTCCAACGATAAAGGAAAAGACGTACGAGGATTTTGTCAAGTGGGTTGTATTGGTTGTCGAATGTGTGTAAAGGCTTGTCAATATGATGCGATCAACGTTACTAATCAATTGGCTCATGTAGACTATGAAAAATGTACACAATGTATGGCTTGTGTAGAAAAATGTCCTACCAAAGCCATTTTAGGAATAAGAGAAGAAATACAAGAGAAAAAGGCGAATTAATTCGCCTTTTTCTATACAAAAAATAAGTTCTATGATACAATAAAAAGCATAAATTGGTATTTATGTAGCTAAGTTTAAAAAAATAAGTTTATTTTACAAAGGGGGAAAAGGAGTGTACCTTAAAAAACAAAAAAATGGGTGGGCCTTATTTTTATTACTATTAGCTGGGATTGTGATTGGAGGAGCCATAGGAGAATGGTTGGGGACACAACCTTATTTGCAATGGTTACGATATGGTTTTACTTTTGGAATAGAACAACCGATCATACTAAATTTAAAGGTCATTACTTTGACGTTAGGAATCGGAATGAAACTTACTATAGCGGGACTAGTAGGAATGATACTTGCCATTTTTGTATATCGAAAATTATAGATATGTACCCATTCATAAACGAAACAAACTAGGGGCAAGCCGTATATACACTCGACATGCGATCTCTTGACTAGAGAATTGACTTTTTTTCTTTTAAAATACTTCGTTGATTTTATAGGAGTAAAGGCTAAGACAGTCGGAGTAGGAGAGTAATGTAGGAGCTTGTTGCAATTTTAGATTTTCAACTGGGATATTTATACACATATAAAACGAGAAGGTGAGAGATTGAAAAAAATTATTTTAGCATCTCAGTCTCCAAGAAGACAAGCCCTTATGCATCAAATGGGAGTTCCTTTTGAAGTAAAAGTGAGTAATATTAGAGAAGAAATGGACATGACTTTACCGATTCAACAAAGAATAGAAAAACTAGCTTTAGATAAAGCGAAAGCAGTTGAAAAACAAGTTTCTGATCCTTGCATAATAATCGGGGCTGATACAATAGTTGCCTATAAAGAGCATGTATTAGGAAAACCAAAAGATTCACAAGATGCCTATCAGATGCTTTGGATGCTCCAAGGCCAATGGCATAAAGTTTATACAGGGGTTGCTCTATTGGAAAGGAATGAGAGAGGAGAAACTTCATATTTTTGTTTTACAGAATCAGCAACAGTTTATATGAAGTCGTTAACAGAAGAAGAAATTTGGCATTATATTGACTCAAAAGAACCTGATGATAAGGCAGGTGCCTATGGGATTCAAGGGAAAGGTTCTGTTTTTATCGAAAAAATAGAGGGGGATTACTACACCATCGTTGGCTTACCTATCGCTTCTTTATATGATATTTTAAAAACAAAAATAAATTTCGAAGAATATTGGAAGTAAAATACAAAGGAATGGATGGGAAGAGAAATGGGAATGGATAGTCAAAAAATGACCATGAAAGAATTGCCAGAATCAGAACGACCTTATGAAAAGCTGAAAAAATATGGTCCTCATTTTCTTTCAGATGCAGAATTATTGGCTATTGTTTTTCGTACTGGCTCCCGTGGAGAACGTGCGGTGGAAATTGCACAACGACTTTTGACCCTTAACCAATATAACCCTGGGTTAATAGGGTTGTATGATACTAGTTTACAAGAACTTCAAAAAATCAAAGGAATAGGAGAGGTCAAATCAATACAAATTCAAGCAGTTATGGAACTTTCCAAACGTTTTGCCAAATACCAAGGAAAAGAACAATTTAAAATTTCTTCTCCACGTTCAATAGCTGCTATTTATATGGAAGAAATGCGTTATTTAAAACAAGAACATTTTAAAGTTGTATTGTTAGATACTAAAAATAAAAT
>JAAYNZ010000081.1 GCA_012520595.1 Candidatus Epulonipiscium sp. | reverse complement strand
ATGGACAGAATCTTAAGTAAGGTTTCTGCTATCTTTCACTCAAAAAAAATACTAGATAAAATAAAACAAATAAAGGCTCATACTAAAACTATTTTTTCATTGAAGAAAACCATTATAGCGGTTATGGCTCTCTTTAGTATGAGTTTAGTACTAGCAGGGATGCAGATGAATTACCGCCCCAATGCTTATGCAGTCATGTGGGGAGAACAACAATTAGGAGTTGTGGCAGAAGAAGAAATGGCACAGGAAGTTTTTAAAATGGCTCTTGCTCATGTACAAGAGCAAGTAGGCAAGATCGTAGAAACAGATAATAAAATTGCAACTAACTTTATCCATGCTCCTAAAAAACAATGGGTTGAAGCCAAAGATCTAGCCCCAGAAGTAAGTACTCGTATTTTAGAAGATGTTCATAATTATAAAGTAGAAGCTGCAATATTAATGGCAGGGGATCAAAAGATCATTCTTCCAGATGAAAAAACAGCAGAAGCAGTGTTAGAGAAGATTAAGAAGCAATATGCTTCCGAAGAAAATATAGTAGAGACTGGTTTTGTAGAAGCTGTCAGTGTAAAGCCGGCCTTTGTTTATGCCACAGATATTGTATCCTTTGACGATGCATGGAAGAAGCTTACTGCCATGAAAGAAAGTCAAAAGACCTATACAGTAGAGGCAGGAGATAGTTTGTGGTTGATTGCTAAAAAGAACGACATGTCCATTGAAGAACTGTTAAAGGTAAATCCTACTTTAACAGAGGACAGTTTGTTACAAATTGGGGAAGAGTTAACTTTATTAGTTCCTAAACCAATGATTTCAGTACAAACAAAAGAACAAATTATCTATAAGGAAGCTATTTCAAAGCCCATCGAGTATCGAAAAGATAACGATCAATTTAAAGATTATCGTAAAGTCATTGAAGAAGGTAAAGATGGAGTGAAGGAAGTAACAGCTCATATTATAAAAATAAATGGATATGAAGAAAAAAGAGAAGTTGTTGAAGAAAAAGTGTTAGAAGAACCGAAGCCTTCGATTGTAGTAGTAGGTACCAAAGAACTACCACCGAAAAGAGCCACAGGAAGTTTTAGAAGACCTATTTCAGGCGGAAGATTAACTTCTGGTTTTGGACCAAGATGGGGTAGTTTCCATGCGGGAGTGGATTTAGCTGCTTCTTATGGAACGTCTATTTATGCGTCTGATGGAGGAACTGTTATTTTTTCTGGTTGGAATAGTTCTTATGGCAAAACAGTTAAAATTGATCATGGAAATGGATTTGTTACTTGGTATGCTCATTGCAGTAGCTTATATGTAAGTAAAGGACAAAAAGTTGCCAAAGGTGATAAGATTGCAGCCATTGGTAGCACAGGATATAGTACAGGACCTCATGTGCATTTTGAAGTGCGTAAAAATGGGCGTGCTCAAAATCCAATGAATTATATTCGATAAAAAAAGGTAAGAATTCAATCATTTGAATTCTTACCTTTTTATAATAAATCAGGAATGATTTCCCCTATTTCTTTCATAGAATAAAGAGATGGATACGTGATGAAGGAAGTGGGGGAAAAGATTGGAATCTTTAAACAAAGCAAGGGGCCAGATGATTGTTTTTCTTTGGCTTGTGGTTGTAGGAATCATTAGTCTTTTTTTTCTTATGATACAAAAACAAGAAATTCTTGGCATTGATCAAGATGCATTTTGGCAATATGAAAAGACTCTCTACGGTACTATTCAATATAAAAGAATGGATGAAGAATATGTGCCTTGGATAGTAGAAATCATAGAGCAATACTATCCTCTTTTGCTAGAAGACTTTCAATGTAGGGATGAAAAAAATTTTTCAATAGTGATTTATCCCCAAAAAGAAATGTTAAAGAAAAAATTTAAAATAACAACGTCAAAGGTTCCCATGGGGGCTTATTATAAAGGACAAATCTACATTCTATCTCCTAGGGTATGGATGGAAGGATCCGTAGAAGAACAAAAACAAAAATTTATGAGAGAAGGTCCTGTTCTTCATGAAATGGTTCATTGGCTGATTGATGAACAAACGAAGAAAAGAGTTCCTCATTGGCTGAATGAAGGAATGGCTTTGTATTATGAATATAAATATATGGGTGTGGAGTGGGGCGAACATCTTTCCATGGAACAGATGGAAAAAAGCAGAGAAATTACGATGGAAGAATTAAAAAATTCATTTTTTTCTTTGAATGAAGTCTTGGTCTACCGACGCTCTTTTGAAATGGTAAGGGATTGGATTCAAGAACATGGGGAAGAAGCCTTACATCAAAAAGTATTGTCATTTTACAATTGAGTATTTTTTTGCTACAATAAAAGGAACAAAAAGATGAAAATAAACGTCTACCTATTATAAGGGGTGGTATTTTGAAAAGTAAAATTTTAATTGTCGATGATGAAAAATCCATTGTAGATATTCTTTCTTTTAATTTTAAGAAAGAAGGTTATGATGTATGTACAGCCTATGATGGGAAAGAAGCGTTAGAAAAAGTGTATGCGTATGATCCGGATTTGATTTTATTGGATATTATGATGCCCCAAATGGATGGACTTCAAGTGTGTAGAAAAATTCGGGAGAAAATGAATACGCCTATCATTATGCTTACAGCCCGGGCAGAAGAAGTGGATAAAGTATTAGGATTAGAACTTGGTGCTGATGATTATGTGACGAAGCCTTTTGGCATGCGAGAACTAATGGCACGAGTCAAAGCTAATCTACGAAGAAGTAATCATATGGGTGAGGAAGAAGCTTATGTGCATAATGGAAAAATGATTCGCCATGAGAATTTGATCATTGACCTAGATCGATATGAAGTAACTAAAGATGGAGAGATCCTTGAACTTACTTTACGAGAGTACGAACTTTTAAAGTTTTTAGCTTCCCAAAAAGGACAGATTTTTTCTCGCGAAATTTTATTGGAAAAGGTTTGGGGTTATGAATATTATGGAGATGTGCGAACCGTTGATGTAACCATACGACGATTGCGAGAAAAAGTAGAAGACGAACCTAGCAAACCAGAATATATTTTAACTAAAAGAGGAATTGGGTATTATTTTATAGGAGCATAGAAATAGGGGAACTAGGATGAAAAGTATTAAATGGAAACTTGTTGTAATGAATGTCTTATTAGTTATGATCGTTATGATTATTAGTGGTACTTTTATTGTTTTTTCCGTTCGTGCCAAAGCCTATGAAAGTTTGCAAGAACAATTAAATCATTCCGTAGGACAATTGCGACAAGTGGTTTCCCTAGAAATTTCCAAGTCAGGAATGGAGAAAGCCCTGAAACAAGCCATTGTCAATAGTGCCTACTTCTATAAAGATACACAGATTTATTTGTTAAATGGAAAGGGAGAAACTATTTTTTCTACGGTATCAGCCGGAAAAGAAAAATCTCATATTTTTTCTCAGTCTGTTCTATCGGCTATGAACGGTCAACAAAGCAGGGAAATGGATCGTATGGTGGAAGAAGATGAAACCGGAGGATCCATACGGATGATTGGGTATGCTGGACCTGTGATGATGGATGGAGAAGTTCAGTTTATTATCTATGTTCGTCGTTCAACAAAAGATATAGAAGAGAATTTGATAAACACGATCTTGATTATTTTTACAGCTGTTTTATTAGCCCTTGGATTAATGGCTGTTATCGGTTGGATTTTAGCTAAAACCTTAACCCAGCCCATTGTTACGTTGACCCATAAGGCGAAACAAATGGCAGAAGGGGATTTAAAGCAGGTTATTACAGTACAATCCGATGATGAGATTGGACAATTGACCGTTAATTTTAATCGAATGGCTTTTGAGTTAGATCGAGTATTGTCGGAGATTATTAGTGAAAAAAATAAAGTCCAAACGGTTTTGGCTCATATGGCTGATGGAGTTTTGGCTTTTGACAGAAAAGGGCAATTGATTCATGGTAATTCTTTAGCTTATCAATTGCTTCAAATAAAAGAAGAAATAAAAGAAGTTTCTCAATTGTTTACATTATTAGAACTTCATTTGGATTATGAGGAATTAATCAATGTTGAATCCGGTGTTATTTTACAACGGCTTTTAAAAATAGGGGAGAAATATATAAATGCTTGTTTTGCTCCTTATTTGGATTTGGATCAAAAACCAGCAGGAATTATTGTAGTTTTTCAAGATGTAACAGAACATAAAAAGTTAGAAGAAGCCCAAAAAGAATTTGTAGCTAATGTATCCCATGAATTACGCACACCTTTGACAACCATTAAAAGCTATACAGAAACTTTATTAGATGGAGCTGTAGAAGAGCGAGAGATGGCGTATCAATTTCTAACGGTAATTGGAAATGAAACGGATCGAATGACAATCCTTGTACAAGATTTATTAGAGTTATCTAAGTTAGATAGTAGACAAATCCGACTACAGAAAAAGCAAATTTCCCTTTCTGTTTTGCTAGAAGGCTGCATTGAAAAATATGAAATTCATATTCGAAAAAAAGGACAAGAATTGGATTTTGTACTTCCAGAGCAAGAGTACCAAGTGTTTGGAGATCCAGGACGTATTTTACAAGTAATTAATAATGTTTTGAGTAATGCTGTTAAGTACAGTCCAGAAGGAGCTCAGATTAAGGTGTCCATGGGAGAAGAAGAAAAGAATGTAGTGATTTGTATTGAAGATACAGGAATGGGTATTCCAGAAGAAGATATAAGAAAAGTATTTGAACGATTTTATCGAGTGGATAAAGCTCGTTCTAGAGCCCTAGGAGGAACTGGGTTGGGACTTGCCATAGCAAAAGAAATTATGGAACTTCATGGAGGTAAAATTGAACTTGAAAGTGTATATGAAGAAGGAACCAAGGTAAAGTTATATTTTCCCATGGATCTTAGGGGACTGTAACGAAAAAGTAAGGGGGCTGTAACCGTTTTGTAACATTCATCCGATATAATAAAAATACATAATTTTATTATAGGGAATGTTATATTTGAATATAGAGGAGGAAGAAAGATGAATAAGCAGTTCGTTCTTTTTCTGCTGACCTTGATGTTACT
>JAAYNZ010000080.1 GCA_012520595.1 Candidatus Epulonipiscium sp. | reverse complement strand
CAAGCCTACCAATGTAGCCAAAAGGGGTACCCTATGATAAGGACTTTATTTTTTGAATATCCTGAAGATCCCACAGCTTGGTTTATCGAAGATCAGTATTTATTTGGTGAAAATTTATTAGTAGCTCCTATTTTTGAAGAAAAGGCAAAAGGGAGAAAGGTATATTTGCCTGAAGGCATATGGATTGATTATTTTACTTTAACAAGTTATGAAGGTGGAAAATGATATGATATGGAATGGACGGAACTTCCTGTTTTATTATTGGTTTCAGATGGATGGGCTATTCCTATGGCAGAACCAATGCAGCATACAGGAGAAATGGACTGGAGCCAAGTGAAAATTCATCACTATCATGCCTTTGCTCAAAAAACCAAGGGAATGCTATATGACCCTGTAAGGGGACAATTATATGATTTTGCAGGAAGGAAAATCAGTCCTAGCATAAGGAGTATAACTAGGTGGAAAATAAAGTAGAAAAAAGAATGAAAGAATGGAATCTTATAACAGATTATGAGATAATATATTAATAGATGCCATAAGGCGAGATAGAAAATTAACCATAAAAAGGAGTAAACAGGTAGATTTTGTTGACAAAAGGAAAAGAAAGTTGTAAACTGGAATTTGCGGAGTGATAAAAAGAAGTTTTTCCCAGGGAGAGGGTAGGAGAATGAAGCAAAAACAGCGTATGTTGACCTTAATGTTTATTGATATTATCGTAGTAAACATATCGATTTTATTTTCTTTTTTAATCCGATTTGAAGGAAAGATCCCGACAGATTGTCTGGAAATTTATTATAACACTTTTTGGATTATAACAGGGATAAAAATTGTGTTGTTTTATCTATTGGGGATGTACCGACAACTATGGCGATATGCTAGCATGAATGAATTAGTTTTTGTTATTGTAGTGGTTACTGCCGCAAATGCAGGGGTAGCTTTATGTTTTTATGTAGCACCTAGTTTAGTTTTTTTAGCAGAAAGAAATGTGCTTCCTAGGAGTATTTATGTCTTAACATGGTTATTAGATATTCTTTTTATCGGAGGTATACGTTTTGCTTATCGAGTCTATCGACAGTTTATTCTTCATGATAGCAGGCATCGAAAGTTTAAAAAAAGAGCTTTGATTATCGGAGCAGGAGATGCAGGGAATATTGTTATTAAAGAATTGTTAAGTCATGAAAATAGCAACACAGTACCTGTAGCTGTTATTGATGATGATCTTATGAAGCAAGGAAGAAAAATATTAGGCGTACCTGTTGTAGGTACGAGGGCAAACATTGTGGAAAAAGTAAAAGAAAAAAAGATTGACGAAATTATTATAGCGATTCCATCCATGACTTACCGGGAGAGAAGAGAGATCATTAATATTTGTAAAGATACGAATCTTCCGATGAAAATGTTACCAGGAGTTTATGAATTAATTGAAGGAAAAGTAGGCATTAGTCATATTCGCCCCGTTCGAATTGAAGACTTGTTAGGAAGGGATCCGGTTTCATTAGATATTGAAACCATCGGTGGCTATCTAAAAGATAAGGTGGTTATGGTTACAGGAGGTGGAGGTTCTATTGGTTCAGAACTTTGTAGGCAGATTGCTCATCACCAACCTAAGTTGTTACTTATTTTAGATATTTACGAGAACAATGCCTATGACATTCAAAATGAATTAAAAAGTAAGTTTCCCACGTTACCTTTGAAAGTTTTAATTGCATCTGTTCGAGAGAGAGAACGAATGTCTGAAATTTTTGCAACCTATGGTCCAGAGGTTGTTTTTCATGCAGCAGCTCATAAACATGTACCTTTAATGGAAGATAGTCCTACAGAAGCTATTAAAAATAATATTTTTGGCACATGGAATATAATCGAACTTTGTGATCAGTTTGGAGTCAAAAAAATGGTTCAAATTTCAACCGATAAAGCAGTAAATCCTACGAATGTAATGGGAGCAACAAAAAGATTTTGTGAAATGCTAATTCAAGCTTATGATAAGGAATCCAATACAGAATTTGTTGCCGTACGTTTTGGAAATGTACTAGGTAGTAATGGAAGTGTAATTCCTTTGTTTAAGAAACAAATTTTAAATGGAGGACCAGTTACGGTTACGCATCCAGAGATTATACGATATTTTATGACGATTTCAGAAGCTGTCCAATTGGTTTTGCAGGCTGGGGGAATGGCCAAGGGTGGAGAAATTTTTGTGTTGGATATGGGAGAACCAGTAAAAATTGATAAGTTAGCAAAAGATTTAATTCGTTTATCAGGATTAGAATTAAATAAAGATATTGAAATCAAATATACTGGACTACGACCTGGAGAAAAACTATATGAAGAGCTATTGATGGAAGAAGAAGGGTTAACTTCTACAAAGCATCAAAAAATTTATGTTGCCAAACCTATGGATATTTCAAAAGAAGAAGTAACTAAGAAATTAAAACACTTACAAGAAATATTACATAAGAATAATGAATACGTTATACAAGAGCTTAAAGAAGTGGTCCCAACATATAGAAATGGAATATAAGCAAAAGGAATTATAAAATGCATAAAAATAAAAAACAAATAAGTTTTCAAATAGCATGGTTAGTCATTTTGTTTTGGGTGATTCTTATTTTTTCTCTATCAGCTCAACCGGTTCGAAAATCGGATAAATTGAGCAAAAAGGTGACAGTGAATATTATAAAAATGATAGAGAAGGTGGCTCCACAAGTAGAAATGGATCTTCAGCGAACAAATCATTTGTTAAGAAAAAAGGCTCATTTCTTCCTTTACTTGGTACTAGGTATGTTAGTATTAAATATTATTCGAAAAAGTGGAGTGAAGGGATGTAAGGGGATTTTTATCACCTTGCTTATTTGTATTGTTTATGCCATATCGGATGAAATTCATCAGTTGTTTGTTCCAGGCAGAGGGGCTCAGGTAATGGATGTTTTTATTGATAGTGGAGGAGCTTTTGCAGGCATTATTTTGTATCAAATTATCCGATTTTTATTCTTGAGTCGGCGGAAGAAGGTGTGATATACTACGATTAGTAAGGGGGAGTTAGAATGAATCATGAAGAATTGTTACAAAACATATTAAGTGAAGTCCAAAGTATTAAAAAAGATGTTTCTTCATAAAAGTACAACAACAGGAGGACCATTTAATTTTAAACGATTTAGAACATAAGGCAGAAGTAAATAAGGCAGAACATGATAAGATGATGAATGAAATAAAAGAAATCATTGGAAGACATGAAGTTGATATTGCTGTATTGAAACGTAGACCTGTTTAAATATAAAAAAGGTCTAGCTTTAAAAGTAAGAATAAGTTATAATAAAGATTCGGTGTAAAACTTTATGAATGAGAGGATGGATGTATATGGCAATACTAGTAACAGGCGGTGCAGGCTACATTGGAAGCCATACCTGCGTAGAACTATTAAATACAAATCATGAAGTAGTTGTTGTTGATAATTTTTCCAATAGTAAGCCTGAATCTTTAAAGCGAATTAAAGAAATAACTAATAAAGATTTCAAGTTCTATGAAGTGGATTTGTTAGATCAAGAAGCTTTGGATCAAGTATTTTCTGAGAATACCATAGAAGCTGTTATCCACTTTGCAGGTCTTAAAGCCGTTGGTGAGTCTGTTGAAATACCTCTTCGATATTATCACAATAACATTACTAGTACGTTGGTTTTATGTGAGGTAATGCAGAAATATGGAGTGAAAAAAATTGTATTTAGCTCTTCTGCCACGGTATATGGTATGCCAAAGTCCGTACCTATCTCAGAAGACTTTCCTCTTAGTGCAACGAATCCTTATGGACGCACAAAGCTAATGATTGAAGAAATTTTAAGAGACTTATTTGTTTCTGATCATGAGTGGAGTATTGCTCTTTTGCGATATTTTAACCCCATTGGAGCTCATGAAAGTGGTAGAATAGGTGAAGATCCAAATGGAATCCCTAATAATTTAATGCCTTATGTGACCCAAGTAGCTGTTGGCAAAAGAGACCAATTACGAATTTTTGGCAATGATTATGACACTCATGATGGGACAGGGGTCCGTGATTATATTCATGTTGTTGATCTGGCAAAAGGTCATCTAAAAGCAGTAGAAAAGGTTATGAAAATGACAGGTGTTGAAGCTTATAATCTTGGAACAGGTACAGGATATAGTGTGCTCGATGTGGTAAAAAACTTTGAAAAAGCCACCGAGAAAAAGGTGCCCTACATTTTCGTAGAGAGAAGACCAGGAGACATTGGAAAGTGTTACGCAGATCCAACGAAGGCTAAAAATGAGCTTGATTGGGTTGCTGAAAAAGACATTGAAGATATGTGCAGAGATGCATGGAAATGGCAAAAGAATAATCCGAATGGTTATGATGAATAAATGTAATAAGTGTAATAAAAAGGTCATGTTTAAGAAATAATTTTCTTGAGCATGACCTTTTACAGTTAAATAAAAATAAATAAAAAAATCCCCCTCGAAAAAGGTGGATTTATAAGCACTGAGCAAATCTATAAGCCGAGTTCTGTATTTGACAGTCATCTATCTAGGCTTATTGTTACCAATAAGCTCCAGCAACCTACCCGAGAACATGACGGGCAATCACGATCGTTCTCCTATACGGTTTTGCTCCAGATGGGGTTTACAGAGCCTTCCTTGTCGCCAAGGAAGCGGTGAGCTCTTACTTCACCTTTCCACCCTTACTTTTGAACAAGTCAAAAGCGGTTTATTTCTGTTGCACTATCCTTGGAGTCGCCTCCACTGGGGGTTATCCAGCATCTTGCCCTATGGAGCTCGGACTTTCCTCGCGTACACTCTTTCGAGTTTGTACCCGCGACTGTCTGACTTACTCAGGAATATCTTTACTTAGTATATCACAGCCTAAGGAAGACTGTCAACAAAAGAGAAACTAAAACAAAATGGAAATTTTTTGTTTTGACTATATTTTGATAACATAGATACGCATCTTGAAAAATTTGGATTATGAGTGTAGGTATCTATGTATAGAGTTGATTGTAGATGATAAGTATGGTAAACTCTTTTTACAATCATTGAAAAAAGATCAAGAGACGATTATGAAAGGTAAAGGAGATAGCCTATGGTTAAAAATTATATGGAACAAATCGTAGATGAATTATTGCCGGTTGTTATGGAGGAATATCCTGATCTTTATAAATGTAAAGCGTGTTTAGCAGATGTAAAAGCTATTACTTTAAATCATCTAAAACCCCGATATGTGGCAACAGAAAAAGGTGAGATCTATGTGAAGATTGATAACATTAGTCTTCAGTCTAAAGCCAATATATTAAAAGAAATTACGAAAGCGGCTGAAATTGTTCGTCATAATCCTAGAAACCAAGGGGATACAGAGATAAAAGAGGAAATCTTATAAAATAAGGTTTCCTCTTTTGTTTTTAATATGATATATGAACTTCTGTATCGATGGATACATATAGTGTCGAATGCTGTAGAAAAAAGAAAAAATAAGTTGGATTTTCCCATGAGAAGGAGTAGAATGAAAGTGTATAGAAGGGAGTAAAGGATAAGAAAGGCGAAGAAAAAATAAAAATGAAGCACGAAGGAGGGGGAAATGAATAATGAAGAAAATCAAAACAAGATTAATTATGTATTTAACAAGCTTTTTATTAATTGTGTGCATAGGTTTATCTTTCGTATCCTATATTTTAGCTAAGAAGTCGGTGATCAATGAAATTGAAGTGGCCCTTCAACTTTTGGCGGAGGAAGGTTCAAAAAGGTTGGATATTGATATTCGTGAAGACATAGCTATCTTAGAAGGAATTTCTTTTCGAAATGTGATTAAAAATATGAATTGGTCTGAACAAAAAAATATTTTAAAAGAAGAATTAACACGCTTAGATGGAGTTTTTATGGATTTTGGAATTGTACAGTTAGATGGTACTACCCGATATTCTGATGAGAGTGTGGCCCAATTAGGTGATCGAGAATATATAAAAAAAGCTTTAGAGGGTCAATCCAATATTTCGGATATTATGATTAGCCGCGTTACAAATGAAGCTGTTTTGATGTATGCCGTCCCTATTCGAGATGGGGATCGTATTGTAGGGGTTTTAGTGGCCCGAAAAGAAGGAAAGGCTTTAAGTGATGACATTGCCAATATGGGTTTTGGTGAAAAAGGATATGCTTATGTTTTAGGGAAAGATGGGACTATTTATGCAAACCCCAATCAAGACTGGGTGCTAGAACAAAAAAATCTTTTTGAAGATCTAAAAAATAATGGTCCTTTGAGTAGTTGGGCGAGAGCAGTACAAAAGTTGGGAAAAGATAGAGGTGTGATACGATATGAGCTAGATGGGACTACTAGATATATTGGATTAGCACCAGTAGAGTCCACTGGTTGGGTTTTAGGTGTAGGTGCTCAAGAACAAGATATGATTGATGGAGTGAATCGGCTCGCCCTTTTTATTCTTATGACGACTCTTGTCTTTTTGGTTTTAGGTATTATTTTTGCCTACCTTTTAGGAGATGGATTTACAAAACCGATTGTTTGTTTATCCCAAGAAATGAAGGAATTGGCTCAGTATCATTTAAGATCGAATCAAGGATCTTTCCTATTGAAATTAAGTAAAAGAAAAGATGAAATAGGGGGGATGACTTGCGCTATGATGGAGATGGAACAGAATTTTATTACTCTCATTCAAAAAATTGGAGATATATCTCATCAGGTTTCTGCTTCGGCAGAAGAGTTATCAGCAACTAGTCAAGAGTTAGCAGCAACATCAGAAGAAGTATCAAGAACAGTAGAGGAGATGGCACAAGGCGCCGAATCTCAGGCAGGTCATGCAGAAGATGGTGCATTGAAAATGAATGAGATGGAAGATTTAATTGAGAAAAATCAACAAGATGTTATAATGATGATTCAAATGGTACAAGAAGCAAACCAATTAAAGGATAAAGGGGTTACTCGTGTTATTGATTTAGTACACCAAACAAAGAAAAATAATGAAAATATAAAAGAAGTTAAGCATGTGATAGAGGATACGAATGTAGGAGTTGAAAGGATTTATCAAGCTGGTCAAATGATTCAAAATATTGCTGATCAAACGAATTTATTGGCATTAAATGCAGCCATCGAAGCAGCACGGGCAGGGGAAGCAGGAAGAGGCTTTGCTGTTGTAGCGGATGAAATCCGAAAGCTAGCAGAAGAATCGGATGCTTTTGCTGATGAAATTTTAAAGGTAATTCAAGGGTTAACAGCCAAAACCCAACAAGCTGTGGCTTCCATACAAATTACGTCTCAAGTGATGGACACACAATCTCAAAGTATGTATGATATGCAGAAAGAATTTGAAGGGATTGCTCAGTCCATCGAAAGAACAAAAGAACGAATTCAAAATGTGGATGAATCTAGTGATCATATGTTAAAAAAACAGAAAGAAATGGTGGATATTATCCAAAACTTATCAGCTATAGCCGAGGAAAATGCAGCAGGAACTCAACAAACATCAGCTTCTGTAGAAGAACAAACGGCTTCAACGGAAGAAATGGCTCGGTCAGCAGAGATGTTAGGTCAATTAGCACAAGATATGAACATAGAAGTAAAACGATTTATTTTATAACATAAATAAGATAAAACAAGTAAAATACTTTTTCTTATAAAAAATCAACACTAATTTATAAGAAAAAGTGTTTTTTTATGAATTGGGAAAATATCATATGGTTATGTACATTATGATATAATATAGTTAGCAAATGATAGGATAGTATAAAAACAGAAACAAAGTAGGAGGTCAATCATGAATAAGCAACATATTGATACAGTGGTTTTTGACTTGGGGAATGTAGTACTTTCTTTTGATCCATTAAAGTATTTACAAAAACATTTTAAAGATGAAAATATGATTGAGATATTATATAAAGAGGTTTTTAAAGGAGAGGAATGGTTGTATTTAGACCGGGGAAGTATGGAGGAAGAAGAAGCTTTAGAAAGTATTACGAAGCGAATTCCAGAGTATCATGAAATTGTAAAAAAGATTTTATCTACATGGAATGAAATGTTAACTCCTATTCAATCTACAGTTGATATAATTTCTGTATTAAAAGAACAAGGATATCGACTTTATATTCTCTCCAATTTTCCCAAAAGGGCTTTTGGGGAGATTTCTAAAAAATATGAGTTCTTTCAATGGTTTGATGGTCGTTTAATTTCTTGTGATTATAAATTATTAAAGCCGGAAGAGGAAATATATAAGACACTAGTTCAATTGTATGATATTAATCCATCTACTACAGTTTTTATTGATGATTCGGAAGCCAATGTAAAAGCAGCGGAAAAGCTAGGATTTCATACGATCCATTTTCAAAAATCAGAACAATTAACAGATTTTTTTCTGAAGGTAGAGTAAAAGATGCAATAGAAGTTGGATGTGGCGTAGATATACGTTTTACTTTCAATAATTTAATTGATGAATACGGGTATCTATAAAATATAGATAAAAGGAAGATGAGAAAAATATGGATTTAGTGATTTTATATGAAGATCCTCATATCATTGTTGTAGAAAAGCCTTCTGGGATGCCTTCGCAGAAGGACCCAACAGGGGATCTAAGTATTTTAGAAATGGTACAAGATCATATAAAAGAACAACATCCTCAAGTAAGAAACCCCTATGTTGGTTTGGTTCATCGTTTGGATCGACCTGTGGGAGGAGTGATGGTGTTAGCAAAAACAAAAGAGGCAAATCAAAGTTTATCAGCTCAAATACAGAGTAGGGATTTTGATAAGAAATACTGGGCTGTGGTTTGTGGAAGAGGACAAGAGGGGATGCAAAAACTTCAAGATTACCTAAAAAGATATCCAAAGCAAAATATTTCAAAAGTCGTTTCTTCAGATCTTCCTAAGGCAAAAGAGGCTATCTTGTGGTATGAAAAAGTAGAGGAAGTAGAAAGCAAGGAGGGAATACTAAGTTTATTGGAAGTGGAATTAAGGACAGGACGTCATCATCAGATTCGGGTTCAGTTATCTCATGCTGGATTACCCATTTGGGGAGATACAAAATACAATCCTATTTTTTCAAAAAGTAGAGAATGGGTAATGATTGCTTTATGGGCAGGTTTTCTTTCTTTTCATCATCCTAAAACAAAGAAAAAATGCACATTTCAAGCTCCACTACCCAATCGCTACCCTTATTCACTTTTTTCTCAATCCAGCTGTCTATAGATTTCTATAAAGCCCAATTTCCATTACGGAAGATAGGTTCTAAAGTTCCATCCACTTTTTCACCGTCAATGGACATATGAGCACAGCCAATCATAAAATCAACGTGAATTAAGCTAGTATTACAACCTTGCTTTTCTAAATCGTCTTTCGAGAGATTTTCTCCACCTTCTAAGCATACAGGATAAGCACTGCCTAAGGCAAAGTGACAAGAAGCATTTTCATCAAAAAGGGTATTATAAAACAAAATATTTGAATTGGAAATGGGAGAATCGTCAGGAACTAAGGCAACTTCTCCCAAATATTTTGCTCCTTCGTCTGTTTCCAACATATTTTCAAGGGTTTCATATCCTGTTTCCGCACTAAAGTCAACAACTTTTCCATCTTTGAAAGTAAGAGAGAAATCATTAATGAGGGTGCCATGGTAACTGAGGGGTTTGGTACTACGAACCGTTCCATTAACACCGTATTTTGAAGGAACAGTAAAAACTTCTTCTGTTGGAATGTTGGCAATAAAGGAATGGCCTTTTTCATTGAGAGCATCAGCACCTAACCAAATATGGTCTTGAGGTAACTCCATAACCAAATCTGTCCCTGGTGCTTTAAAATGAAGTTTTGTATATTTTCTTTTATTTAATAAGTTTAATTTCTCATTTTGTTTAGTCACGTGTTCTTCCCAAGCTTTTACAGGATCCTCTTCATAGATACGAGTCACATGAAAAATGGCATCCCATAATTTTTTGACAGCTTCTTCGGGAGTACTATTAGGGAAAACTTTGGCCGCCCATGAGGAAGTAGGAATGGAAATAATAGCCCAGCTAATTTTATTATTTTGCATATAGTCACGAAATTCTTCTAGAGCTAGAGCAGCAGCTTTATTAGCAGAAGCGATTCTTTTTGGATCGACCTCTTTTAAAAGATCTGGATTGGAAGCAGAGATGGATAAGACTCCACATCCTTCTTTTGCCATTTCTACATATCCTTTGGCTTTCCATAGAGGATATGTTTCAAAGGTTTCATCAGGTGCTAGTAAATATTTTGTTAATGTAAGTTCCTCATCAGACCATTCTACATGAACATTTTTTGCACCTGCTTCATATGCCTTTTTAGCTACTTTTCGTACAAAATCTGCTGTTTCTATGGGAGCCATAATTAATAACTCTTGATTTTTTTGAAGATTAACACCTGTTTTTATAGCTAGTTCAGCGTATTTTTCTAAGTTTTTTTGGAAGTTCTTCATACAATCTCTCCTTTATGTATTCTCTTATTGAAACAATGATAGTCAAAGATAATCATGCCTTCTTATTGTAACATATTTTTTAAAAAATATAATAAAAAAGCATCCTCACAAGGAGGATGCAACACTAAAAATTATTCTGTAAATAGGGAGGTAGTTAAGATGAAATGTGTGTTGTGGTTTATGTGTTTATTGTAACATGTTTTTTATTGAAAATGAAAGCATTTTCAATAAAAAACATAAAATCAGCATTGTATCCAAAAATAAATAAAAAAACATAAAATAATTGGAATAAATGAACGAAATAAAAATGATATAAGCATAGAAAAGCGCTAAGTGTTGAAAAAAAGCAAAAATTCCTTTATTGTATAGAAAGAAGAATTGTGTCGAAAGGTGATTTATGAAAAATCACAATGGATAGGAGAGGATTATTTGAAAACAGGAGATCAAGCCTATATTAAAGCACTAAATCGTAGAATTATTATTGAAACAATTTTAAAAGATAGGAGTATTTCTCGTGCTCAACTTTCAAAAGTGACAGGATTAAATAAAGCCACTATTACCTCTCAAATAAATGAATTATTAGAAGAAGGATTAGTAGAGGAAACAAAGCTTGATAAGTCCACAGGAGGAAGAAAACCTATTTTACTTAGTCTTAAAAAAGAAGCGGGGTATGCTTTAGGGATTGAAGTTGATGTAGATCGAATTTATTTTTTAATTACTAACTTATATGGAGAAATAATTCAAAAGGAAGTATTGTTATTTGATACTACGTCCTATGAAAAAACGAAAAAAATTCTTTTGGAAAAAATAAGAGATTATGCAAAAGAGTATGCTCATGGTTCTTATGGTTTAGTAGGAGCTGGAATTGGGATTCATGGGTTAGTGGATCAGCAAGGAAAAATTATTTTTGTCATTCATTCCAATTGGCGAAACGTAGATCTCAAAGAAGATTTACAAAAGGAGATAGATATTCCAATTTTCATCGATAACAATACTAATTACTGTGCTTATGGAGAAAAAACCTTCTATATTCATACGCCTAATATTTTATGCCTTACGATTTCTACTGGAATTGGGTTGGGTATTATTATGGAAGATAAAATCTATAAAGGATTTCATGGTTTTGCAGGAGAAATTGGACATATGATTATTCATCGGGATGGTAAACAATGTACTTGTGGTAATTTAGGTTGTTGGGAACAATATGCCTCTGAAAGGGCTTTTTTACTTCAGTTAGCAGAATTAAAAGGAAAAGATTTTTGTACAGTAGAGGAACTGGTTCAAGGGATTCAACAAAAAGATTCTCTCACCTTGCATGCACTAAATGAGTTTGCTAAAAATTTGAGTATTGGCATTAACAATGTAATTAATACTTTTAACCCAGAAACCATTATTATTAATAGTCATATTATTCCTGTTTATCCTTATTTAATGGAAGAAATCAAAAATTATTTACGATCAAGTATGAATGACTATCAATATTTATTATATTCTCGGTTGGGGCAAGATGCCTGTACCTTAGGGGGAAGTGCAGTAGTAATCAAACATTTTTTGAAAATCTCTGATTTAAATTTAGCAAAAGAGGAATCCGATTTTTAAAAAGAGCAAAAGTTTTTACTATAAAAGAAGAAAGGATATTGATTTTTTATGGTATTAATGATACTCTAGAATTACAAACTTTGTTTAACTAACAAACTAAGTATTTTTTCAATGTAGTAACCTGTGTTTAAAAATTATTTAAAGAGGTGAAGGATATGAAGATGACATTTCGATGGTATGGCGATGATGATAAAGTAACATTGGATCAGATTCGTCAGATTCCAGGGATGACAGGAATTGTGTCTGCTATCTATGATATTCCTGTAGGGCAGGCTTGGCCTTTAGAAAAAATTATGGAATTAAAAAACAAAATTCAATCCTATGGATTAACTCTCGAAGTAATTGAAAGTGTCCCTGTACATGAGGATATCAAATTAGGACTTCCCAGCCGCGAAGAGTATATTGAAAATTATAAAGAAACCCTTCGAAATTTAGGGAAAGCAGGTATACCTGTCGTTTGTTATAATTTTATGCCTGTTTTTGATTGGACACGTTCACAATTAGATTACCGATTGCCTGATGGTTCTACTGCTTTGATTTATGATGAGGAAATCGTACAGAAGATGGATCCTTTACAGGGAGATTTAGAATTACCAGGATGGGATACTAGTTATACTAAAGAAGGATTAAAAAACTTATTAGAACAATATCATGCTATGACAGAAGAAGATTTATGGAATAACTTAGAGTATTTTCTAAAAGAGATTATACCCGTAGCAGAAGAGGCTAATATTAAGATGGCTATTCATCCAGATGATCCACCATGGCCTATTTTTGGATTGCCAAGAATTATTACTAATAAAGAGAATCTAGAACGTTTTATTCGCTTAGTGGATAGTCCGAATAATGGATTGACCTTATGTTCTGGGTCACTAGGGGTTACGCATGATAACAATATTCAAGAACTAATTCGCTATTTTGGTGAAATGGGGCGGATTCATTTTGGCCATGTAAGAAACGTAAAAATCACAGAAAATAAGTCTTTTGAAGAAGCATCTCATCGAAGTGCAGATGGTTCTTTGGATATGTATGAGATTATGAAGGCTTATCACGATGTGGAATTTGATGGACCGATTCGTCCTGATCATGGAAGAATGATTTGGGGAGAAACGGGACGCCCTGGCTATGGATTGTATGATCGAGCATTAGGAGCTGTATATCTAAATGGAATTTGGGAAGCTTTAGAAAAATCTAGCAAATAGAGGAAGACAAAGTAAGGAGGATATATATGGAGATCCCTTTTATGGTTGATCTAAGTAATAAAGTAGCAGTGGTTACGGGTGGAGGAGGAGTTTTGTGTAGTTCCTTTGCGGAAGCGTTGGCCAAGTGTAAAGCCAAGGTAGCTATTTTAGATTTACGAAAAGAAAGTGCAGATAAAGTCGCTCAAGAAATCAATGCAGCTGGGGGCACTGCTATTGGGGTTGAAGCTAATGTATTAGACACCGAGAGTTTACAGAAAGCACGAGAACAAGTAAATCAACAATTAGGAACTTGTGATATTTTGCTCAATGGGGCAGGAGGCAATCATCCTAAAGGAACGACAACCAAAGAATATCTTTTTGCAGAAGATATAAAGGAAACCAAAGAAGATCTAATTACATTTTTTGATTTGGATCCCAAAGGAATTGAATTTGTTTTTAATCTTAATTTTCTTGGTTCCCTGTTACCGACCCAAATATTTGCTCAAGATATGATTGGGAAAAAGGATGCCGTTATCCTAAACGTTTCCTCTATGAATGCTTTCACGCCATTGACAAAGATTCCAGCTTATAGTGGTGCAAAAGCAGCTGTATCTAATTTTACACAATGGTTAGCGGTTCATTTTTCAAAAGTAGGAATTCGGGTTAATGCCATTGCTCCAGGTTTCTTTTTGACGAATCAAAATCGAAGTCTATTAACAAATCCAGATGGAAGTTATACAGAACGGGCACAAAAAATTATTAGCCAAACTCCAATGGGACGATTTGGTAAAAGTGAAGAATTGATCGGAACTTTATTATGGTTAGTCGATACAAAAGCCTCAGGTTTTGTTAATGGCGTTGTAATACCTGTAGATGGAGGATTTTCAGCTTATTCGGGCGTATAATATTTTAAAAATATAGGGATAATCAATGCAAACAAAGGAAATATCGGTTTACAAACTGATATTTCCTTTGTTTTTTTATGAAGAACCAAAATAAGTCAAATTATAACAAGATTGTCCCATTTGGAATAATATGCTTATGTGGTAGTATAAATTGGAAGATAAGATAGATAAAAACTTGACACCCGTGTTACAAAAAGTATAAATCATAGTAAATAAAAAGGATTTAAATATAAAAAATAAGGGGGAAATTAAAAGATGCAGTCAGAATTTAAATTGAGAAAAAGAGGGTTTTTGATAGGAGTATTTGTGATCGTAACAATAATCTTATTTTCAAATACTCTTACTGGTTTTGCAGCAGAAACGCCACAGAAAGATGCGATTACAAAGGCAAGGAATTGGTTAGAAGCAAATCAAAATGAAGATGGAAGTTGGGGGAAGTATGATATTGCATTTCGTGATACAAGTGAGATTGTAAGTATTTTTGCGAAAGAGGAAACGCCAAAAGAGTATATTAAAAATTCCATTCAATGGTTAGAAAATTTGGAACTTAAAAATCATGATATGGCATCTAGAATTTTACCTGTAATCGAAAATAGAGACAGGCAAAGAGAGATTGTGAATACTATTCTTTTAGATCAAAATAAGGATGGTGGTTGGGGTATCACAGAAGGATATGAAAGTGATATTTTCGATACCATTCTAATTGTACATGCATTTGCAAAAGAATTAAAAACTGAAAAGTCTGAAAATATAGAAAAAACAGATCAAATAATAATGTCTATGCAAAAAGCTGTTTCCTACATTATCAGCGAACAGAATTCAAATGGTTCATGGTCTTATGAAGAGAATGGAGATTCTGCTGTTTCATTAACAGCTCAAGTTCTCCTTACTTTAAACGATTTTAAAACAAAAACAAATCTTACTTCCGTTCCACTACAAACAGCCATGAGAAAAGGAGGAGAATACCTTCTATCGGTTCAGAATATAGATCAAACCTGGGGAAAAGATGAAGATTCCATCATAAAGACATTGCTTTCATATCGAGCTATACTGCATACAATAGGGATAGATGTGGTTGATACTGTTGATTTATCAATCATTGAAGTTCAAAACACAAATGGAAGTTGGTATAACAATCCCTATATTACTGCCCTTGCTATAAAGGCAATAGAAGAAAGTAAAGATGTACCTGATGCAGAGATAAATTCTATTCGATTATGGAAAAATGCAGATGGAGAAAAAACAGAATGTTATCTTTATAAGGCTTATGAAACCATGGAAATAGAAGTAGATAGCACTTATCGTAACATAGAAGTAGATTTTCTATATTACATTAAAAAACAAGATGGTGGCATTATTGCTGTGGATTCAGAAGAGAAAAGCATCTGGAATACGAAGAGTAGTTTACCAGGAGATTATTCTGTAATAGTACAGATGAAAGATAAGCTAAGTGGAAAAATCTTTGCTACAGCTGAAAGACATTTTATAATAAGTCCTTCTTTTAAAATGGAGACGGTTATTCTAACAACAGATCCTAAAAATACGAGGACGGATTATGCTGTGGAAGTACGTACAGAGGCAACAATAATTACAGAAGCAAATGCAGATAAGGAGCTTGATCTAAAACTTACAATAAGCAATGGCTCAATAGAAGTAAAAAAAGAAGAGAAAAGAATCTTATGTAAAGCGGAAAACTCTGTTCATTCATTGGATTTAGCTTCTTTTACACCTGATGTTTCTTTAATAGGGGATTATTGTGTTCAACTACAAGTTTTTGATGGTGAAATGTTGTTATGGGAAGGAAAAACCATATTTGAGGTCTTGCCTCCTTTGCCTCCAACAAGAATAGAGGCAACACAAAGTATAGATCGATCTTTTTTATACCCAGGGGATGATTTGGTAGGGATACAGTTGAAGTTGATGGGTGAAGGTATACCAGAAGCGCCTCAAAGAATGCCTATTGATATTGTTCTTATTTTAGATAGTTCAGGAAGTATGTCAGGGACACCTTGGATTAAAACAAAAGAAGCCGCTCAATTAATTGCAGATATGATACAACCAGAAGATCGTTGTGCCGTTGTGAGTTTTGGAAGTAGTTCTCAGGTTCATGTGGCTTTAACTTCAAATAAGGATTTTGTTAAGCAGTCCATTGCAAATATGTACTTTAGTGGAGGCGGTACTGCTATGGATGCAGGTATACAAGCAGGATTTAATATCCTTTCAGAAGTTGGGGATGATAGGCAAAAGGTATTTATATTATTATCCGATGGATATCCAAATAGCCAAAGCAGAGTTTATTCCCAGATTTCTACGGTTATAGAGAAACAAATAAAGCTTTTTACCTTAGGATTAGGAAGTGGAGTGAATGGTGCTTTTATGCAAGATATTGCACACAAGACAGGAGGTACTTATAATTTTAGTCCCACACCTCAAGAGTTGAATTCAATGATGATAGAAATAGCAGGAGAAATTTTTGATACAGCAGGAAAACAAGTCATTGTAGAATCAACGATACCAGTAAGTCCAATGACCATTAATATGGACAAAATACAACCCATTCCTACAAACAGAATAGATCATCTGGATGGAACAAAAACGTTGACATGGACTTTGGATCGAGTTGTAATGGGACAAGAAAAAGTATTTGAAATAGAATATTACGGATCAAATCTTACTCCAGGTATAGAAGTCATTCTCACAACAAATACGAAAGTATCCTACGTTGATAAAAATAATACAAATGTAGTGATTAATTTACCTGATTTATGCATTCCAGTTAGAAAATATATTCTTGATTCCAAAGTTACCACAGATAAAGAAAGATATACTGCGAATGAAGAGATTACGATTAGTCATATTGTAAAAAATCTTTCGAATCATTCATCCACACTGGTAGGAAAAATAGAAATAGTAGATAAAGATGGAAAGGTTATACAACCAATAGCCAAAGAAGAGCATACATGGAGTGGAGGGCAAAGTAAAGAATTTAATTATACATGGAATACGAGGAATACAATGGTAGGCACTTATAAGGTAAGAGTAACATGGAGTGGAGAGGATAAAACAGTATCCTTAGACGAAACTACTTTTGAGATTATTCCAGATGCAGGAATTTCTAACACAGTAAGGGTTCATAAGAAGCAATATACTGCCAATGAAGAAGTCAATATTAACCAAAAAATAAAAAATAATAGCACTAATTATATTGCTAAAGGAATGACTGTAAAAACAACCATTAGAGACGAGGAAAATAATAGTATCGATTCTTTTAGTCATGTGTTGCCAGAAATCCTTCCTAACGGAGATGCGACTGTAAAAAGTTCTTGGAACACGAAACAGAATCCTCCAGGAAATTATTCGATTATAACAGAAGTATACCGAGAAATGGATAAAGTCACTGATAGTCATGTGGAATTTGTAATTGTAGAGGGGACTGGAGTCAAAGTAGGAATTACTGGGGAAATAGAAATACTGAAGAAACAGATTGATCCCATGGACAAAATTGAT
>JAAYNZ010000079.1 GCA_012520595.1 Candidatus Epulonipiscium sp. | reverse complement strand
CATATTTATAATATACAAATGGGTATGTTCTTGTTTTAATAAGGTTTGGTACTGTCCCGGGGCATCATTCATCGGTTGAAAGTCCATTTGCATTAATTTTTCCCTTAATTCTTGACTAAATTCCAAAGACATAATAGGCTCCTTATAATCATCAATTTATGTACCTTCATTCAATCTTTCGTCATTTTTGTAAGTATCCGCCTTAAAACAAACTAGGATTTCTGTCCCCTAGTTATTTATTATTTAGTTTTGCAGAAATAACTAAAAGGGACAGATTTATCTTGATCTAGATTACATATTTTGATAGATCTTGTTTAAAGTTGTCTGTAATTTCTTGAAAAGCTTCTACATTATCCAAAATGGTTTGAATTTCATTAAGGTACGAACTTACATTAGCACTGACTTCTTCTGAAATAGCAGAGTTTTCTTCCGAAATAGCTGCTAAACTTTCCATTTTTTCAAATACACCATGAATAGACTTGCTTTGTTGGACCAATTGATCGATCATTTCTATCATATTTTGAGATACAATCTTGATATTGGATACTGCTTGATGACTCATGGTACCTACGGTATCTAGGTCCGTTCGTTGATTCTTTAAGACCATACCCTGTTCATGGATTCGCCCACCTAAGCGAAGAATTTGCTGACTAAATTGTTCTAAGTTTTGATCAATGTCTTCTGCCGCCTTTTTAGAACCTTCTGCTAACTTTCGTATTTCTTCTGCTACTACAGCAAACCCTCGTCCTGTTTCTCCAGCCCGAGCGGCTTCAATAGAGGCATTTAAAGCCAATAAATTGGTTTGCTCTGCAATGGCTCGAACCGTGGTTACAATGGTTTGAATGTCTTGGGCTTTTGCTTCTAGTTCTGTGCTTTCTTGCTGTACTTGTCCAAATTGAGCTGCTACATTTTGTAGGTCAGATAATACTTTCTTAATAGCGTCATCACTTTCTTTAATCTGTGCAACAACATCTTCTAGCATATCTTTTCCTTTTGATTCTTGTTCTACAATGTCTTGTAATCCCTTTATATTTTGATCTAAAATAGATACGGCCTCTTCTGTTTCTTCCGCTTGGCTGACAGCTCCTTGGGCTACATGTTCTACTATATTTCCAATTTCACCAGAAGTTTGTCCCATTTCTTTAGCACTATTTCGGAAACGCTCTCCAAATTCTTTCATTTCATCTGTAATTCCTTTAAAACCAACAAAGTCTTTTGTAAGAGCGGTATTGTATTGATTCATTCTACGGTTTATATCTTCTAAAACGTCTTTGGTTTGAATTTCTATAGTATGAGTATAATTATTTTGCATTATGTATTGCAGTTGTTCTTGAATTATTTTTAAGGGAGCCATAAGGCGACTTCCTACTAAATATACACAAGCACCTACGCCGATAGCCGTAAGTCCATGTAAAAGAGGTCCAGAAACAAATAAAGATAAAATAAAAGATAAGAAAGCAGTTATTACAAGGGAGGTAACTGTAAGTTTCCCTTGTAATGAGCGAATCCATCCTAGGGATAACCATTGATTGAGGCGATATTTTTTATGATAATAGATAGGTTCAGCAAAGGTAAGTTTTAGTTGACAGGTATCTCCTTCTTCTAAAACGGTTTCCACTTGAATATTTTCTCCAAAAAATTCTTGGGCTCCCTCTAACATGCCTTGCATGTATTCAAACATACGCCGCTTGGATTGATACGTAAATACGGCCTCGTATCGTGAAATAGGCTTAATGTCAACATAAGGTGGACGAGCTCCCGGAATTCTTTGTGTGATAATATTGTGAACATCTTGCATGGATTTTAAAAATGAATATAAATTTTTCTTTTGAAAAAAAGCAGGATATGTGGCATAAAAACTTTGTATATTACCTTTTCCAATATCACTCCATATTTCTTTGGATGTACGATCTTGATGATTCGCTAAAAACTGAACAAAACTCATGGCTTTTTGATCTTCTACTTCTTCTGTAGGAGTAAAAATTTTATTGGATTTCCAGCCTACGGCTTCCATCCCTTGATTGACCAATGGATCTCCATATAATGCTCGAGAAGTTCTGATCCAGGTAGCTACTACAGTCCCTTTCATAATCATTCCTTCCTTCCTTGTTCTTTTTATATAAACTTAGATTTTTAACATGAATATCTATATTTATATTATTTCCATTATATGATATATTCTTGCAAATCACAACAAAAGCATACAAAATTCCTATTAAAATAAGGATAAAAAATAAAAACACCAGATGGGGAATCTGGTGTTGGGTTTTAATAAGAAACGGGGATGTCTTATTAAAAGAGGTGGTGGGTACTGTAGTTTTTATTTTATTTTTTATCCACAGGCTTATCCACAAGCTTATATTAGCATCATTCAAAGTTATCGTCAATAGTATCTCAACAAATTTTTTATGCTTCTTCTCCACAAAGGGTTAATAATGCATTCCAACGTTGATCGACTTCTGCTTGTATTTCTTCAACAATTTCAGGGCGTTTTACAATATGTCTAAATCGACCTTGTGCTTCTAACCAGTCACTAATAGGACGTTTGTTTCTAGGTTTATAAGTTAATTTAAAGACACCATTTTCTACTTCGTATAATGGCCAGAAACATGTATCTACTGCAATCTCACACATTTCCATGAGCCTTGGTGTATCATATCTCCAACCTCTAGGACAAGGTGCCAAAACATTTAAAAATGCTGGACCTGGTGTATAGATAGCCTTTTCTGATTTTTCATATAGGTCTTTAAAATTTTTCATGGGAGCTGATTGAGCTACATAAGGAATGCCATGTCCTACCATGATTTGAGTTAAGTCTTTTCGATATTGTTGCTTTCCTGGAACTACTTTTCCTGCTGGTGAAGTTGTTGTATCTGCATATTTAGGTGTTGCAGAGGATCGTTGGATCCCTGTATTCATATAGGCTCCATTATCGTAACATACATATACCATATCGTGTCCCCGTTCCATGGCTCCTGAAAGAGCTTGGATTCCGATATCATAGGTACCTCCATCTCCACCAAAGGCGATAAATTTATACGTTTCATCTATTTTACCTTGGCGTTTCATTGATTCGTAAGCTGCCTCTACACCTGCAATATTAGCTGCTGAGTTTTCAAAGGCAGAGTGAATAAATGAATCTTTCCAAGCTGTATATGGATATAAGAAGGTTGATACTTCTAAGCATCCTGTTGCAGAGCTAATAACAGCTTTATCTTCTTCTTTGAGTGCTCGTAGTACTGTACGAACAACAACAGGGGCTCCACATCCTGCACACATTCTATGTCCACCTGTTAATCTGTCTGGTTTTTCTGCTGTTGCTTTAAAGTTATATGCCACTTCTTTGCACCTCCTACGGTATTATTCCCTAGTTGCTGCAGCTTCTGCCGCAACATCTATATCGTTGGCATCGACAACTCCAAGATAACGATAAGGATCTTCTGCTTTTCCTGTTTGTACGATTTGTGCTAAATCACTATATACTTTTTCGATGTCAGTGCTACGAACGTCTCGTCCACCGAGTCCATAAATATAATTGATTATGGCTGGTTTGTTCTCTACATCATATAAAGCACTACGTACTTCGTTAAATACAGGTGCTCCCTTGCCATTAAAACCATCTGATTTATCCATGACAGCAATGGCTTTGCAATGGGATAAAGCTTCTGCTAATTCTTCTGCTGGGAAAGGACGGAATACACGAATTTTTACTAGACCCACTTTTTCTCCTTGGGCTCGAAGTTGATCCACTACAAATTTAGCAGTACCAGCAGTGGAACCAAGTACTACAATGGCACGTTCTGCATCATCCATTTTATATTCTTCAAATAATCCGTATTTTCTTCCTGTTAGTTTTTCAAATTCTTCCGCAACTTCTAAGATTACTTTTTTAGCATTTCTCATTCCTTGTGCTTGAGAACGTTTGTGTTCAAAGTAGTACGATGGTATATCTAATGGTCCTATTGCGATGGCTTCGTCTTTATTCAATAAATAATGTTGGGGTTTGTATTCTCCAACGAAAGCTTTTACTTTTTCATCTTCTAATAATTCAATGTTTTCTACTGCATGAGATGTAATAAAACCATCATAACAGTTCATAACAGGAAGTTGAACATCTTTGTGCTCTCCAATTCGAACTGCCATAATTACATTATCATAAGCTTCTTGGTTACTTTCTCCAAAAAGTTGAATCCACCCTGAATCCCTAGCTCCCATGGCATCAGAATGATCATTATGAATATTAATAGGACCAGATAAAGCCCGGGTTACTAAGGACATTACAATAGGTAATCGACAAGATGCTGCAATGTATAGCATTTCCCACATCAATGCCATACCATTGGCAGATGTAGCTGTCATAGTCCTTGCTCCTGCTGCTTGAGCTCCAATACAGGCAGACATCGCCGAGTGTTCAGATTCAACCGCTACAAATTCCGTATCCACAAGTCCATTTGATACAAATGATGAAAAATATTGGGGTACTTCTGTGGATGGGGTAATAGGGAATGCGGCTACTACATCTGGGTTGATTTGTCTCATTGCAACGGCAACCGCTTCGTTACCGGATAATTTATCACGAATCGCCATTTAAATTTCCCTCCTCACGATTATTCGCCTTCTACAACAAAGTCAATGGCGTTAAAAGGACATACTTTTGCACAAACACCGCATCCTTTGCAGTGATCATAATCAAAGTCTTGTCTCTTTTTATCTTTAATAGGAATGGAACTGTCTGGACAAGTAGGCCAACATAGTAAACATTGTTTACATTGGTCTTCTTTCCAAATGGGCTTCATAGCCCTCCATCCTCCTGTTTTATAGTACTGAGCATTGCCTGAACTGGTTACCACACCTCCTAGGGTTGTTTCTTGCCAAGGAGTATGTTCTTCAATAATACATTTATCTTTTTTTACAGCATCACTCATGCACTTTTCACCTCCGTCCAAGCTCTTTTAACCGCCTGCATATTAGGTTCTATTACGTGGGGTTTACTTGCAAATTTATGGTGGAAGGATTTTTCCATGGATTTTAGAAATGTATCTTCTTCCATAAGACCAGATACTTTTACAACAGCTCCTAACATAGGCGTATTAGGGAAATATCGTCCTAATGTAGCCATAGAAATTTCTCTTGCATCAATGGTATAAACCTTTCCTTGATATCCTTTTAATTTCTTGCGAATTTCTTCTGGACTTTTAGAGGTATTGATTAAAATAGCCCCTTCCTTTTTTAGACCTGCTGTCACATCAACTACATCCACTAATGTTTCATCAACTACAACAACATAATCAGGTTCATAAATATTAGAATGGATGGTGATTTTTTCATCACTCACTCGGTTGTAAGCAGTAATAGGTGCCCCCATTCGTTCTGGACCATATTCTGGGAACCCTTGTACATATTTACCTGTGTCGAATGCGGCTTCTGCTAAAAGCAGGGAAGCAGTCTTAGCACCTTGTCCACCTCGACCGTGCCAACGAATCTCTACCATGTTACTCATTCACAAATTCCCTCCTTCATATAAGGTAAAAAAGTAATCATTACTCCTCTTATAGTTTAGCATTCCCCCTAAAGGGTGTCAATATAAAGTATATTGTATTCACCATATTTTGAAATGTTAATTTTTTCACATTATTTCTTTCTGTTACCCTCTTTAACGCAAAAAAATGACCTTCTGTGTTTATCCATTAACACCAAAGGTCATAAGATTATTTTTAATAAATAGAGAAGTACAACTCCAGGTATTCCCAAAATCCCAATAACTAAACCCGTAATCCAATTGATTCCTACTTGGAGTTGAAAGGAGGAGAATAAAAAATTTAAAATCCATATTCCAGCCATACCTAGTAGTCCATTTCGCACTACTTTTAACAATAGTTTAACAGGTTTAGCAAAAATAATAAGAACAAGTATAAAACAACAAATCAAAATCATCCATAGTAAAACCGTATTCTCTTCCACTTTTTCTCTCACTCCCTTTCGCTCTTATCTAGCTTGTATATCTTATTTATATTTTATTTAAAATGACTTTATGACAACTTTAGAAAAGTTCTTCAAGAAGATCATTTTCTTTGGCTTGCTTTAAATAATATTCATACTTAAGCTGTAAAGCCTTTAACTCATAAATACAGCTATCAATGAGTTGAGGGTCTGTAGCATATTCAAAGTTTTGATTGGCGATTTCTAATTCTTGTTGTACCTTATGTAACGCTTGTAAAAGTTCTTCCTGTTCTTCACTTATGTTGGGAGTCTTTCGGAAAACGGGAAGGAGTTTTTTGGGAGCAAGATCGGGTTTCATGACGCTACCTCCTACTATTTTATACATTATTAAGTATAGTCATGATAAACCCGATTTATACGTTATTTTCCATAAAATGAGAAGATAAGTCTACAGAAAAGGAGCTCTTTTATGCTTGAAATCCTCGTTTTTTATCGTTAGGATCAATAATGGCTTCCTTTAATGTCCCCTTTTCATAGGTCAAACCTGCATAGATCTGCTGCGTATTTTCTAATACAGGGCTTTGGCTTTCTGCCTGTTTCTTTACTACTTCTTTCCAAGCAACTTCTAAATTAATAAGAATTTTTTCTGATTGTTCTAAAGGCTCTTGATTCTTTTGTATATGGCTTTGAATGAGTAATTTGTTTACATAAAGATATAGTGACATTATATCGTAGGAAAGTTCATAACTCATGTCTAGGGATTCCATTAAATTCATTAAAAATTTTTGTGCTTTTTCAATTTGTTTTTGAAAGATGACTTCATCCTTTTTTTGTAATGCTTCTTTGGCTTGTTGTATGGCTTCTAAAATAAGTTCATAGGTGATTTCAACCAGCTGTACTGGGGTTGCATTTGCAATTCGTGCCGTTTGATTTTCCACGAGATCACTCCTTTTCCATTCTCTTTTATCACAAAAATAGGGCAGTATTATAAACCACCCTATTTTCTGAATTTGCTTATCCGTGTTTAGACTGGCATTGTCTATCCTTGTAACAATTGTAGAATGGCTTGAGGACGTTGGTTGGCTTGTGCCAACATGGCCACTCCTGCTTGGGATAAGATACTTTTTTGCGTAAACTCAGACATCTCCATAGCCATATCTGCATCTTGGATTCGGGATAAAGCAGCTGTTGTATTTTCTCCTGTTACATCTAAGTTGTTAATAGTATGTTCAAGACGATTTTGATAAGCACCTAATTTAGAACGTAAAGCAGAAATCTCATTGATAGCATTGTCTAAAATACCAATGGACTTGGAAGCACCTGCTGCTGTTCGCATGTTAACTCGATCCAATCCAAGGGCCTCTGCCGTTAAACTTTGGATTTGAATTTCTACTTGCATATCTTCATTCGGTCCTACATGAAGTTGAAGAGGACCTGCTTTGGAAACAGTGATGACAATGTTCTTATCGTCATCACCTAATGTGACTTCTTTTCCTTCTTTATCAATAAGATTACCTTCTTTGTTCTTCGTATATTGAGTATATTGAAGATCCACATAGATCCTTTGATTGTTTTTATCTGTAATTTCTACTCGATTTCCTCGTGTAGTAACGGTAGCTGTTTTTTCAAAACCATCTTTATTGGTATCATCTTTGTAGACTAAGGTTATCTTGGCGTCTTTTGCTTTTACTTCTTCCACAGTGTCTAGTCCTAATTTTTGCAATAAAGTAGTATTGCTTGATTTAATCTCGATTTTTTGGTCACTTCCTGTGGCTTGGGTTTGCAACTTCAACTTATCTCCATCTTTATTCAAGTTATCTCCATCTTTATTAATATCAATATCCACTCGTTCACAGAGTTCTCTTAACTTGGCAAAGACTTGATCCGAAGTATCTTCTGCATGAATCTCTATTTCTTCTCCATTAATATTAAGCCGACCTGCTTCTTGAATCTTATCATCTGTAAAAAAGGTACCTT
>JAAYNZ010000078.1 GCA_012520595.1 Candidatus Epulonipiscium sp. | reverse complement strand
TTTTGTAACATTCATCCGATATAATAAAAATACATAATTTTATTATAGGGAATGTTATATTTGAATATAGAGGAGGAAGAAAGATGAATAAGCAGTTCGTTCTTTTTCTGCTGACCTTGATGTTACTCTTGGTTCCATCTGTGGTTTTTGCCTCTCCTATACCGAAAGAAGAAGTGGCAGTATCTTCAATTACATTGGAAGAAACTCTACAATATTTACAAGAGGTAGAGGAAGATGCGTTGTTGGACTTAGGTCTCATAAAAATTAAAAAAGGATTATCAAAAAAAGAAGAACCAACTTTTGCACAGCAAAAAAATGTTTCTGCAGAAGGGCAAGAAGGTGTAGAAGTAATTATTTTTGTATATTATAAAGATGAACAAGGCGTGGCTCAAGTTACTTTTCAGAGTCCTGCACAAGTCATCGGAGCTTCTGGCATTTATAATGAAACCATTTCATTGGATACCATAGGACAAAATTATGTAGTGGTTTATGTTCAGAAAGAAGAACAAAAAATAGCTCGTCAATTTCAATTCAATCGCAAAAAGCAAGAAACAAAAATAGAATTACAAAGTAAAAGATATGATATTTTGAAAATGATTCCTTAATGAGAAAAGATGGGGAATGAGTATGTTAAAAGACCGTCTAAAAAGTTTTATATTGTTACTTTTAGTGTGTTTGAGTATTTATCAAACAGGAAGGTTATGGTTTGAGGATTTATCAAACCGTAACTTTTTTTATAATATGGTTATGAGCAAGATTCAGGAATATCAGAAGTTTCAGCATTTGGAACAGTATTATTTTACAAAACCTAATCGAGTTGTGGTTTGTTTTGCAGATGAAGAAAAAGAATTTGCAGTTTTTAGCCATACCCAAGGAGAAACTGGATATCTTCAACAAGTTACGAAGGATGTTATTAAGAAAGTGTTGCAAAAAGGAGACTATGAAGGGGCTTTTTCTTTGGAAGAATTGCAAGAAAAAGAGGGTTCATCTTTGTGGCAATACCCAGGGGTGGTATTAGACTATCAATTTTTGATTCCTTTTTCTTCGCTAGTTTGGGAATTGGGAATCAAGCCGGTTTCCTATGGAAAACAGCTTGATTTTTTTGACCAAATTTGGATCATGACCAATGACCAAATGCCAAATATTCAATATGAGGTTTATTTTATTAATGGGCAAGAGAGACTAGGGCATGTCATGACATGGAAAGAAGAAAAGAACAAACAGCTTCTGACAACTCTCATTAAGGAATTAAAGAGCAAACAGTTTTGGACTTATAGTTCTAGTAAAAAAGATGGATTAAGTAAATTTTCAAAGAATGTTTTTTTACCAATGAATACAAAGGATTTGTATATCAATCAAGTATTGTTTTTGGAGAATCCTTTTTTAAAAGATGGACAGGTGAACGAAGAGGCATTGGAGCAGTTAATGAATCCTTTTTTTGAAAACTATGCTTTAAAGTGGATGATTAAAAAAGAACAAAATCGATACGTTTATGGAGACGATGGAATCATTATTAAATATTTTCCAGAAGGAATGATAGAATATAGTAATCAAACCATTCGAGGATTCAAGAAAGAAATGTCTGTAGAAGAAGCTTATCAAGTGGCTGAAAAATTTTTATCTAAAGATCAGCAACTACAAAATCAGGAATATGAATTGAAAGACTATGAAAAACAAGGGGATGGATATCGATTTTGTTTTCAATATTCTTTTTATGATTTTCCTTATGTGATTTCAAGTGGGATTAAGGAAGGCCTAGGGTTAGAATATCCCATTGAGATCTGGGTTGAAAATTACCAAGTTAAGATTTACAGAAGATGGATCTTAGAACAAAAGGATTTGCCTATTTATTTGCGAGAGATGCAGGATACCTATATTGCAGCTTATGATCGGTTAGCGGTGCAATTAACAGAAGAACAAAAACAAGAACCAATACAAGATTTATTTTTAGCTTATTATCAAGCAAGAATGGATGAAAATCCGCAACTTTCTTGGGTGTTTCACATCGGAGATCAGTGGTATTATGAGAGGGCAAGGTAGTAAGGAAGAAGGATTGCTATGAATTGGATGAAAGTCAAAAATATTCTCATTGTACTTTTTTTGGTACTCAATAGTGTATTGGGGATTTATTATTATTCAAAACAATATCAAACATATACCTTATCGAGTGACCGGATGGAACAAGTGCAGACTATTCTTCAGCACTACCAAGTGGAGATGAAGGGAAAAATAGTGACTACTTTTTATCCTATGCAAAAGTTGCGGGTTGAGTTGGCTAAATATGAAGACAAAATCTTACTTCAAGGATTTTTTCAAGATAAACAAATGGTTCCTTATATCGAAAGTCAGGGAAGAAGATATATACAGGGTGAGGAAGAATTGTGGATAAGTAGGCAAGAAGGGGACATGGTAGGTAGTATTATCTACACCAATCCACAGGGAAGAGGAAAAGTAAAGAGTTTGTCTCTAGAGGATGTAAAAGAAGTAGGGGATGAGTTTGTAAAAGCCATAACAGGAGAAAAAGGAAAATTTCGATTGGATCGTACAGAAAGAACAGAAGAAGGTTATCATTTAGAGTATCGGGAAATGTATAAAGGTTGGCTTTTATTTAATAGTACCATTGAAGTAGAGGTAACAAAGAAGGGGGTTGTTTGGGGTCAACGCCTCCGTTATCAGCCCATGGGATTTCAAGGAGAAAAAAAGGAGATTTATGCTCCAGACGAGGTATTATTAAACTTTCTTCATTTTATTCGAGAAAAAGATCCTTTAGGCAGAATTTGTATTGTACAAATGGATTTAGGGTACGATACGGGAACCAAGGATTCGACACGAGACATTTATGGTATTGCTGTTCCTTATTATCGTATTGTGTTAGATACGGGAGAAGTATATTATGTAAATGGGTATAAAAATGAAATTAGACAATAAAATCTCTTTTACATTATGTTAAGTTAATGGTATAATGTAGCTAATGTATACCCAATTCTGTCTAAGAGGTGTTAAAATGGAACAATTTTTGATAAAAGGAAAGCACAGGCTCGAAGGAGATGTGTCAGTGAATGGAGCCAAAAATGCAGCTGTTGCAGTTATTCCAGCAGCGATTTTAGCAAACGATGTTTGTGTTATAGAGAATTTACCCCATATTGATGATGTTATTTATTTATCGGAAGCGATGAATGAACTAGGTGTAAAAACAGATTTTTTAGACCCACATACATTGCGTATTGATAGTCGTAATATTGATAATTTTAAGGCTGTTTATGAATCAGTGAAAAAGATAAGAGGATCGTATTATTTATTAGGTGCTTTGTTAGGAAGATACCAACAGGCAGAAGTGGCTTTTCCAGGAGGTTGCAATTTTGGATCACGCCCCATTGACCAACATATTAAGGGATTTGAAGCCCTAGGTGCAGAAGTGGTAGTAGAACATGGTATGATTCGCGCCAAAGCAGATCGGTTGGTTGGTACTTCGATTTATTTGGATGTGGTGAGTGTAGGAGCTACTATTAATATTATGTTAGTAGCTGTATTAGCAGAAGGAACTACTAACATTGAGAATGCAGCAAAAGAACCTCATGTCGTTGATACGGCGAATTTTTTAAATAGCATGGGAGCCAATATAAAAGGTGCTGGAACCGATGTGATTCGTATTACAGGGGTAAAGGAGCTCCATGGTTCTACGTATATGATTATTCCAGATCAAATTGAAGCAGGTACATTGATGATTGCAGGAGCCATTACTCAAGGAGATGTAAGGGTTTGTAATATTATTCCTAAACATATGGAATCTATTACGGCTAAGTTGCAGGAGATGGGAACTGAAATTATGGAAGGGGATGATTGGATACGTGTTCGTGCCAATCAACGGTTATCTAGTATCCAATTAAAGACTTTGCCCTATCCAGGGTTTCCTACGGATATGCAGCCACAGATGTGCGCTCTTTTAAGTGTTGCTGATGGGACAAGTATTATTACAGAAAGTGTATGGGAAAATCGATTTCAATATGTGAATGAATTAAAACGAATGGGAGCCCAGATAAAGGTAGAGGGACGAATTGCTGTGATTGAAGGGATCCCATCTTTGTCTGCTACAGAAGTGTCGGCTCTTGATCTTCGTGCAGGAGCGGCCATGGTATTAGCTGCCTTAGCCGCAGAAGGAGAATCCATTGTAACCAATGTTCAGTATGTAGATCGTGGTTATGAATCCTTAGAAGAAAAATTAAATGGACTAGGTGCGAATATTCGAAGGGTTTCTACTTCATCGGATATGAATTTTACTATACATAGACCATTGAAAAAGACATTACAACAAAAAATAGGATAAAGATAAAAACTTTCTGCTTGCAGAAAGTTTTTTTAAAAGTTTTGGAGATGACATGATGAAGAAATTAAAAAAAATTTACATTGAAATTACCAACCAATGTAATCTTGCTTGTGTTTTTTGTCCTAAGACAAAGCGAAAACCAGAGTTTATGACAATGGATATGTTTCGTAAAATAGTGGAACAAATACGACCTTTTACTGATTATATTTATTTTCATGTAAAGGGAGAACCTTTATTGCATAAAGAAATCAGTACCTTCTTAGATATTAGTTATGAAAAAGGATTACAAGTGAATATAACAACCAATGGAACAAGAATTCAAGAGGTTCAGGATCAAATCATGCATAAACCTGCTTTGCGACAGATGAATTTTTCTTTACACAGTTTTGACGGAAACCAGGGAATCACTGATAAAGATCAGTATATTGATCATATTCTTTTTTTTGTAAAAAAAGCAATCAAGTATACAGATATGATTATATCTTTACGATTATGGAATTTAGAAAAAGACAATGGGGTTCATAATGAAAGAAAAGCAAATCGTGACATTCTCCAAAGGATTGAGGAAGAATTTGATCTTCCTTATCGAATTCAAGAAAAGATGATTCCGGGCCGAGGAATCAAAATCAGTGATCGGGTTTACTTAAATCAAGATTATGAATTTCAGTGGCCGGATTTACAAATCAAGGAAGAAAGTAGAACTGGTTTTTGTTATGGACTTCGACATCAAGCAGCTATATTGGTCGATGGGACAGTGGTTCCATGTTGTTTGGATGGAGAAGGGATCATCCAATTAGGAAATATTCATAAAACCCCTTTTTCAGAGATCATAGAAGGTAAGCGAGCAAGGAACCTTTACGAGGGTTTTTCAAGACGAGAAGCTGTAGAAGAATTATGCAGAAAATGTGGATATAGAAAAAGATTTGATGACTAGTTGATCATCAAATCTTTTTTATGTTATTAATGTTAATTATTTGCACTTACTCATTTCTACACACATCAGAATAAAAGCTCCTGCACCATGTAAGTCGTTTTCACTGGTTGGGCGAGCAATATAATGAGGATAGTCACCAATCCCAGTACCAATACAAATATTACCAATGACTACATGACCCTTTTCATCGAAAGTAAGTGTATCGATGACTCCCTCATATCCTTTCCAAGCATATTGTAAATATTTTTCATCCAAGTATCCCATCCGTACAGCTTTAGCCATGGCATATACAAAGAGAGAAGAACAGGAATTCTCTAGCCAATTATCTGGTTCATGCCCTTTATCTACTACTTGATACCATAATCCTGTTTTTTCATCTTGGAATTTAGGCAGAGCTACTAAAAGATCTTTTAAAATTTCAATCAATACATTTCGATCTTTATGATCTTTAGGCAGATAATCTAACATATCAAGTACAGCAACAGGATACCAACCAATAGCTCGACCCCAAAATTCTGGTGCTTTCCCTGTTTCGGGATCAGCCCATGGAGCTTTTTTGCTTTGATCCCAACCATGATAGAGGAGACCTGTTTTTTTATCTTTCGTATGTTGATGCATAAGAATGGCTTGGAAAGTCATCATATCAAAATATTCAGGTTCATTAAAGGTAGAGGCAAACTGAGTAGCAATGGGTCCAGCCATATATAAACCATCCAGCCACATTTGATTGGGGTAACGACCTTTATGCCAAAATCCACCTTCCTCATTAGTTTTCCATGATTTTAGCAGGGGAACGAGAGTATACAATGCTGTTTTATATCGTTCATCTCCTGTTTGTTCATAGAGATTAAAAAGAAGAATACCAGGTTGGATATCATCCAATTCATCAGCGTTGTATTTTTTAATACTTCCATCAGGTAGGATTAAGCTATCGACCCATCTTTTAAGATACATATAATATTTTTCTTCTTTGGATTCACGCCAGCACTTTTCCATACCGGAAAGAAACACACCTTGATGATAATGAAAACGGTCAGGGGGAAGTTGCTCAGGCTCAAATTTAGCCATTAGAGCATCACAGGCTTTTTTTGCCCATTCAAGGGGTGTATATTGAATCTTTTTATCCATCTTTCCTTTCACTCCTTGTATAATGATAAATACTAATTTTATGCATATATCATTATCATAGCATATAAATCTGTACATTATTTGCTCAAAACCTTAAATTCTTTTCGTATCTTGCTATGTTTTTTGCTATGGCGATCCATGGTCTCAGTTGCAACCATTGTCCCACCTGAAAATAAAACAGAAGTACAAAAGTTGTCTATTTGCCGATAATATGCACTTGCTGCTATAGCAGTAGGGAAAGAATGAAATCCTTATAAGCACTAATAAGGATGATAAAAATAGCAATGGGTACAATGTATTTAATTAAAAAGGACCAAACAGGAGCCAGTGTAAAGGTAACATTAGAAGATTCGATTTCTTTTATGGCTTCTTCCGTTTTTAATACCCATCCTACAAAAACACAAAGGAAGAATGCACCTGTGGTAAGGAGTATATTGGAAGTCAGTTTATCATAAAGATCAAAAAAGTTTAACTTTCCAATGAAACTTACGTTTTCCCATGGTCCCATGGATAAGGAGGCAGGTATTCCTAGTAGGAAGATCACCAAACCGATGAGTAATGTTGATTTTACTCGATCTTTTTTCTTTTCATCAACAAAGTAGGAAATGGCTACTTCTAACATAGAAATGGAAGAAGTTAAAGCGGCAAAGATAACGAGAAGGAAAAAAACAATACAAAAAAGAGTTCCCATGGGCATGGATGCAAAAACTGCAGGTAGCGTAACAAACATAAGCTTAGGTCCTTCTCCTACTTCAAAACCTAAAGCAAAGACAGCAGGGATGGTAGCTAATCCAGCAATTAATGCAACAGCAGTGTCAATAACAGGAATCATAAGAGCAGTGTCTAAAATATTTACTTTTTTATCGAGGTAACTTCCATAAGTAACCATGACGCCCATACCGATACTTAGAGAGAAAAACATTTGTCCTAAGGCGTTCATGGCCACATCCATGTTTAGTTTGGAAAAGTCAGGCGTAAATAAAAAACGGATTCCTTCTAGACTGCCTTTTAAGGTGATACTTCGAATGGCAATAATAATGAGCATAACAAAAAGGGCAGGCATCATAATTTTGGAAGCTTTTTCAATACCGTTACTAATCCCTTTTAATACAATCACAATGGTTACGATTAGAAAGATGCATTGATAAAAGATAAGTTCTTTTGGTGAATTCATAAGTTGGGCAAATATATCTCCTAGAATATTGGGATCTGTAGTATTTAGTTTTCCAGTAATGGCAGATTTAAAATAGTACAGTACCCACCCACCGACAGTAGAATAAAAGGCTAAGATAAAGAAACCACAAACAACTCCTAGGGCTCCTACAAAAGACCAACGATGATCGATACTTTTGTAAGCACCAAAGACAGATTTTTGAGTTTTTCTACCTAATGTAATGGCAGCTAACATAAGGGGGCATCCGATGGTAATTAAAAAAAGAATATATAAAGCTACAAAAACACCTCCACCATTGGTTCCCACACTATAAGGGAACTTCCATATGTTTCCTAACCCTACTGCAGAACCAGCAGCAGCTAAAATAAATCCTACTTTTGAAGACCATTTATCTCTCATACTCTTCATCCTCTCCTTTTTTTATAAATATAAGAAAGTTCGATTTGTTTAAAAAGGACGAAACTTTCTTAACTTACCTGAAAAAATTTTTGGTGTTCTCTTATAACTTACAATAAAAATAGCTCCATCCTCTATCTGTAGAGGCGGAGCTATCCACGTTACCACTCTATTTGATCTTAAAAACAGTAAGATCATCTTTATTATAGTCTGGCATGAACCTAAACTATTATCCAATAAGGAGGATTAACCCTTTGCTCTTACTCGATTGCCTTTAGGAGCAAAAACTCAAGAGTGAATATACACATTAACTTATAATACTGGCTCTCACCTATTCCAGTTCTCTGTTATTATAGTTTTAATGCTTCTGTCTCTGTCATCGTTATTTAAATAAATCGTTTTGATTATTAGCTATTATATATTTTAAAACATATAAATGTCAAGTTTATTTTACTTAAAACTTTAAAAGAATTGGAAAAAGCTAGATTCGTATTCAGAGTAAGCCTGTGATATACTAGGTTTGAATATAAATTTATATTTTTTTGTATAAAAAGTTAGGTTAGTATTTATAGGAGGGAAAGATGATGTTACTTAAAAATGGAAAAATATTTACAGTCACCAACGGTGTGATTGAACAAGGAGATATTTTTATTCAAGAGGGAAAAATACAAGAAGTAGGGAAAAATCTTCAAGTGGAAGATGAACAGGTCATGGATTTACAAGGAGCCATTGTGATCCCAGGCATGATTGATGCCCATTGTCATATTGGTCTTGCAGAAGAAAACATGGGTTTTGAAGGTAGTGACATTAATGAAATGACAGATCCACTAACCCCTCAACTTAGGGCCATTGATGGTATTAATCCAATGGATGGGTGTTTTAAAAAAGCCGTAAAAGCAGGAATTACAACTGTTGTTACAGGCCCTGGCAGTGCCAATGTAATGGGTGGACAATTTGTAGCTATGAAAACCCAAGGAATATGTGTAGATGAAATGGTGATAAAAGAACCAGTTGCGATGAAAGTTGCTTTTGGAGAAAATCCTAAAAGGGTATACAATGGAAAAGGGAAGATGCCATCCACACGAATGGCAACAGCAGCTTTGTTACGCACTGTTTTAACAGAAACAAAGAATTATATGGATAAAAAGAAAAAAGTAGAAGAAAAAGGGGATGCTTTTGATGTTCAGCTAAAATATGAAGCATTGATTCCTGTTCTAAAAAAAGAAATACCTTTAAAAGCTCATGCTCATCGAGCAGACGATATTTTAACGGCTCTTCGGATTGCAAAAGAATTTGATGTCAAGATAACTCTGGATCATTGTACAGAAGGGCATTTAATCAAAGAATACATTAGGGAAAGTAAAGTACCAGCAATTGTTGGACCTACTCTTTCTCACAATTCCAAAATTGAGTTAACCAATAAAACCTTTAAAACTCCTAGGGCATTGACAGAAGAAGGAATTAAAGTAGCGATTATGACGGATCATCCAGTCATTCCCATAGAATATCTTCCTTTAACAGCCGCCCTTGCTATGAAGGAAGGCTTATCTTTTGAAGATACATTAAAAGCAGTTACCATTAATCCAGCAGAAATTGCGGGAATAGATGATCGAGTTGGTTCGATTGAGAAAGGAAAAGATGCGGATCTAGTTGTTTTAACAGGTTCTCCTTTTGAAGTAGCCACTCGTACGTTATTTACTATGATTGATGGAAAAGTGGTTTATCAAGCAGAATAGAATAAAGACTAGGAACAACTGCGAATCCATATAAAGTATTGTACTTTATATGGATTTGTAGTTGTTTTTTTATTGTAGTTTACTTTTTGTTGAACTGGATATAATACCCAATAAGTATTATCTATACTTATATGGAGCAAAGAGGAAGGAGGTTTCTTTTTTGAAAGTAGGAATTCCAAAAGGATTATTATATTGGAAATATGGTATTTTTGCAGAAATTTTTTTTACTGAGTTAGGCTGTGAAGTTATTGTTTCTGGTGATACAAATAGTGAAATTTTAAACTTGGGTATTGAAAATTCAGTAGACGAAGCTTGTGTTCCCATTAAAGTATTTCATGGTCATGTTGCTTCTATCAAAGATCAATGTGATCTCGTTGTTATTCCTAGGATCATGCGATTGACAGATCGAGAATTTATATGTCCTAAATTTTGTGGACTTCCCGAGATGATAAAAAACAGTATTCCAAATATGCCTGATATTACAGAAGAGGAAATTAATGCGTATCATGAGAAAGCCTTGTATAAAAGCATGATTCAGATTGGGAAAAAAGTGACAAAGGATAGGAGAAAAATTCAAAAAGCTTTTGAAAAAGCCATGGAGGCATATCAAACATCTTCTTGTGGAATTCATGATGAAAAATATGAAAGTAAGATTGCTCTTTTAGGACATCCATACAATGTACAAGATCCTTTTTTGAATATGAACGTGGTTAATAAATTACATCATTTAGGAGTTGGGGTTATGACAGAGGAGTTTGCTCCTAAGAAAGAAGTGAATGAGTATGCCAATCAACTTTTTAAAAAGTTTTTTTGGACTTTTGCAAGGCATTGTTATGGAGCAGGTGCCTATTTTGCAGAAAATAGAAAAGTAGATGGGATCATTTATTTGTCTGCCTTTGCTTGTGGTATTGATTCTGTTGTCATTGAATTACTAAAAGATCGTGTAGGAGATTTTCCTTTTTTGGTCCTTAAAATGGATGAACAAACAGGGCAGGGAGGATTTGATACAAGAATCGAGGCTTTTGTGGATATGATAGAAAGGAGAAAAGAATGTGAAGGTAACTTTTCCTCATATGGGGAACATTCATATAGCAGCTAAGATCTTTTTAGATGATTTAGGAGTTGATTATGTAGTCCCCCCTATTAGTAATAACAAAGCATTAGAAGTCGGAACCATGTACTCACCAGAAGAAATGTGTCTTCCTTTTAAGATTATGATTGGTAATTATATTCAAGCCATTGAACAAGGAGCGGATACGGTCATCATCGTAGGTAGTTGTGGCCCTTGTCGATTTGGAGAATATTGTGAGCTTCAGATGAATCTTTTAAAAAAACTAGGACATGAAATTACATTTATTGTATTGGATAGTCCTAGAGATGTTGGAAAAAAGGAATTGCTTGAACGAGCTGGATTATTAGTAAAAGAGAGTGGAAAAAATAATTATTCTGGTATTTTAGCTATGTTAAAAGGCGTAAAAGCCATTGAGCTTATGGATGAAATTGAGAAAGAGGCTTATTGGTTAGCGGGATACGAAATAAACAAAGGAGAATGCAAAAAACTATTGCATGATTGTAGACAAAAGGTGGTGTCTACGAAAGATTCAGACCAAGCGTTAAAGATTTTAAAGGAGTATAAAAAGAAAATAAACCGTGTGAAAATGGATTCTACTAAACAGCCTTTAAAGGTTTCTATTATTGGAGAAATATATACTGTCATTGAGCCTTTTTCCAATCAATATATTCAGGAGCGATTAATGGATTATGGAGTTTCTAGCAACCGAATGTTAACACCTAGCTGGTGGTTAAAGGATTTATTAGGTAAGGTTGTAAAGATGAATTCCATTTCACTGCGTCGGGCGTCCCAGGAATATTTACCTCTTGGAATCGGAGGACATGCAAGGGAATGTATTGGAGAAGCTGTTTTAGCAGCAAAAGAAGGACAGGATGGAGCGATTCAACTTTTTCCTGTAGGATGTATGCCAGAGATTGTAAGCAAGTCTATTTTACCAACCATTTCCAAGGACAAGGATTTTCCCATTATGACTTTGGTTTTGGATGAAATGACAGGGCAGAGTGGATATATTACACGAATTGAAGCTTTTTTAGATTTATTAGAAAGAAGGAGAGAAACAAGTCATGTATTATTTGGGAATTGATGTAGGTTCTGTGAGTACAGATATAATTTTATTAGATGACCATATGGATGTGGTAGAAAAAATTTATTTAAGAACCAAGGGTAGACCCATTCAAACCATCCAAGAAGCTTTTAAGCTTTTGCAGGATCGTTATGACGATCAAGAGATCAAAGCCGTAGGAACCACAGGGAGTGGAAGAGGAATGGCCGGATTTTTAGTAGGAGCCGATGTTGCAAAAAATGAAATTACAGCTCATGCTGTGGCAGCTCTTACATTGGATCCTAAGGTAAGAACCATTTTGGAAATAGGTGGACAAGATTCTAAGATTATTACTTTAAGAAATGGAATTGTTACTGATTTTGCGATGAATACAGTATGTGCAGCAGGTACAGGTTCATTTCTAGACCGACAAGCAGAACGCTTGGAAATTCCTATTGAAAAATTCGGTGAATATGCTTTACAATCCCAAGCATCTGTCAGGATTGCAGGAAGATGTGCTGTTTTTGCAGAATCAGATATGATTCATAAACAGCAATTAGGATATCCACCTTCTGATATTATTCGAGGACTCAGTGATGCTTTAGTTCGGAATTATTTAAATAATGTAGCCAAGGGAAAAGAAATACAACCAAAAATCTTTTTTCAAGGAGGGGTTGCTGCTAATGTAGGAATAAAGACAGCTTTTGAAAGGGCCTTAGGGACTGAAGTTTTTGTTCCACCCTACCATGATGTGATGGGTTCCATTGGAGTAGCGATTATTGCAAAAGAAACCGTAGAAAAAAACAAGGTGAAAACTAAATTTAAAGGTTTTAAGGTTGCTGAGAGTGAATTTTTATCCAATAGTTTTGAATGTACAGGATGTGCCAATGGCTGTGAAATTGTAAAAGTACTAGAAAATGGTGTGGAAATTAGTTGTTTTGGTGATCGGTGTGGAAAGTGGTCAGAAAAAGTGGCTGT
>JAAYNZ010000077.1 GCA_012520595.1 Candidatus Epulonipiscium sp. | reverse complement strand
CAACTTCGACAGGAATTACAACAAATGCGAGATAGCTGTGAAACTTTACAATTTAATTTATATAAAATAGCTGAACAAAAAGGTTATTATACACCAAGCCAACCTGCTTCTCCTGAACAAATACAACAAATAAAAAGTGAAATGACTTCTAGCATGACAATACAATAATATAAAAATGCCTTAGCTCTTAGAGCTAAGGCATTTTTATATGTATCTTTATCCTAAATCCAAAACAGATACTTCGATAACGTTCTTATTATTATAAAAATAATTTACAAATCCTCGTTTTTGTCCTTCTTTAATAGCTAATGTGCAATTAATACTTTGCTTATCACCTTCTTTTGATATATTCATATCAGCAATGTAGACACCGTACTGATCTACAGCAGCATCAAATAAAGGTAAAATTTCTGTATCACCTTGGACTTTTAATATCAAAGAAAATGTAATTTCTCGTTGAATAAAGCGTCCTGGAAATCGATTCCCCCAAACGAGTATACCCATTTGTAATAAAGCAGCTATGATACTTAATGTATATAAACCTGCTCCCATACTTAAACCAATACAAGAAACCCCCCAAATACTAGCTGCTGTTGTTAAACCTTTAATGTTGTTTCCTTCCCTCATGATTGTCCCTGCACCTAAAAAGCCAATTCCACTAATAACTCCTTGACTGAGTCGTGCAGGATCCGCATTTGAAAAAAGATGAAAACGATAAAACATATGATGAGAAGTTAACATAATTAAACAAGATCCCATACAAACAATCAAATGAGTCCGAAATCCAGCAGGCCGATGACTTTTTTCTCTCTCTAATCCAATAATACCACCTAAAACACAAGCTAATAGTAAGCGTAATAATGTTTCCCTCATCGAAAGTAATGGAAATTCCATATCCATCCCCCCTTCATACTAATTTATGATATTTTATTATATCATATCTAAACTTAGAACTTAATACCTTTTGTTCTCCTCATTAGTAACTATATATGGATATCTATATAACTTTATTACATTTTTAAATTTAATTGTTACAAAAATTTAAAATAACTCTGGACAAATTAATACTTTTGTAATAAAATAAGATTGTAAACTAGTTATGTAACCTTAATACATAAAACATCAGGAGGGACATCTTATGAAACATACTTTTTTTAAGAAAATAACTGCGCTTACTTTAGCTTCATCCTTACTATGGAGCCCTATCACTGCCCAAGCCGCCTTACTGCGTCAAGGTAGCCGTGGTAATGAAGTCATACAAATCCAAACAGAACTAAAAAAATTAGGATATTTTAAATATCATACAGCTACCGGATATTTTGGCTCTATTACGACAGAAGCTGTCCGCAATTTTCAAGCTGCTAAAGGATTAAAAGTAGATGGCATTGTCGGTCCTGCCACCATCAGGGCGTTATTAGGAAATAAAGATACTGTTACTACTTCAGCGTCAACCCAAGGTGCTTTGGATTGGTGGACACAAGTCCAATACATTTTTCCACGTGGCGGTGATGCTCTTGTCACAGATGTAGATACAGGTAAAAGCTTTCATATTCGCCGTACCTTCGGTCGAAACCATGCTGATATCGAACCTTTAACAAAACAAGACACTGAAGTTATTAAATCCATTTGGAATGGCTTTAGCTGGGAAAGAAGAGCTGTTGTAGTTTCCATTGGTAATTATAAAATTGCTGGATCCATGACTGCCATGCCTCATGCAGGTATAGATGGAGCACCTGGACTTGCCACTGTTAATAATCGAAGTGGCGGTTATGGAAGAGGAACTAACTTAGATCTCGTAAAAAATAATGGAATTGATGGACATATGGATATTCATTTTTTAAATAGCCGGACCCATGGTACTAATGTGGTCCAAAAAGTTCATCAAGATATGGTACAAAAAGCTGCTCGATATATTACACAACAAAATCAATAACTAAAAAGGGAGTAGCTCTACAGTAATCACTGATTGACTGTAGAGCTACTCCCTTTTTAAATACAAAAGTAATTAAGTTTACATAACTCTAAAAGGATCTTCTAATTTTTCGATCCATTCCCAAAGTTTTTTATCTAATTTTTTAGCAATGGGATTTTCCGTAGGATCTTGTATCTCTATTGGATTCATCTGATAAGGATCTTTTTTATTGTCATAAAGATATCGAACAACCCCTGTTTCTTCTGGCCAATATCCTACATGTATCACATAAGTATGATCGATGGTACGTACTGCACGCCATCCTTTGGTCTTAGGATCAAATCCTGCTTTTTCAAAAGCTTTTAAAAATACATCTCTTCCCGGATAACAGGCAAGAAAAGCAGTCTCAGGTCCTTCCATTTCCTTTCCTATCATTGCAGCTGAAAGATCTGTGCCTTGTACAGTCGCTGGAATAGGAAGTCCCATTAAGCCCAATAAAGTTGGCATTACATCGACACTATTAATCAATGTTTTTTGATCTCTTCCTACATGAATTTTTCCAGGCCAACGAATTAAGAAAGGGATCCCAACAGATTCTTCATACCAAACATGTTTTGCTAACATTCCATGAGAACCTAATAAATCCCCATGGTCTGCCGATAAAACAACAATCGTATTATCTGCTAGACCTTCCTCCTCCAAAAACTTTAAGATTCTACCAAATTCATGGTCAATACCAGTAACAGCCGCAAAATAATCTCTTGTTTTTTCGATAAGCTCTTCCTTTGTTCCCCCTAATTCTTCTCCTGTATGGGCCGTAAAGGGACCTTCTGTTACATTCGGGCGAAGAGTGATTTCTTTATTTTCATATATCTTTTTATACTCATCGGGTACTTGATCATAAGGACTATGAGGTGGATTCCAAGAAACAAACAATGAAAAAGGACCATTCTCTTTATGATCTTTCATATATTTTATAGCTACATCTGTTTCATGCTTTACTGACCATTCATTGACTTTCACCATTTGTGGCGTGTCCTTCCAATAATGAGGTTGTAAATGCTGATCAAAAGCACCATATGAATACCAAAAATCAAAACCATGACGTTTGGGACCTGGTGGTGTATAAGCATCCCAATGAGCAGCCCCTGATTCAGGTTTTTTTTCATAATTTTGCTCTGGCACATCCAAGTGCCATTTTCCTATATAACCCGTTTGGTAACCTTCTTGTTTTAAAACATCACTAATACAAATTTCTTCTGGTTTTAAAGCTGCATCTGAACCGATTTTACAATTGGTAAACACTCCTGTTGCAATAGGATAGCGTCCTGTTAATAGAGCAGCACGATGCGGTGAACATAAAGGGGTACAACTAAGTGCATGATCAAAAACTTGGCTATTTTCAGCAAAAGAATCAATATTAGGTGTTATTACTTCATCTTCTTTCATAAACCCCATAGCTTGTCGTCGCCATTGATCAGCAAACAGAAATAATAAATTAGGTCTTTGTTTTTTCATGTTTTTTCTCCTTTCCTTTTTAAATTACCAGTATAGTTTCCAGTCTTTCAAAGCTCGTACTAAAGCTTCAAAATAATAATAATCACCCCAAATGCAACTTTCATCTACACCACTATTCCCACCTTTGTAATAAACACCATGGAGTAAAAGACCATTTGCTTCACTGCAAACTTCTGTAGTATAGTCTTCTACTAAAGATTGAATCATATTCAAAGCAGCATTCTCATAATAAACTCGATATTTATCTGTTATTGGAAGATGTTTTAACATCTCTACTATTCCACAAATCGCAATGGCTGCTGCAGAACTATCTCTTTCTTCATTATCTTTGTCAGTAAAAATTAAATCCCAATAACAAATATCATCTTCTGGCAACCGATTCAAATAATAGTTTGTTAATTTTTTACTTAGTTCCATAAGGTTCCAATCTTTTGTATAAACATAACTAAGAGGAAAACCATAAATACCCCAAGCTTGTCCACGTGCCCAACAAGAATCATCACT
>JAAYNZ010000076.1 GCA_012520595.1 Candidatus Epulonipiscium sp. | reverse complement strand
TTCTCTACCAATGCACTATTTTTATAATCATCAAAATACAAACTTCTAATCAAATATTTCCCTTCGTCTCCTGCATGTGAATCCATCTTTAAAATCAGTCGTAAACGACTTCTTAGTACATGATAATCTACATAATTAATATAAAACTTATATTCATGTCGATACTTTATTTCTTTCAAACTCCTCACCTCCTATGACCCTCTGTTTTCATCTTCTTTATCCTACTATGCTTTTGTGATAGTTATGTGATATGTATCTGAAAATCCAGTGAAAATTCAATACCTATTCTTCCTTTTTAACTTTGATGTCGGTATACACTCTCATACTGGAATCTTAAATTTTCAACGTATATATCTATAAAAAATAAAAAACTAAGAATCTATCTCCTATGATTTCTTAGTTTTTTATAATTTTTATTTCTTTGAACTTTTCTTCAATAAAAACCAAAATCGACTTCCCTTTCCTACTGTACTATCAATACCAAAAGGAGCCTCATGAGCCATCAATATATTTTTTACAATCGAAAGACCAACCCCTGTACCTACAACGGTTCGTTGATGGGTTTTTTCCGAGGATCGGTAATACCTCTCCCAGATATGATGAAGATCTTCCTCTTTAATTCCTGGTCCCGTATCTTCTACTTCCCATTTTATATACTCTTCTTCCTCCCTAATACGAATCATGATCCTATGATCTTCCCCCGTAAAATTCACGGCGTTACTGATGAGATTATAAATGACTTGCTCCATTTTTCTTTCATCCCCCATCACTACCGTATTCTCATCACAGTCTAATGTAAAAATATAACCATCTCTCTCAGAAAGTACCTGAAATAATTTTAATGTATTTTTTGTTATTTTTCCCATATCAAAAAAATGATACTTCATTTCAACCATACCTGATTGTAATTGAGATAAACTTAATATATCATTCACTAATTCAGCCAATCGATCTGCTTCATCTACGATTACTTTCAAGTGAGCATTTCGTTTTTCTGCTTGATTTCCAGAAATATCACGAATCATTTCTGCATAAGACTTAATTAATGTTAACGGTGTCTTTAAATCATGAGAAACACTGGCAATAAAATCTCTTCTCACTACTTCTGTTTTTGAAAGTTCTTGGGTTGCATAGTTTAATGTATCTGCCAACTTATTAATCTCAGTATAATCTCCGCTTTCAAAAACCACATCGTAATTTCCTTCCGCTAATATAGATGCTGCATTGGTTAATTTAGTAATGGGTCTAGACACCTTCCATGCAATTAAAAAAGATAAAGCAATCGCTAATAATAAAGAGATAATGGTTACAATAATCAATTGATCTTTTAAAACAGAAATTGTAGAATCAATGGGCTCTAATATCCCATTAATATACAAATACAAAAGTTCATCACCATCTGTTGGTAATACAGCTCCATAAACTACCGTCGGAGCACGCAAACGAAAATCCTCCACCGTATATAAAACTCTCCCATCCTCACTTGCTGAAAGTTTTTGAATAAACTGAAAAACAACGGTAGGATTTATTCTTGGTGGTCTCATCTCGTCAAAAGAAGTAACTGGTAATATAGGAACACCCCGTTCATCTAAAACTTGAATAATCATCCCATCTTTAAAAGAAGTACGATAAATCAAATCTTCAAAATGATCCTGCCCATATTCATTTACTAATTGATTACCGATTTTCTTAATTTCTCTAGTTTTCATCTTTTTATAATATGTATTTAAAAGAACAATTTGTAATAACCATAAAATTGCTACAATCATACCTGCAAATACAATAAAATAAGTCCACAATTTAAATTTTAAACTTTTAGTATCCATCCATGTTTTCAATTTATTCATTCTCTTCAATTTATTCATTCTCTTCACCTTATTCCATCGCTTCAAACTTATATCCTACACCACGTAACGTAACAATATAATCTCGATAAATCCCTATACTATTTCGAATCATCTTAATATGAGTGTCTACTGTTCGATCATCACCAAAAAAATCAAATCCCCATACTTCTTGCAATAACTTTTCCCTTGAAAGTGCTATATTCTGATTCTGTACCAGATAAAATAATAAATCATATTCTTTAGGAGTCATCTCTACTTTTTCACCATCTACATACACATTTCTACCTGTTATATCAATTTCCAAACCTCCAAATTGATACTTTTGTTTAATGGGCTTTTCTTGTTTCACTTTTACATTACGTCGAACAATTACATTTAATCTGGCCATTACTTCTTTAGGTGAAAATGGTTTTAC
>JAAYNZ010000075.1 GCA_012520595.1 Candidatus Epulonipiscium sp. | reverse complement strand
TGGATATGATGGACTATCTGTAGGACCTAGTTATTGGGGCTGCAGCCATATCACACAAATCAAAGATTTTTATCGTTCAGTCCGAGAAAGTCTTCCCGTTGTTGTTGATGGCGTAGAAGGACGTAAAGCATTAGAAATTATTAAAGGGATTTATAAATCTTCCATTAAAAGAAAGAAAATTTATGTTCCCTTCGAAGATTCACTCATTACATGTATTAAGTCCCATCATTAAAAGAAAGTAGTACTAAAAAAAGCAGTACTAAATTCATATTATAAAAAATATTAGAGTATAGGGGGAGATCCTATGAAAACATTAAATGTAGGTATTATTGGAGCAGGGAGCATCAGTAACTTCCATATGGAAGGGTATAAAGTTTTACCCAATGTCAACGTGATAGCAGTTTGTGATATTAACGAAGAAAGAGCAAAAGCATACGCCAAAAAACATGACATACCTCATGTTTTTACAGATTACAACGAAATGTTAAAACTAGAAGAGCTAGAAGCAGTCAGTGTAACGACTTGGAACAATGGCCATGCACCCATTAGTATCGCAGCGTTAAATGCAGGAAAACACGTATTATGTGAAAAACCTTTAGCCATGAATGCACAAGAAGCACAACAAATGGTAGATGCAGCAAAAGCAAATGATAAAATATTAATGGTAGGCTTTGTTCGACGATTTGAAGAAAAAGCAAACTTATTAAGAGAAGCAGTAGAAAGTGGAGATTTAGGAAAGGTTTATTACGCCAAAACAGGTTATGTTCGAAAATGGGGAAATCCAGGTGGATGGTTTGCTGATAAAAAACGATCCGGTGGCGGTCCAGTCATTGACCTAGGGGTTCACGTTATTGACTTAGTTCGTTACATTACAGGAAAGCCAAAAGCAGTTTCTGTATCTGCATCTACCTTCCATGACTTAGGAATGAAACCCAATATTAAAGGGTTAGGTAAATATTTTTCAGAAGATCATGATGAAAACAATCCTTATAATGACGTAGAAGATGCAGCAACGGCTTTGATTAAATTTGACAATGGAATGACTTTATTCTTCGAGACAAGCTGGGTGCTTCATGTAAAACAACCTCATAACTATGTCAACTTATTTGGAGATAAAGCAGGAGCTCAAATGGAGCCGGAATTAGAATTCTATGAAGAAAGAAACGATTACTTTACAGAAACAAAACCTATCATTCAAGCAGGTTCAGATCATATGGATAATATTTTTGTACGCGAAATAAAACACTTTGTAGAATGTGTATTAGAAGGAATCCCTTGCCGAAACCCAGGAGAAGATGGCGTAGAAATCATGAAAATCTTAGATGCTATTTATGAATCTGCAGAAACAGGTAAAGAAGTCATTATAAAATAAAGTAAAATACAAAATATTGGGAGGTAAGCATATGTACAATAATAAAATCGGTGTTATCGTAGACTCATTTCGATTGGACATTCGAGAAGGTATAAAAAAAGCAAAAGAAGTAGGTGCCGAAGGGATACAAATCTATGCAGTAAAAGGCCCAATGGATCCAGATAACCTACGTGCAAAGGATCGAAAAGAATTATTAGACTATATCAAATCCCATGGTTTAGTAGTTTCGGCTTTGTGTGGAGACTTAGGTGGACATGGATTTGCCATTGCAGAGGATAATCCAGCTAAAATCGAAAAATCCAAACGAATTATGGATTTAGCCAAAGACTTAGAAACCAATGTAGTTACAACTCATATTGGTGTTGTTCCTGAAGATGAAAACCATCCAAGATACAAAGTGATGCAAGAAGCTTGCGAAATCTTAGGAAACTACGGTGATGAAGTAGGCGCCTATTTTGCCATCGAAACAGGTCCCGAAAAAGCAACCACCTTGAAAAAATTCTTAGACTCCCTAAAAAGCAGAGGCGTTCGTGTTAACTATGATCCTGCTAACCTAGTAATGGTAACAGGCGATGATCCCATTGCAGGTGTCTATACATTAAAAGATTACATTGTTCATACTCATGCCAAAGATGGTGTTATGTTAAAAGAATCCAATCCTGAACGAGTATATCACTTCTTTGCAGAAGGTGGCATCGAAGACCTACGATTAGAAGATTATTTCTTAGAAAAACCTTTAGGACAAGGACAAGTAGACTTTGAATTATGGATAAAAGCATTAAATGAAATAGGCTATAATGGATTTTTAACCATTGAAAGAGAAGTGGGAGATAATCCAGAAAAAGATATTCGAGAAGCTGTTCAGTTTTTAAAGAAATATGTAAAATAATCCATTGAATTGATAGGAAGGAGTAAGCAATGCCGGTTGATTTGGAAATTTGTATTGACTCCGTACATTCTGCCATAGCTGCCCAAGAAGGGGGAGCGGTTCGTGTAGAATTGTGCGACAACCTTTTTGAGGGTGGAACAACCCCTAGTGCAGGTTGCATCCAACTGGTTCGCGAAAACATCCATATTGATTTAAATGTAATTATTCGTCCAAGGGGAGGGGATTTTCTTTACTCCCCTTTGGAGTTTGAAATCATGAAACAGGATATAAAAATAGCAAAACAACTAGGAGCCAATGGAGTTGTACTAGGAATCTTAAACAAAGATGGAACCATAGATCAAAAAAGAACAGCCGAATTAATTGCCTTAGCCAGACCTATGACTGTTACGTTTCACCGTGCCTTTGATGTAACGAGAGATCCATTTGAGGCTCTCGAACAGCTCATTGATTTAGGTGTTGATCGAATCTTAACCTCAGGACAAGAAAATACAGTACTAGAAGGAATTGAGGTTATACAAAGCTTAGTAGAAAAAGCAGACGATCGAATCATTATCATGCCTGGTGGAGGCATTCATTCTAGGAATATTCATAAAATCGTACAAAGAACCAAAGTAAAAGAATGTCACCTTTCAGCTAGGCAGCCAATCCCTAGTGCTATGGAGTTTAAAAGACCTTATGTTTCCATGGGAGGACATCTTAGCTTCCCCGAATATGAATACCGTTTTACCAGTACCGAACTGGTTCAAGGAGCTTATCAAGCTGCCAATGGGAAATAATAAAAAGTAGGCGTTGAAGTTATTTACTTTCAACGCCTACTTTTTTGCTATTGACGTAAAAATATAAACATAGTAAAATTAAACTAAATTAAACTAAAACTTTAATCTTTATGGTCAAGAAAAAAGGGGGAACTACGATGCGTATTGTACAAAGTATCAATAATGAATGGTTTTATACTCCAAATTTTGCAGAAGAGTACATACAACAAAACACATTGGATCGAAACGTTTTTCAACCAATTCGTCTACCTCACACCAACATTGAACTACCGTATAATTATTTTGATGATGCAGCTTTCCAATTTGTTTCTTGTTACAAAAAGGAATTATACATTCCTAAAGAATACGAAGACAAAATCATTTATTTGGATTTTGAAGGGGTTATGACCTATGGGAAAGTCTACCTTAACGGAGAATTCATCGGTGAACATAAAGGAGGGTATACACCTTTCAGTGTAAATATTACAGAAAAAGTAATATTGGAACAAAAAAATATGTTAACAGTGGTAGTGGATTCTACAGAAAGAGAAGAAATACCTCCTTTTGGTGGAGTCATTGATTATTTAACCTTTGGGGGTATCTACCGAGAAGTTTCCATGAGAGTGGTAGAAAAGGTATTCATTCATGATGTATTTATAAAAACACCTCAAGTATTAGAAGATAAAAAAACAATCCAATTGGAAGTGTCTCTTACAAAGGAGGGATATCAACAAGAACCTTTTACTTTAATATCTATACTAAAACAAGAAGGTAAAGAAATCCAACAAAAAACTCAAACAATACAAGATACTTGTATTACCATGATCATGGATCAATTAGAAAATATCTCATTATGGGACATTGAAAATCCAGTGTTATATGAGATAGAACTTCAGCTATACCATGGAGATCAAAAACTGGACCAAGTTACACAAAAATTTGGTTTTCGAGAAGCCGTTTTTAAAACGGATGGCTTTTATTTAAATGGAAGAAAAGTAAAACTTATAGGTTTGAATCGGCATCAAGCCTATCCCTATGTAGGATATGCTATGCCCAAACGAGCCCAACAAAAAGATGCAGATATTTTAAAAAAAGAATTAGGTTTAAATATGGTGCGAACCTCTCATTATCCCCAATCACGTCATTTTCTAGATCGCTGTGATGAAATTGGTTTATTGGTTTTTGAAGAAATTCCAGGATGGCAGCATATCGGTGGAGAAGAATGGCAAAAACAAGTATTACAAGATGTAGAAAAAATGATTACAAGAGATCGAAATCACCCCTCCATAGTTATCTGGGGAGTACGAATTAATGAATCCATGGATCATCATGAATTATACAGTCAAACCAATGCATTAGCACGCAAATTAGATCCCACTCGCCAAACAGGAGGCGTCCGTTACTTGCAAAAAAGTGATTTTCTCGAAGATGTGTATACCATGAATGATTTTGCACACAAAGGCGATAACATTGGATTACGGGATCAAAAAGAAGTTACTGGTCTTGATCATTATGTTCCCTATATGGTAACCGAATACAACGGTCATATGTATCCAACTAAAAAATTTGATCAAGAAGAACGAGTGATGGAACATGCACTACGTCATGCTAGAGTACAAAATGCTTCTCATGTAGATGATCATATTGCAGGAGCCATCGGTTGGTGTGCCTTTGACTACAATACTCATTCAGACTTTGGATCAGGCGATAAGATTTGTTATCATGGAGTTATGGATATGTATCGATTGCCTAAATTTGCCTCCTATGTCTATCAAAGTCAAAAAAGTCCAGAGCAAGAAGTAATTTTGGAGCCAGCAACCTATTGGAGTCGAGGAGATCGTAGTATTGGTGGCGTTATTCCCTTAGTCATTTTAACCAACTGTGATTCCATTGATTTTTATTATGGAGGCCAATACCAAGGTAGGTATTATCCCAATAAAGAAGACTTTCCAGGATTACCTCATCCCCCCGTCATTATTGATAAATTAGATGGACACTGGGGATCACGATGGGAAGAAGCCAATTTTATAGGGTATGTGCAGGATCAAGAAGTGATTCGTAAGGAATATAGTCATAATCCCATTCCTACAGAGTTACAAGTAACGGCAGATGATTCCATCCTTTGTGCTAGAGAAATGGATGTAACTCGAGTCGTTGTAAAAGCGTTAGATCAATGTGGCAACCCCATGGTCTTTATGACGGATCCTATATCAATTACGGTAGAAGGAGCAGGACAACTGATAGGTCCACATTATCGATCCCTCATTGGAGGCAGCATCGCTTTTTGGGTACAAACTACAGGAGATAAAGGAAACATCCAGATTCAAGTAGCCAGTGAGCGTTTTGCCACACAAGAAATTACAGTCAAGGTAGAATAAATAAAAATACTCAGTCCATATAAAATTGGGCTGAGTATTTTTATGAATGAAGAAAGTTGGTCTTGCTTGCAAGGGAGTAAAGATTCCTAGTTCACTTGAAAAAAGGGTTTTTAGCATTTTTTTGAATGGATTGAAAAATGAATGAAATAAGATTGACACAGTGGTGTATATTCAGTAAAATTAACCTAAAAGAAAATACTTATTTGTAATGTGAAAGAAGTGGAATAAATGGCAACGTTAAAAGATATTGCGGAAAAAGCTGGTGTTTCTATTACGACTGTTTCAAGGGTCTTAAATTATGATGATACTTTGGGAGCTTCTGAAGAAACACGAAGAAAAATTTTTGAAATTGCTGCTGAATTGGATTATAAAACCATAAAACAGCGAAATCAAAACAAAAGGGATTCGAAAATATTTTCCAATCCCTTTGTTAAAGAAAAAGGAAATCTACGCATCGGAGTTTTGCAAAGTAGTGCGGCAGAGGGAGAGTTACAGGATCCTTATTATTTATCCATTCGCATGGGAATTGAAAAAGAATGTGCCAAACAAAATGTGATTTTAGAAAAGATCGTTACCATTGAAAGTTTATATGAACCTAAAGGTAAAGAACAAACTTTTTCAGGAATCATAACTATAGGAAAGTTCAGTCAAGAAGATACAAAAAAATTAGAAGAATATTTTCTACCGATTGTATTTGTTGATGGAAATTGCAAAAATAGAGGGATGGATTATGTCAGTATTGATTTAGAAAAAGCAACACAAGAAGCTTTACTCTATCTTATGGAACTAGGACATAAACATATTGGCTTTATTGGTTTTGAAGGTCATGTCCATTGTAGTGATAAAAGAGAAATCACCTTTCGAAGATTTATGGAAAAATATAAAATTGCCACAGAAGAAGATATTTATGCCACCAGTGCAATGGCAGCCGGAGGATATAAGATTATGAAAAAAGTCATTCAAAAAACAAATCCACCAACTGCTTTTTTTACGGCCAATGATTCCATTGCCATCGGTGTTTTAAAGGCTTTACATGAAAATAAAATAGCCATACCAAGACAAATGTCCATTATTGGTTTTGATGACATTCCCAATGCAAAGTATACAGTACCATCCCTTACCACTATCAAAGCGTATACAGAACATATGGGAGAAACAGGGGTAAAGTTACTCCTTGATCAGATATACAATGAAGGCTGTACAGTAGGTAGATGGGTAACTATTCCTACTAAGCTGATTATTCGAGAAAGTACAGGACCTGCTCCTTCCTTGTAATGTACTTTTTACTATGAACGATTATGTTTAGAGTTGTATTGCTGCATATCTTTCATTTTATAAAGCTCAATTAATTTTTGAATTTCTTTTTGGCTTTCCGGCGATAAAGTTTGTAGATCTTCTGAAACTTTATAAAAAGGGAAGTCTTCCAATAAATATGGGTTGGGGATATCCGTTCTCCCAAGGAGGTAATCCAAAGAAACGTTAAAAAAATCAGCTATTTCCTTTAGAATATCAAAGCTAGGTTGCTTTCCTTTAGCTTCATAACCAGCAATAGTAGGCCTGCCCACTCCTAAATATTCAGCTAATTGTTCTTGAGTAATTTTTTTTTGGTTTCTAAGTATTTTCAAACGTTCCCCAAAGCTTGTGTTCATATAGATCACCTCTAGCAATATTATATATAAAAGAAATATGACAAGAAACAAAAGTGTCTAATATGAACATATGATGGAAAAATTCTTGATTTTGTTCCCTTGTGAAACTATAATAGAATGGTAACTAAATAGTATTTGATAGATTTTCCAGAAAAATGTAGATACGCAAGAGTATGGAAGGAAAGGGAACAAACATTGATTAAAAGACAAGATTCAAAGCATAATTCAATTTTACTTCAAATTCCTAAGATAAATGTTTCTAGAGTATATTATGTATCTTTAGTTGCTATTTTTATTCCTATGTTTATTTTGTACATAACAACTATAATTCTTTATATTTCTATTCAGCAAAACTGGAAATTAAAAAAACAAAAGAAACGATTAGAAAAAGCAGTATATTATGATTATCTAACTCAGATTCCTAATCGTCGTTTTTTTGAGCAGAAAATAAAAAAAGAAATAAAATGTATTCAACATTGCCAGCATCAATCAGGTATCATTCTAGTTGATGTTGATGACTTTAAAAAAATTAATGATACCTATGGGAATCAGGTAGGAGATGAAATATTAAGACAACTAGCGTTACAGATGAAAAAAAGAATACGAGTATCGGATGTAATTGCTCGGTTAGGAGGAGAAGAGTTTATCATTCTTTTACCTCGAACATCTTTAATAGAAGCATACCAAGTGGCAGAAACACTTAGAAACCAAATAGCAGAAAATCAATTTGTTGTTAACAAACTAAAAGTACAAATTACTGCTAGTTTTGGTGTGGCTTTATTAAACAATATCCAAGAAGAAAAGACATACTATCAAGGAGCAGATAGGGCTTTGTATAGAGCTAAAAAAAGTGGGAAAAACAAGGTTTGTGTTGAGTATAAAGCGAGGTAAGATAAAACCAGTTTTTTGATTGTTAAATGATCCTGAGTCACAGGTTTTTTCATTTGCTCCAGTTGAATTTGTTCCATGTATTCAAGGGGAATTACATCCATGTAACTTTTGAAAAATTTAGATAAATAAGCAATATTCATATTAAAATTTCTTTTTCAGATTCATTCTTTTTTTTAGTTGGCATCGATATTGGAAGTAATAAGCAGATATTTCAGCAACTACGAAAAGTAGGAATTAAAGTTTTATTGGTTCCCATATCCATTATTTTGGGAAGTTGGTTAGGTGGGATGATAGGAGGATGGTTTTTGAGAACGCCCCAAAACATGAGTGGGGCCATTGCTTCTGGTTTTTAAAAATTATTTAGCCAGCTTTAATTTAGTCAAATCATAAAGATTTTCTTTTGTAACAGCTTCTACAGTATCCAATCGATTTGTCAGGTGATCTAGCTTTATATTTACTTCCGTACGAAACTCTACTAGATTTGCTGTTTGTTCATAGATCATATCAAGTTTCTTATCCATAGATGTCTGTTTTTGTTCTAAAGCATCAAATCTCGTTTCTAAAGCTAATTGTCTTTGCTCTAAAGCATCAAATCTCGTTTCTAAAGCTAATTGTCTTTGCTCTAAAGCATCAAATCTTGTTTCTAAATGCAATTGGTTTTGTTCTACTTTAGATAAGCGAAGATTCGTATCTTTCACTTCGTTTAAAATCTGAGTTAATAAAGCTTCCATCAAATTCTCCTTTCTTTTGTAATTATGCAATAGAATAGATAGCCGCATCAATGTAATTCTATATTTATTATATCATATTTTAGAATGATTCCAATAGCCTATATGAATGGAAACGAAATTGGATGTATACAAGCTAAGGGAAATTGAGTATACTAGTACTAAACACAATCAATCACATAAAGACAAGGTTTCCAATTCGATAAGAGGTGGTATATATGGAAAATGATTTACGAGAACAACGAAAAGAAAAAGTCATAGGTTTTATTCGACATAAAGAATATCATCCTATGAAGTTAAAAGAATTAATGAGCATCTTACAAGTTCCTTCTCAAGAAAAAGAGGACTTAGAAGGAATTTTACAGGAATTAATCCAAGAAGGAAACGTTATACAAACTAAAAAGGGAAAATATGTGGCTCCCGAACGACTCAATATGATAGTAGGAACTTTTCAAGGACATCCTCGAGGATATGGTTTCCTACTATTAGACGACCCTATTCAAGAGGACATTTTTATTCCGGCCGAATTCGTAGGTGGAGCCCTTCATCAAGATCGAGTCCTCTGTCGAATCATAAAAAATCAAGATGGTGGCCGAAGGGCAGAAGGAGAAATCGTTGACATTTTACAGAGAGGGAAAAAAGAAATCGTCGGAACTTATGAAGAAAATAAAAGCTTTGGATTTGTAACCCCAGATGATCGAAGGTTTGCCCAAGATATTTATATTCCTAAAGGATCCAACAAAGGAGCAGTTACGGGGCATAAAGTAGTGGTAGAGATTACCGATTGGCCACGAGAAAGAAGAAATCCACAGGGCAAAGTCGTTGAAATTTTAGGACATATAAATGATCCAGGCGTTGATATCCTATCCATTATTCGAGAATTTCAACTTCCTACCGAATTTCCAGAAATCGTTTGGCAGCAGCTTGAAACCATTCCGGCAGAAGTAGTAGAAGAAGACATTCAAGGCAGAGCAGATCTCCGTTCTCTCCTTACGGTGACAATTGATGGAGAAGATGCCAAAGATTTAGATGATGCCATTTCTTTAGAAAAAACAGCCGAAGGAAACTATCGCCTAGGAGTTCATATTGCAGATGTGACCCACTATGTACAAGAACATACGCCAGTGGATGAAGAAGCCCAAAAAAGAGCCACCAGTGTTTACCTTGTAGATCGGGTGATTCCCATGTTACCTCATCAATTATCCAATGGAATTTGCTCCCTCAATGCAGGAGAAAATCGCTTGGCTTTAAGTTGTATTATGGAAATCAATCCACAGGGTAAAGTTGTGGATCATCGGATTGTAGAAAGTGTCATTCAAGTGGACAGGCGTATGAGTTATACCGAGATCAAAAAAATCCTAGAAGACCAAGACCCTGTACAAATGGAAAAACACCGAGACTTGGTACCTTTTTTTCAAGATATGGAAGACTTAGCTTCTATTTTACGTCAACATCGAATGAAACGAGGATCTATCGATTTTAATTTTGAAGAAAGCAAAATCATCTTAGATGATCAAGGAAAAGTAATTGAAATCAAAGCTTATGAGAGAAATGTAGCCACCCGTATCATCGAAGAATTTATGCTGATCTGTAATGAAACCATTGCAGAACATTATTTTTGGCAAGAGATCCCCTTTGTCTATCGAATTCATGAAGAGCCTGATCCAGAAAAAATTCAAAAACTATCGAAATATATCTACCATTTTGGCTATCGAATCAAAGGGGCAGGTAATGTTCTTCATCCCAAAGAACTACAAAGACTTTTGCAAGACATTGAAGGTTCTTTAGAAGAACAAGTCATTAGCCGCTTAATCCTTCGTTCTTTAAAACAGGCCAAATACCACACCCAAAATGAAGGACACTTTGGACTAGCAGCCCAATATTATTGCCACTTTACAGCCCCCATTCGTAGGTACCCAGACTTACAAATTCATCGGATTATCAAAGAACAGTTACGAGGTAAGCTGAATGCCAAAAGACAAAAATCCTTAAACAAATCCTTACCTGAAGTCAGCAAACATTCTTCCATGATGGAGCGAGTAGCCGAAGAAGCAGAAAGAGAAGTTGAGAAACTTAAAAAAGTAGAATACATGTCTGATAAGATAGGAGACATTTATGAAGGAATGATTTCAGGCATTACTTCATGGGGATTGTATGTAGAGCTACCCAATACAGTAGAAGGTTTAGTGCATGTAACAAGTTTAGATGATGATTATTATATTTATGACGAAGAACATCATCTTTTCATCGGTGAACATACTAAAAAAATCTATCGTCTAGGCGATCGAGTTAAAGTAGAAGTAGTAAAAGCAGATTTAATCCAAAGAACGATAGATTTCCACCTTGTACCTTAATGTGGAGAAATTACTTATTAGACGCAGAGATAACTTTTATTATTCTCTGCTTTTTTTGGGGAAAAAATAAAAAAAAGTATTGACATTTAGAACTCTTAGTCATATACTTAGTTATATAAGTAACTAACCAATTAACTAATATACAAATGAGGGTAAAACAGAAGAATAAAAACATAGGTATGCACTTATTTTAAAAATGGCTTTTTCAATAATAAATGAGGATCTTAATATGAAAATAGGTTGATAAGCCAAATTTTGAGTAAAGCATATAAAGAAAGGAGGATACTATGAACCTTAAAGAAAATTCCAACATACCAATTTATCTTCAGATTGCAAAGCTAATTGAAGATCAAATATTAACAAAAACCATTCAAGAAGAAGAACAAGTTTTTTCTACCAATCAATTAGCCAAACTGTTTAATATTAATGCGGCTACGGCTTTAAAAGGTCTTAATGTATTGATTGATGAGAATATATTATATAAGAAAAGAGGGGTTGGAATGTTTGTAAGGAAAGGGGCTACAGAAATAGTAAAGAAAAAGAGAATCAAAGATTTTCATGATACTTATATGAAAAATATGATTAGTGAAGTAAAAAAAATAGGAATTAGCAAAGAAGAACTTGTTATGATGATTAATGAATGGGATTGGAGTGAAGAGAGATGACCCTACCTTTAAAATGTATCGACATCAGCAAAAAATTTGAAAAAACATTAGCTTTAAACCACATTAATTTGGAGTTAAAAGACAATAAATTTTATGGTTTATTAGGAGCCAATGGGGCTGGTAAAACAACATTGTTAAAAATAATAGCCAATCAACTGTTTCCAAGTGAAGGTGTTGTAGAAATTTTTGGTCAATCATTCGAGGAAGATGAGAGTCGAGTGAAAGATATTTGTTATGTTAGAGAAAGTAACTATTACTGGAAAGATTTAAGTGTCAATAAGCTAATTTCTATGGCGAAAGTTAGCTACGACAAATGGGATCATCAATTAGAAAAAAAATTAAGAGAAAAATTTAAAATTAAAAATAAGACCCTAGAAAAACTATCAAAAGGTCAAGAAGCAGCTGTTAATATTCTTATTGGCTTATGTTCCAATGCAAAAATTACTTTATTTGATGAAGCTTATGTAGGATTAGATGCACCTAGTCGTGCTTATTTTTTTCAGTTACTCCGAGAAAGTTTTGAAAAAAACCCTAGAGTTATCATTCTATCCACTCATTTTATTGAAGAAATAGAAGGTTTATTAGAAGAAATTATCTTAATAAACGAAGGAAATCTAGTTGTTCATGAAGAAAAAGATAAAATTTTAGAAAATGCCTATAGCATCATTGGCAAGGGAGAAGAAGCTTATAAAATAATAAAAGGTAAAAACATTTTAAAAGAAGAAAAAATGGGACGATTTAGTGTCATTCATTTATTTGATAAGATAACCAATGAAGAAATCAATCAATTAAGAACAGCTGGTTTAGATGTGAATACAATGTCTTTACAAAACTGGTTCATTCATATGATTAATAACAATGATGAAGAATAAGAGGTGAAATCAATATGAAGAATAAAAGAGAATTAAAAGTAATCCATCAATTTACCCAATCCAATATTGTAATAATGGTCCTTGTTTTTTTATTCGTCACTGTGTTTACTAGCTTTTTGAACATTATATTTAATGAAAATGGAATACGGACATTAAATACACAGCTCATTCTCATTCCTAACTTAATTTTTTATACCCTCATTACCTTTTTTGTTTCAGGTATGGTTCTTTATACCAATGGAGTAGCAGCATTAGCTTCTTTAGGATTTTCCCGAAAAAGACTATCAAAAGAAATTTTATTCTACCTAAGTGGAGGGGCTTTTATCGTAGTTGTAAGTATTACTATATTAATGGGAATCATCAATACAATTTTCCCCAAAGGAGGTGTCATCCCCCTTATATTTAATATGAATCTCAATCATGGTTTGGATTTTCATATTTTTTATAATGTACCAGTTCTTTTTATATCGGTTTTACTAGTAGCTTTAATCGGGGGACTTATTGGGGCTACTTTTATAGGAAAAGGAGTTTATTATGGATTATCACTGATTGCCCTATTGGTAGGAATTCTCATATTTTTTATGAAAGAGTTGTCAGACGCATTCCTTTGGGGAGAAAACCTTACTGTATGCTTAATCCTATCCATCATGGCAATCATTCTATTGTTTATTAGTATAAATAAATTAGCTCAATCCTTTGAATTTAAAAAATAGTTGGGGTGATAAAATGAAAAAGATATTAGTTTTAATTCTATCCACAGGGATCATGTCAATTTTAATCTTTTTTGGTGTAAACAAATTAGTACTTTATTATCCAGAAGAAAATACAACAGAAGTAAAAATTTCACAAAGAATTTCTCCTGGAAAAGAAGATGCGTTTATTGAAAAAACTTTTTCCATTCAGGAAAATAAAAAATATGTTATTAAAATAGCTACTAAAAGTTTTAACAAAGAAAAATATATAATTTATTTAGAAGATGCAGAAGGCAATACAGTTTTAAAAGAAGAAGGGAGTGACATGTATACATTCGTTAAAACAAATTTGCAGTCGGGTCAATATACATTAATATTAGATGGAACCAATGTAAAAGAAGGTGTTGTCAACGTTTCTGGTAAAGCTCTAAAATAGGAAAATAAATTTATTTTATACGAGAAGGCGATATTTGCTTATATTTTTTAAAAATTCGGCTAAAATAATTTAAGTTATTAAATCCACTTGCTAGAGCGACTTCCGTTACATTCATATCCGTTTGTTTTAACAAGTTTTCAGCGTGATGAATACGTAAAAAATTAATATATTCAATGGGTGTTTTGCCTGTAATTTCTTTAAAAACTCGACAAAAGTGATAGCGACTTACATTAGCCAAGGAAGAAAGATGATCTAAAGTAATGTCTTCTGTATAATGATTATCAATATATTGTAGAACAGGATTTAATCGTTCTACATTTCGAAGACGAGCTTGGTATTCTTCATCATTTAACATGGTTGTAGCATGTCGGCGAAACAATAAAGTAATCAATTGAAAAGCAGCTGATTTTACCGCCAACTCAAATCCTAACTCCTTATTTTCCAATTCATGGATCAAAGTCATGATACAGGATTCAATAGCTGCGTTATAAGGAATTTTATTTTCAAACAAGATTCGATTTTGTTCAATGGGGGTCACGTATTTTGCCTCACAAGTATCCATAAATTTACTTTGAAGCAATTGAGTATCCATAATAATACAATAATAATGAAGAGGAGCAGAAATACTCTGACCCCGATGTAGATCATTACTATTCACTACAATCAGATCTCCTGCTTTCGCTTTATAAGGTTTGGAATTACAATAAATAATTCCTTCTCCTTCAGTAAAAAATAAAAACTCTAGCTGTTGGTGCCAATGGGTTGAAAATATTTCTCTATCCCCTTGGAGAGCACTATTAGGTCCTGCCTTAATAGGAAATTGTGGGTCAGGCATAGGCATAATTTCATGTAAAGCATAATCCTTATCCAAATTTATATTCATAATTCCCACATCCTTTATTCAAAAGTTAATTTTATTCTAACATAAAAACAAAAGGAAAAAAAAGAGAGTAAAAGCAATATAGTGCTAACATCTAGCAATTTACTTCATTACAAAAAGAAAAATCTTCAGTATAATCATAACTAAGAAAGGAATTACAGATGGACAGAAGGAGGAATCATCATGAAAATTGGAGTTAGTTCATATAGTTTTAGTCAATTGATGAGAACAGGCAAAGCGACCTTACTAGAAATCATTGGCAAAGCAAAAGATATGGGGTTTGAAGTGATTGAATTTGTTACTCTTACCCCCCCTGAAGGAGAAACAGAAGCTTCCTTTGCTCAACAAGTTAAAGAAGAATGTGAAAAAGTTGGTATTGAAATGGGGAATTACACCATTGGAGCTGATTTTTTAAACAATGCAGGAGGAAACTGGGAAGCAGAAGTAGAACGGTTAAAAGGACAAGTGGACATTGCACGAATTCTAGGTGCTCCTGGGATTCGCCATGATGCAACAGCCGGATTTCCAGCCGGATATCCAGGTGCCAAAGGCTTTGATGATGCACTGCCCGTACTGATCCAAGGATGCCGAGCAGTGACCGAATATGCAGCCGAATATGGAATTAAAACAATGGTAGAAAACCATGGTTTTTTCTGCCAAGACAGTGAACGAGTGGAGAAACTCATCAATGGGGTTAACCATCCTAATTTCGGAGCTCTTATTGATATGGGTAACTTCCTTTGCGTAGACGAAGAACCAGAAAAAGCCGTTGGACGATTAATGCCCTATGCCTTCCATGTTCATGCAAAAGATTTTTATGTAAAATCCGGAAATGGTCCTAATCCAGGACAAGGTTGGTTCCAAACACGTGGATGTAACTACCTAAAAGGAGCCATCATTGGACATGGGGATGTTCCTATTGTACAATGTCTCAACATTGTTAAAAAAGCCGGATACGATGGAACCATATCCATTGAATATGAAGGAATGGAAGAGGCAGAAGTAGGAATTGCCATCGGTCTTGAAAATCTAAAACGATATTTATAGGCAGCATACATTCTTTTTAAAAGGATCCGTAAGGGTCCTTTTATATTTTCCATATTTACAAACGTAGAAGTTTCTGTTATAATAAAAGGGAACGTTCCCAAGGAGGAATTTAACCAATGGAAAAAGAAAAACCAGTAAATATATGGGAAGTAGCAAAAAAAGCAGGCGTTAGTAAATCTACAGTTTCTAGAGTTTTGAACGGTTATGGAGCCAGTGAAAAGACTCAAAAAAAAGTGTGGAAAGCCATTGAAGAATTAAAATATCGACCCAATATATCGGCTCGTTCTTTACGAAACAAAACCAATAACCTGCTAGGAATTTTAATTCCCACAGATTTACCCTATGATACCATTGCCGACCCTGTCAACCCTTCCAAACTTAAAGGAGTCATAAGTAAAATCAAAGAACTGAACTATGACGTTTTAATGTTTATTGAAGATACTTCCGATTTCCAACGGTTTCATGAAATTATCATGGAAAAAGGCCTTGCAGGGTTATTATTGTTTAATGAGATTTCACCGGAAGTATTACAGAACTTTCGTAAATACAACATTCCCTATGTATCTGTTAACTGGCAAGATTCTACTTATGAAGAACATTGTTATGTTAAAACAGATTTAGCCCAAGCCACCATTTTAGGAGTGGAACACTTGCTTTCTAGAGGGTATACAGATATTGGGTTGATGAATTGGGAAAGCCCTATTATTGAAAAAACCTTTATTCAGATCATGAAAGAAAAAGGATTACCATGGGAAGGAAATGTCTGGAATACAGAGCTTTATATGTCAGAGAAAGAATTATGGAAGTATTTAGATGCCCATCCTCATCGAGCCTATTTTAGTTTTTCTTATTTTGCCAGTTTACGAATTATTAAATATTGTACCCTAAAAGGATTACGTATTCCAGAAGATCGAGCCCTTATTTCCTACGAATTTTTCCCTTTTTATAACTTTGTACATCCACGTTTAACAGGGATCCAACAACAATTAGAACTCATGGGACAAATTGCCGTAGAAAAATTAGTAGCTATGATCAAGGGAGAGGACCATGTGGAAAGCCAACTGATTTCTCCCAAAATAGTCATTCGAGAAACTACCTAAAAGAATGACTATGATTTTATCCCTTAGATGGGAACGTTCCCATCTAAAACCCCCCCGATTAACCAACCAAAAGGTTAAATACAATCATATAAAATGAGGAGGAATTACGATGAAGAAAGTAACTGCTGTATTGATTGGAGCTGGACAAAGGGGAGCCCATGCCTATGCACCCTATGCTCTAAAACACCCAGAAGAATTGGAATTTGTAGCTGTTGCCGAACCCATTCCAGAAAGACGAGAACATATGCGAAAAACCTACCACATTCCCGAAGAAAACTGTTTTACAAGTTGGGATGAATTAGTAGTCCAGCCTCGTATGGCTGATGTAGCTCTGATCTGTACCCAAGACCGAATGCATTTTGAACCAACCATGAAAGCCTTAGAACTAGGGTATCACGTATTGTTAGAAAAACCCATGTCACCAGATCCCAAAGAATGTTTAGAGATGGGAGCCTATTCAGAAAAACACCAAAGGGTTTTTACCATCTGTCATGTGCTTCGTTATACTCCTTTTTTTCAGACACTAAAAAAGCTATTACAAGAAGGACGCATTGGTCAGCTCATATCCATTCAGCACAATGAAAATGTAGGATATTGGCATCAAGCCCATAGCTTTGTTAGAGGAAATTGGAGAAACTCCAAAGAAACCAGTCCTATGATTCTTGCAAAATCCTGTCACGACATGGATATTCTTCTTTGGTTAGCAGGGGATCACTGTGTTTCTCTTTCTTCCTTTGGAGATCTTACTCATTTTAAAAAACAAAATGCACCCAAAGGAGCTCCTCGACGCTGTACTGATGGATGCCCCGTAGAAAAAGAATGCCCCTATTTTGCTCCACGTCTTTATTTAACAGAAAACACAGGATGGCCTACATCTTCCATTAGTGAAGATGTAAGTTTAGAAGGCAGAAAAAAAGCCTTAGAAGAAGGGCCTTATGGTCGATGTGTCTACCGTTGTGATAACGATGTAGTGGATCATCAAGTAGTTAACATGCAATTTGCCAACGATGTAACCGCTGCTTTTACCATGTGTGCCTTTACTAATGAAGTAAGCCGAACCCTTAAGTTAATGGGAACAAAAGGAGAAATTCGGGGAGCCATGGAAAAAAATGAAATCGAAATTACGGATTTTCTAACAGGGGAAAAAGAAGTCATTACCATCGATCCTAGCAATAGCGGTCATGGTGGAGGAGACTTTGGACTTATGAAAGACTTTTTAGAACAAGTACGTCAAAATGGACAAGGAGAAAGCCTAACCTCAGCCTCCATTTCTGTACAAAGTCATCTAATGGCCTTTGCAGCAGAACAATCCCGCTTACAACATCGGGTCATTTCATTA
>JAAYNZ010000074.1 GCA_012520595.1 Candidatus Epulonipiscium sp. | reverse complement strand
GTTCTTCAATTATATATTACAGAGGAAAAGGGAGAGCTTTTATATGATCAATTATGTAAGGCTCCTTTTGAACCTGATAGGGATATTTATCTTATTCCTTGGTTGATTGACTTAGAACAAAAAAAACTAAGAGTCCCCCCTAATCAACCGAAAAAAATTCTTCATGTGAATAGGGTAATTGAGGGAATTTTTGATCCGGATCAAACCAATAACTCCATTCCCATTCCCTCATTACAAATACAAAGTTCCAACATCTTTTTTACATTGGGGCTTATTGTTATAAACGGGCTTCTTTGGGTCCTAATGGAGTTGGCTGGTGGATCTACCAATCATAAAGTTCTACTACAATTTGGAGCCAACGAAGTAGGACGAATTATATATCGGGGGGAATACTGGCGTTTGTTTACATCCATCTTTCTTCATATTGGCGTGATGCACCTATTATATAACAACTTTAGTCTCTACCTCTTTGGAAGTCGAGTTGAAAAATATTTTGGCAAGATAAAATTTGTCATTATTTATTTTGTATCTGGATTTTTAGGAAGTATTGCTAGTGTAGGAATGGCTTATTATGTAGGAAATTTGACTACTCTTTCAGCAGGAGCTTCAGGAGCCATTTATGGATTATTAGGAGCCACTTTTGCCTTAGGTAGGAAAACCCAAAGAAAAATTGATGATCTTTCAGCCTATACCATTGGTATTATGATTGTAGTAGGAGTGGGCATAGGTTTTATCTATCCCAATATAGACAATACGGCTCATATAGCTGGGCTGATCACAGGATACCTACTAGGTAGACGATTATAATTACTTGGACTTGCAGGTAAAAGAAGTGCATATTTTTCACCTTCTTAGAAAACAATAAGGTAGAATATAAAAATATAATGGTGGTGGAAATATGCTTTCAGTAACAGTGCCTCAAGGTCTCGAGTCGTATTTTTTAGGGAAGGAAACAAAAACACCTATTTACTGGTTTTATCAGTATTGCAAAGTAAAACATCCATTTATTTTCATTCATGAAGTAGATCAGGAATTATTTTATCAGTTTTTTTTATATTGGCTTCCCAAAGAAAGTAATTGCATGAACTTTCAAAAAGCACAAATTCTTTTAGAAGAATTACAATATTTTTGGGAATACGTATTTCGTCAGACAGGGGTTAATTTATCTTCCGTTTACCTTCCTATCGTTAATGAATTGGAAGAGGAGTTTTTGCGGATTATGCAAGTACAATATGAACTTAAACGCTCCATTGGGCATCCAATTGTGAATATTGACCCTCTGATCATTGATCTAATCGGATATAAAAAACTTCAAGCTAGAAAAAAAGAAAGAGGACAAGGCATGATTTTTGAACAGGGATATTTTGAAATGATCGATGTAGTAGATCAATACGGGGTCATTCTAAAAAAGAAATGGAGTCCAGAACGATATGTAAAAATTTTAGTAGACCCTAGCATTCGTCAATTATTACGCAAAGGAGATCTATTACATATGCGTCTTAGACGAAAGCTATTTTTTACTTGTTGGGATATGGAAGAAATAAAAAGTTGTTATTTACCTCAAGCCCAAGAATATCTCTCTCAAAAATAGAAAAAGAATAGGGGGATTTTATATGAAGATAACAGCCATTTATTTTCAAGGGGTTCCACCTCATCCCCTTTTCCAAAAGGTGTTACATATTGTAACCAATACATTACAAGAATTAGAAGTAACTGTTGATCTTATTGATCTTGCTCTTTGGGAATTGCCCTACTATGAAGGAAAAAATGTAGATGAAATGGATCAAATCATAAAAAAGATAAGGGAATCTCAAGGAGTTTTATTAGGAAGTTGTATAAGTCAGGGAAGTATTGGGGGACGGATGGAAGTATTTTTAGAACATTGTAATCATTCAACGTACCAAGAGGCTTTTATTAATAAACCTCTTCTTACGTTAGCCTTGTCCAAGGATCAAGGAGAAAGAGAAGGGGCAGCTTGTCTTTTACGTAGATGGGAAAGAGTAAAAGGGGAGGAAGGAGAACAAATTTTAGGATCTTTACCCTTGCTGTCTCCATGGGAGGCAGAATGGACTCTTTTTATTGAAAGAAAAACAGAAGACTTTTATCGTATTCTAAGACAAAAACGAAAAAGTCTTCCTACTAGTTTAGCTCCTACAATGCCATCTACTTCTTTTCAACAGACTTTATCATCTGCTATAAAAGAAGAATCAATTTCTGCGCCCACTTCCAATCCTTTTACGTCGATTGCTATAAAAGAAGAATCAATTTCTGCACCCGCTCCCAATCCTTTTATGCCTACTACGATAAAAGAAGACTTAGATCACTTTACACAACAGCAACAAAAAGATATTGAAGAACTTACATTACTTTTAAAAAGCCAGCTTGCTCCTCCTACATCTTCTACTGTTCCGGAACCTGTTTCTGCTACAGCAAAGCAGATGACATTGAGTCTTCCACATTATTTTCAATCTCATTTAGTTGGTGATACCCAAGCGATTATCCATCTTTATTTACAAGGAGAGGAGCCTTTTGAAAGCTCCATTCTTATTACAGAGGGACAGTGCACAGTAAAAGAAGGAATCGAAGAAAAAGCTGATGTAACTCTTTATGTTGAGGAAAAGGTTTGGAAAGAAATTTTAAAAGGGAAAATCTCTTTCCAAAAAGCCTTTATGATTGGTCAGATGAAAGTTAAGGGGAATTTCATGTTGCTTAGTAAGCTAGAACAATGGTTTGGGAAGATATTATAAATTATTTTTTGATAAACATTTGTACAAAAACTTTTCCATATCTAGGATCAGGAACAATACCGATACCGACTCGGTCATATTGACTATTAAGAATATTAGCTCGGTGACCAGAACTATTCATTAATGCATCATGAGCGGCCTGAACAGAACGGTTTCCAGCAATATTTTCCCCAGCAGCTCGATAGGAAATACCAAATTGTTTCAACATGTTAAAAGGAGAACCGTAGGTAGGTGATTCGTGACTAAAATATTTATTTTCCACCATATCTTTTGCTTTAATACGAGCCACCCGTACCACATCCATGTCAATAGTATAGGGAGCTAATCCTTGTGCTTTTCGAGCCTGATTGATGAGGTTGAACATCTCTCTTTCGTCAGCCGTTAAATCCCCAAGAGAAGTATCTGTAGGAGGTTTTTCCTCTGTAGGGGGAGTGGGGGTAGGAGTTGGCGTAGGTGTAGGTGCTGGGGTTTCTTGTTTTGGTGGATTATGATATCGATAGGCTCGAGTATAGGTACTCGATAAAACACCTACCGAATTATCCGGTAAATGGACTACATACCATCCATCCAAAGCACCAATGACATCTATAATTTGTCCACGCTTTACTTGGCCAATGACGGGGAATTGGGTTCCAGGGCCTGTTCGCACATTTAAGGTATAGGCAGTAATTTCAATTTTACTAATGTTAATCCATTTGAAGACACTTCTTGCCCCATATACAGGTGTAGAACTTCCAATACCCAGTACCAATATAAAAGATAAAATTAACGGTATTAATTTTGAAAAACGTTTTTTCATTATCGTCACCTTCCGTTGTCAATATTTTAGTTCAAAAGGGTCTATTAAAAGTATTTGTAGAAAAAAACGTTCTATGCTAAAAGAGCATTGTAAAATTTTACAACTTCCTCATGTTTTCCATTGTACATACATATAAATGTTAGTAAGCAATGGAAAAAAGGAGGAATTTTTATGCATCAGAACATTCAAAAACAACCTCTTCATGAACAAAATATAAAGTTATTTCAACAAGGCATCGATGAGCAATACAAAGCCATTGAATATTATGGAGAATTAAAAAAACGAATGGAAGATTCAGAGGTTTCCATCCTTGTAGAACAGATCCAAAAAGATAAGATGAAACACCTTAAGATTTTACAAGAAATTCATCGTTTTTATACAGGAACAACGCATCAGCCATTGGTTCATGAGCCGTTGATTTGTAAAGAAAATAATATGGAAGAAATTGAAAAGAGTTTGTTTCGAGAAGGAGAAAATTTAAAATTTTATCGTTCCATCTATTTTGGCTCGACATACCCACCTGTACGAGATCGGTTATATGATATTTTATCTGATATAAGTCAGCATACTACTTGTCTTACCTATCTTTATGCGAAAATAAAATAGTCTAATTCTTATTAGAATTTACAAGATGTCTTGATATAAAAAGAAGCTCTCACTTCCATAAGAGGTGAGAGGCCCTAAGTATTATGATGGATGGGGAAATGAATAATGAAAGTACAGCCTTTTTGGGGACGGCTTTTTACAGTGATAGTAGCATGGTGTAATGAGAGAATTTTTTGTACAATAGCTAAGCCTAATCCTGTTCCCTCTTTTTTTGTGGTATAAAAAGGACGAAATAATTCACCTTGTTGAGCTTCGCAAAGACCGACTCCTGTGTCTTGAATACGAATTTCAATTTGATTTGGTTTTTTGAAACGAGCGCTAAGGATAACCTTCCCGCCCTCTTCGTTGGCTTCTAGGGCATTTTTGATGAGATTGATAAACATTTGTTTTAGGCGTTCTTCATCACCATATACGAAGGGGATTTTTTTATGAGAATAAACAGAAAGCCTTACCTTCTTTTTTTCAGCAATTCCTCGGAAAAGCAATTGCATTTCTTCCAACAAGCTTCCGATGTCAACAGGTTTAAATACACATGTTTCTACCTTTTTTAGATGCAACAAATCGTTTAACAGTTGGTTCATTCGATCGACTTCCCGAAGTAAAAGCTTTATTTTGGGAGAAAATGAGAGAGGACAATCTTGTTCCATTAATTGAAGAGTTGCTTTCATTAAAGATAAAGGATTTTTCATTTCATGGGCAATGGTAAACAACGAAGCTGGGAGTTCCGTTGTTTTTTGTTTTGTATAATAGGTTAACCATTCATCATAGATTTCAGAAAATTGTTCAATCATATTCATTTGTAGTTCTTTCATAATATATACACCCTCCCAAATTCAATATTTTACCACTTAAACAACAAAACTACAATAATAGTTGCTTCTTTAGGAAAAATAAAGTAAGATAGTAGTACTTTGTTTTTCATTTGAATATTTCTACATGGAAGGAGAACCAACATGAAACAAGAAGATTGTATTTTTTGTAAAATTGCTTCAGGTGAAATGAATTCGATTACAATTTTAGAAAATAGTGAATTTAAAGTGATGTTAGATCGATTTCCTGCTACACGAGGACATGTTTTAATTATACCCAAAGAACATGTGGAAAGTATATTTGAGATGGAACCAGAAAAAGCAGGAAGGTTATTTCAACTTGCTACTCAGATTGCACAAGTGATGAAGAAAGAACTAGATATGGAAGGAATGAATGTTTTACAAAACAATGGTTCATGTGCAGGACAAACAGTCTTTCATTTTCATCTTCATCTGATTCCTCGCTATAAAGAGGATGAAGTGACTTTTAAATGGAAAGCAACAGAGCCAACAGAAGAAGAATTATTGATGATTGGGAATCGTATTGCAGCAGCTCTATAAAAAATCAGAAGTCAAAAGACTTCTGATTTTTTATAGGAAAAACTGTTCATACCAGACAAGAAACATATAGATGGTCCAAATTTTGCGACTGTTATCTTCTTTTCCAGTATAGTGATTATCCAATAATTTGATTAGTTCCTGTTCATGAAAATATTTTTGGGCAATTTCAGAATGAAAAGCTTGTTTCACTTTGTTATAATAAGTATCTTCCCGTAACCAGACACGGATCGGTACAGGGAATCCTAGTTTCTTTTTGTCAGCTACTTCTTGGGGTAGATTTTTAAGGGCTGCTTTTCGCATAGCGTATTTTGTATTTTTGTGATTGACCCGATAAGGGGTAGGGATGGTAGTGGCTAAAGAACAGACTTCCTTATCTAAGAAGGGAACACGTAATTCCAAAGAGTGAGCCATACTCATTCGGTCTGCTTTTAGCAAAATATCCCCTGCCAACCACATATGAATATCTAAGTACTGCATTTTAGTGATATCATCTAAGTTTTGTGCTTTACGATAGTATTCCTTTGTGATGGATTGAGGGGAAGGAGCATGAGTAGAGATTTTAAGCAATGCCTTTCGTTCTTTTTCTGAAAAAATAAAAGCATTTCCAATAAAACGTTCTTCAATGGTTTTACTGCCTCGAATAAGAAAGTTTTTTCCTTTGATATGAAAGGGAATCTTGGCTGCCAATTTTGCAAGAAAACGGCGGAGTCCCTTAGGTAATCGCATATATCCTTGTAGATCCAGGGGCTCTTTGTAAATATTGTAGCCACCAAATAATTCATCAGCACCTTCACCAGATAAGACAACTTTCACGTGTTCACTGGCTAATTGGCTCACAAAATAAAGGGCAACGGCAGCAGGATCGGCTAAAGGTTCATCCATATGATATTGCACTTTAGGTAATACATCCCAAAACTCTTTTGTAGAAATGATTTTGTGGTAATTTTCAATGCCTACTTTTTCAGAAAGAGCCTTAGCGTATTCAATTTCATTATAATTGTCATAATCAAATCCTACCGTAAAAGTTTTATCTCCTTGAAAACAAGCAGCTACGTAGCTAGAGTCAACGCCGCTAGATAAAAAAGAACCTACTTCAACAT
>JAAYNZ010000073.1 GCA_012520595.1 Candidatus Epulonipiscium sp. | reverse complement strand
CAGAAGCTATTAGTATGTCGGATCGCGTCATCGTATTAACCAAACGTCCTGCTACGGTTAAAACTATTTTTCCCATTCAACTTTCCATTGAAAATAGAACACCTTTAAAATCAAGAGAGGCACCTGAGTTTAGACATTATTTTCAAGCCATTTGGAAGGAGCTGAATGAAGATGAAAAGTAAAAAAAAGAAAATAGAAATAGTAGCTGTATCTCCTGCCCATCAACAATATATTCAAAAAATAAAAAAACAAAGGCATTTGGTTCGTTTGATTCAATGGCTTATCTGTATTTGTTTTTTTCTTCTATGGGAAGTGGCAGCACATAAGAAATGGATTGATCCTTTTATTTTTAGTAGTCCTAGTCGAGTTTTTTATACAATGATAACAATGATTCAAAATCAAACATTATTTCTTCACATAAGAGTAACTTTATGGGAAACTATCGTTGGTTTTCTTTTAGGAACTTTACTAGGGACAGGAATTGCCATCTTATTATGGGCCAGTTCTTTTTTATCAAAAGTCATGGAACCTTATTTAGTTATTTTAAATAGTCTGCCTAAAACGGCCTTAGCTCCTATTTTAATTGTATGGATAGGTAATAATATGACATCTATTATTGTAACAGGTTTATCCATTTCTATTATTGTAACAATTTTAACAGTTCTTAATGGTTTTTTGGAAGTAGAAGAAGAAAAAATAAAACTTATTCAAACTTTTGGTGGAACAAAAAAACATATGTTTACGAAAGTCGTTTTGCCAGCCAGCATTCCTACTATTATTAATGCATTAAAGGTGAATGTAGGACTTTGTTTAGTAGGAGTTATCATTGGAGAATTTTTAGTTTCAAAATCTGGACTTGGGTATTTAATTGTTTATGGTAGTCAAATTTTTAAGTTAGATTGGGTTATGATGAGTATTTTAATTTTAGGGATTGTAGCTGCCTTACTATACCAGTCCATTGTGTGGTTAGAAAAAAAGTTTTTTAAATGGAGAGAATAAAAGACAGCAGTGAGCTAAATCATTAGTTCACTGCTGTCTTTTTAAACTTATCTAGCTACTAGTAAAACAATGTTAGAAGGTATACCATCAGAGGAATGGTGATAATAGAAAGTAATGTGGAGAGAAAAATTCCCTGAGAGCCTAATTCCTCATTTCCATTATACTCCGTAGCCATAATAGCCGTATTAGCTGCAACAGGCATACCAGAAATAATAACAGGAATCCCTAACATGAATAAATCTTGAGTAAAAAATTGTAATATTCCCCAAGTAAGAAGCGGAAATAGGATCAATCGAATGAAACATAATACATAAATTTTTCCGTTACAAAAAACTTTTTTAATATCTGTCTCTGCTAATAATCCACCTACAATAACCATTGATAAAGGTGTTGTCAACCCACCTACTAAGTGAATTGCTTGTTGAATCGGTTTAGGAAAAGAAATGGAAAATAAAAAAGTAATTAATCCGATGATAACAGCCATAATTCCAGGACTTAAAAATAATTTCCAGTCAAATCTTCTTTCTTTCGAATCATTCGTATGCTGATTGCCATCGATCAAATAAATCCCTAATGTAAATACCAATAAATTAAAAGGAAGATTATAAATAGCGGCATAAAAAAGAGCTTCTTCACCAAAAATGGCTTGTAATACAGGATAACCCATAAAACCTACATTGGAAAACAAAAGCATAAATTGAAAAACCCCTGCATCCTTTTCTTCTGGTTTAAAGATCCGAACAAATAATTTTGCAATAATAAACCCTAAAGAATAAAAGATTCCTGAAAAGAATAAAATCTGGAGGCTGTCCTTTAGCAATTGTGGATCAAAAGGCTTCTGCATCGAGTCAAGAATCATAGCAGGCATTGCAACTTTTATTAAAAAACTTGAAAACCCTTGGCTGTCTTGTTTTGTAAAAATATGAAATTTCATTGCTGCATAACCGACTAACATCAATAAGAAAAGAACCAATATTTGATTTAAAATAACATGAAAATTGATCATACTCCCTCCTTTATGGTCAATTAATGAATCGCTTTATGAAAATGTAAAGTTCCTTGTTCATAGGTAACATGGATTTTGCATCCTTCATAATACTCCTGACGTAAGAAACCTTCCGCAATTTCATCTTCAATATATTTTTGTATTACTCTACGCAAAGGCCTTGCACCATATTTAGAATCATAGCCTTTTTGGACTAAAAATTCTTTTGCTTCATCAGAAATAGATAAGGTCATATTTTTATCCTTGGCTACTGCTTTTACTTCTTTTAACATTAAATCTACAATTTTTCGCAGTTCTTCTGTAGAAAGTTCTGTAAAGACTACAATTTCATCAATACGATTTAAAAACTCAGGGCGAAAAATTTCTTTAAGAGCATCTTGGGCTTGGTATTCACGAGCTTTGTATTCATCCTGAACAAAACCCATGCTTGCAGCTTTTAAACTAGTGCCTGCATTGGATGTCATAATTAACATCGTGTTTTCAAAATGAACCGTTTTTCCTTGGTTATCCGTTAGCCTACCATCCTCCAATATTTGTAAGAGCATATTAAAAACATCTGGATGGGCTTTTTCAATTTCATCCAATAAAATAACAGAGTAAGGTTTTCGTCTTATTTGTTCAGTCAATTGTCCTCCTTGGTCATAGCCAATATATCCAGGAGGAGCCCCAATTAATTTTGATACAGTATGTTTTTCCATATATTCGGACATGTCTAAACGAACCAAAGCATCTTCACTGCCAAAAAGTTCATGGGCAAGAGCCTTAGCCAATTCTGTTTTTCCTACTCCTGTAGGACCTACAAAGATAAAAGAAGAAGGCTTATTTATTTTTCGAAAACCAGAGCGTGTACGACGAATGGCCCTAGCTAGTGCAGAAACCCCTTTTGTTTGTCCTACAACACGTTGATGAAGACGTTCTTCAAGATTTAGTAATTTTTCTGCTTCTAATTCAGTAATTTTTTGTACAGGAATTTTTGTCCAAGCTTCAATAACATAAGCTACATCGTCTACAGTGATTTCTACAATGGCTTTTTCTTGTTCAAAGGCTTTGATTTTTTCAATTAATTTAATTTCTTTCATTTTACATTGAGCAACTTTTTCAAAATCACTCTTTTGAGCAAACTGCTCCTTTTCTTCTTGAAGTTTTTCTAATTCGCTTTTTAATGCTTGTAATTCCACTAATCCTTGATTTTTTAAGTTGGCTCGAGAACCTGCTTCATCAATCACATCAATGGCTTTATCAGGAAGAAAACGATCAGTAATGTAGCGATCTGATAAGACAACGGCTTTTTCGATAACTTCGTGAGGAATCTTAATTTTATGATATTCTTCATAATAGTCTTTGATCCCTTCTAAGATTTCAATGGATTCTTCAATAGAAGGTTGCTCTACTAAGACAGGTTGGAAACGTCGTTCTAGAGCTGCATCTTTTTCAATGTATTTACGATACTCATCTAATGTAGTTGCTCCAATAATTTGAATTTCTCCACGAGCTAAAGCAGGCTTTAAAATATTCGCTGCATTCATAGCTCCACTTTCAGCCACTCCGGCTCCGATGATGTTATGAACTTCATCAATTACTAAAATAATATTACCAGCATCTTCAGCTTCCTTAATAATGGATTTCATTCTGGATTCAAACTGTCCACGAAATTGGGTACCAGCAACAACAGCTGTCAAATCTAAAAGATAAACTTCTGCATTATACAATTTAACGGGGACTTGTTTTTCCACAATTCGCACAGCTAATCCTTCAGCAATGGCTGTTTTCCCAACTCCAGGCTCTCCAATAAGAATAGGATTGTTTTTTGTTCGTCGATTTAAAATTTGAATAATTCGATCAATTTCACGATGACGACCAATGATTCGATCTACTTTATTTTGTTTGGCCTCATTTGTTAAATTAATTCCAAAAGAATCCAAGTATTTGCGTTTCTTTTTTATTTTGGAAGGAGAAGGGGAAGTTGTTGTTTGAGAAGATTTTTCTTGTTGTTGCTTCCCAGCATTCTCTTTGTCTTTAGGATTTAATTTAGAAAAAGTGTTCGTCACAAATTGTAGAATGGAACTTTGGGGGTCTTCTGTTTCATCAAAATTTTCTATCATATCATTGATATCTACATCTTGTAGCATATCCATCATTTGTTCATTTAAATTATTTAATTCCTCTTCCGTCATACCACTTTGCTGTAACATTTGATTGATAGGAGCAATTCCTTGTTTTTTAGCACAAGGCATGCACAAACCTACCATTTCTGTTTTACCATCAGAAATTTTGGAGGTAAAAATGATTGCAACATTTTTTTTACAGATTGAACACATCATCATTTTGATCATCTCCGTTGTTCTCTAACTTACTTTGTGATAACTCAGTATATCATATTTTAAAAAGAGTTGCTACTTGAAAAAAAGAAACTAAATGCTTTATACTATGAATATATCATAATAAAGGGGGAATAAAAGGATGCAATATCGAAATTTTGGTAAACTTCAATTTCCAGTATCTACTTTTGGTGTAGGTTGTATGCGATTTCCTACAATGCAAACATCGGAGGGGAAAGAAAAAGTAGATGAACAAGAAGCCATTAAAATGATACGATATGCGATTGATCATGGAGTAAATTATATTGATACTGCTTATTTTTATCATGGAGGAGAAAGCGAAATTATTGTGGGGAAAGCATTACAAGATGGCTATCGTGAAAAAGTTTCCTTAGTAACTAAATGTCCAGTTTGGGATGTGGAAAAGTACGCAGATTTTGAACGTTTTTTAGATGAGCAATTAGAAAAGTTGCAAGTAGATTATTTGGATTTTTATTTAATGCATGCATTAGATAAAAATCGATGGGAAAAAATAAAAGCCCTTGGCTTTGAAAAATTTTATGAGGAAGCCATACAAAAAGGGAAAATTAAGTATCGAGGATTTTCTTTCCATGATGAACTTTCTGTTTTTCGCTCCATTTTAGATGAGTATGATCGGTGGGATATGTGCCAGATTCAATTAAATATTTTGGATCATCAATACCAAGCAGGAGTAGAAGGGCTTCGTTATGCCGGTTTAAAAGGAATTCCTGTTGTTATTATGGAACCTTTAAAGGGTGGAAAGTTGGCACAAAAGATTCCAGCTGATATTGAGGCCATTTGGGAAGAAAGTCGCACGAAGAGAAGTCCAGTAGAATGGGCATTTCGATGGCTATACAATTTTTCGGAAGTTGCTGTTATTTTAAGTGGAGTCAGTAATATGGAACAGTTACAAGACAATATAAAGATTTTTCAAGAAGCGCCAGCCCAATGTATGACAAAAGAAGAAATAAAACTTGTAGATCGAGTGCGAGAACAATATGAATCTAAAATTAAAGTAGGCTGTACAAAATGTGAGTATTGTATTCCTTGTCCTGCGGGAGTAAGAATTCCTAATATTTTTGATCTATACAATCAATCATCGATGTATGGAAGCAGTAAAGAATATGCAATGAGTTACCAAAGGATGATGGAAAAAAATGAAGACGCAACCCAATGTGTACAATGTGGACAATGTGAGAATGCTTGTCCTCAACACCTTCCTATCATTCAAACGTTGCAGGAAGCTCATAAAGTATTGACAGAATAAGAAAAGAAAATCAAAGTCCCCGAATGTTAAGGGGACTTTATTCTTTAATACTCATTCTTTACTTTATCGCTTGATGAGCAAAATCTGTATTGACAATATCTTCATAAGGAACTCGTTTTTCTAATTCACCAGCCATTTCTAATATATCTTGCAATAAGTCTAAGGATTCCTTTTCAAAAACAGGATTCAAACTCCAACTGCCTTGATCCTTATACCTTCTTACAATGGTTGTAATGAGATCTAAATCTGTTTCTGCAAAATGCGGTTGAATCACTTTGGCAATCTCTTCTGGCTCATTTTCTTCTACCCATTGTTGAGCTTTATAGATGGCATTTGTAAATCTTTGAATTCGATCAGGATTTTTTTCTATATATTCTTGAGTAGCTGCATAGGCTGTATAAGGAACATTTCCACTTGCCGTTCCTAAGGAAGCAACCACATACCCTGCTCCTTCTGCTTCAATGGTAGAAGCGGCAGGCTCAAATTCTACAGTATAATCTCCTGTACCTCCTATAAAGGCACCAGCTGTTGCATTAAATTGTAGATTCGTAATGATATTGACATCCTCAAAAGGTTGGATTTCATTTTGTTTTAAAATGTATTCTAATACCATCTGGGGCATTCCTCCAGGACGTCCTCCTACAATGGTTTTACCTTTTGCCTTTTCCCAAGTAAAGGTGGAATCAGGTTCCCTGGCAACTAAAAAGTTTCCTGCTTTTTGTGTAAGTTGTGCAAAGTTTATTACATAATCCTCTTTACCTTGGTTATATACATAGATCGAAGCTTCTGTACCCATTAAGGCAATGTCCGCATTTTTGGAGACCAATGCAGTCATTGATTTGTCAGCTCCCCAACCAATCGAAAGTTCGATTTCTAAGCCTTCTTCTTTAAAAAAACCTTTTTCCATGGCCACGTATTGAGGAGCATAGAAAATAGAATGTACAACTTCATTTAAGCGAATTATTTCTGTCTCTTTTTTTTGACAGCCAGTACATAGCAAGAGTAGGAAGATCAAAAAAAATGTGATACATTTGATCCAGCCTAATTTTTTCATTAAAAAGACCTCCTTTTATTTTTTACGTATTATATAATATTCTTATAAGGTTTGTACTTGAGACAAATTTCAATAAAATTATTGTATAGTATTGTGAAGAAGAGGAGAAAAGAAAAAGAGTACGCTAGAAATATTGCAATTTGAGATTAAGTTGGATATAATATAATCAATAATAAATATCAAATGATAATAGATGAAGAGATTTACTATATTTTCCATGCGTGCTATAATGATTTTAGGATCATCATGAAAAGAAGGTGGGAAAATGGCTTTTTTAAATGATTGGCGAGGTAAAATTGCAAAAGCAGCAAAAACCGTAAAAGATACTTCAGGAGATCTTTACAAAACAAGTAAAATTAACTTAGCTTTAGGTTCAGAACAAGAAAGCTTAAAAAAAATCTATTTAGACATTGGGAAAAAAGTTCATGAGATTTATCAATATGGGGGAATTTTAGGCAAGTTTTTTGATGAAAAATATGAAGAAATCCGTATGGTAGAAGAAAAGATAGAAAACTTGCAAAAACAACTAGAAGAATTAAAACAAGTTAAAATTTGTCCCCATTGTATGAAAGAAATTGAGCAAAAGGCGGCTTTCTGCCCTCATTGTGGGGAAGGAGTTAAAGAAGTTAAGACCAAAGAGACTGAAGAAATCAAAGAAACTACAGAGATTAAAGAAAAACAAGAAAAAACATCTCTACAAGATCAAACAATGGAAAATCATTTGGAAGATAGAGAAAAGAAAGAAAGTACCCAAGAAAAACCTCAAAAAATTTGCCCAGTTTGTAAAACAGAAAATGCACCAGAAGATCGTTTTTGCATGTCTTGTGGTCGAGCTATTTTTTAAAAGAGTAAATTTAGTGAATGATGATTATCAGTCAGAGTAGATATGGTGAAAGAGGGATAAAAATGAATAAAATACTAATGTTAAGAGAAAACTTAGAAGAAGGCACTCTTTATTTAGGAAAAAAGACACAAGAATTAATGGATAAAATGAAAGAAGAAATGCAGATTGCAAAATATAAAAGTCAAATTAAAAAGCAATATATAGCTTTAGGAGAATTGGTTTATTCCATTAAAACAACGGAAAATCAAAAGGAAGAAGAGCAAATCGAAATTATTTGCAATAAAATTTCTTTGTATAAAGCATGTTTAGAAGATTTACAAAAGAAAAAAGAAGGAATTTTATTTTCAGAAGAAAACATAGATCATGTGACAGAGAAAAGGATAAAATGGGAAGAAAAGCCTAAAAGAAATCAAGAGGAGTATACATTATTAAAATTTTGTCCTTCTTGTCAAATTGGTAATCATCCAGACGCAACAACATGTATTTCTTGTGGAGATACTTTTCCTTCAAAATAAGAGGTGATAAGAATGTTGCACAAACCAGATATTGTAAAAATATCCATTATAGGTGCAGGCTTTGTAGGATCAACCACAGCCTATGCTCTTATGATGAGTGGTATTGCTTCAGAAATTGTAATGGTTGATATTAATAAAGAAAAGGCAGAAGGCGAAGTCATGGACTTAAATCATGGTTTAGCTTTTGTAAAACCTGTTGATATTGTGGCAGGAGACTACAAGGATATTAAGGATTCAGATATTGTTATTTTAACAGCAGGAGCCAATCAAAAGCCAGGAGAAACCAGAATTGACTTAATCAATCGTAACGTCCAAGTTTTTAAATCCATTGTTCCTCAAGTAGTAGCCAATGCACCGGAAGCTATTTTATTGGTTGTTACAAATCCAGTTGATATCTTAGCTTATGTTACCTATAAATTATCTGGATTTCCCAAAGAAAGAGTTATCGGCTCAGGTACAGTTTTAGATACAGCACGTCTTCGCTACTTGTTATCCAAGCAATGTGGAGTCGATGTACGAAACGTACATACGTACATGATTGGAGAACATGGTGATACAGAAGTACCTGCTTGGAGTATTACTACCATTGCAGGAGCCAGATTAGATGAATTTTGTCGCCATTGTTGTGGTGATCATGGATGCCAGGAAGATTGCCGAAAAGAATTACATCAAAAAACAGTAGGAGCTGCCTATGAGATTATCGAAAAAAAAGGTGCTACCTACTATGCTGTAGCATTAGGGGTAAGACGCATTGTAGAAGCTATTATTCGCAATGAAAATTCTATTTTATCGGTATCTAGTTTGTTAGAAGGACAATTTGGAATGCATGATCTCTATCTATCATTACCGACTCTTGTAAATGGACAAGGAGCCCAGCGTATTTTAAATGTACCCTTAGACGATAAAGATACCAACGGTTTTATAAAATCAGCACAAACAATTAAGGAAATCATTAACCAAATTCAATGGTAAGGGGGATTTTTATGCAATGTGAGCAATGTCAACAAAATCAGGCCACAGTACATGTGACCCACATTGAAAATGGAGAGAAGATAGAACAGCACTTATGTGAAAACTGTGCTAAAAAAATGCAAACGTTTAATTTTGGAGATTCCAATTTAATTTCTTTTGATGATTTTTTTACAGGTCTACTGAATATGGCAACAGGAGCGTCAGCTCACCCTCAATCTTTAGGGAATAAGAATAAATCCTATGCTACCCATGGAGTTCAATGTCCTTCTTGTAAAATGACTTATGATGAGTTTAAAAAAACTGGGAAGCTAGGATGTGCAACCTGTTATCAAGTATTTGAACATCATTTGTACCCTGTTATTAAACGAATTCATGGAAATATCAATCATACAGGGAAATTGCCTCAGCGGGCAGCTACTGATTTAAAAGTAAAGCGTAAAATCAAACAACTGAATGAAGAATTACAACGTGCCATAGAAGAAGAGGCTTATGAAAAAGCAGCTCAAATTCGAGATCAAATACGAGCTTTGGAAAAGGAGGAATTATAATGGATATTGTTATTTCCAGTCGTGTTCGTCTAGCACGTAATTTTAAAAAATATCCTTTTTCCAATCGATTGTCCTCTGAAAAGGCTTATACAATGATTCAAGAATCAAGAGATGCTATATTAGAAAGCCCGACCATCATGGCCCAAGAATTTGAATACATTGATTTAGAACAAAAGTCTTCTTTAGATAAACTTGTTATGATGGAAAAACATTTAATTAGTCCAGAATTAGTAAAAAAAACAACTCCTACGGGAGTATTGCTTAAACAAGATGAATCGATTAGTATCATGATCAATGAAGAGGATCATTTGCGAATACAAGGGATTCAATTGGGTAGTGATATCCATAAAACTTGGGACATAACCAGTCGTATAGATGACTTATTAGAAGAATCTATTGAGTATGCATTTCATGATAAATATGGGTATCTTACTGCTTGCCCTACCAATTTGGGAACGGGGCTTCGGGCTTCCTACATGCTTCATGTTCCTGCCTTAGAAACTACAGGCCAATTAAAAATGATTTTACAAGCTATTGGAAAATTTGGTATAACGATACGAGGCATGTATGGCGAAGGAACGGAAGCCCAGGGAAGTTTATTTCAAATTTCTAACCAAATTACACTAGGACAATCGGAACAAGAAATCATAGAAAATTTAAATACGGTTACGAATCAGATTGTCGAACAAGAAAAAAACATAAGGGAAAAATTATTACAAGCAAATAAATTAAAATTTGAAGATCGAATTTATCGTTCTTATGGAATCTTAACTCATGCAAGACAGCTTAGTTCGAAAGAAGCCATGAGTTTACTTTCAGATATAAAGGTTGGTTTTGAGCTTGGTATTTTAAAAACAGACAAGAAACCTGTTAATATCTATGAATTAATGGTTTGCACTCAACCAGCTAATTTACAAAAGCAAATCGGGCGAGCATTAAGCCCAGATGAAAGGGACGAAGAAAGAGCAAGTTTTCTTCGCCAACATCTATAAAAACAAGTAAAATAATATACAAGAAATAAATGAAAAAATTAAGAAGGAGGCTATTGTGATGATGGGAAGATTTACACAAAGAGCACAACAAGCCATTGCATTGTCTCAGCAAGCTGCTGCAGAATTAGGCCATGGCTATGTAGGAACCGAACATTTACTCTTAGGATTACTTCGAGAAGGACAAGGAGTTGCTGCTCGAGCCTTACAAAATCAGGGAGTTACAGAAGAAAAGATTTTAGGTAAATTGCAGCAAATTATTGGAGGAGGTAATGGACAGTATGTAGAGCCCCAAGATTTTACACCTCGCTCCAAACGTGTGATCGAGATGAGTTTTCAGCAAGCCATGCAGTTGGGAACTAACTATATAGGGACAGAACATATTTTATTAGCATTATTAAGAGAAACAGACTGTATTGCTGTACGTATTTTGATGAATTTAGAGGTAAATCCACAAAAAATATATGAAGATATTTTAAGTATGTTAGGAGAAAGTGGGAAAAATTCTTCTGGAGCACCTATGGGGAAACAAGGTGGAAAGGATAGAAAGACATCAACACCTACATTAGATCAATATAGTCGAGATTTAACCCAGATGGCTCAAGAACAAAAATTTGACCCTATTATCGGTCGAGATAAAGAAATCGAACGAGTGATTCAAATTTTAAGTCGTCGTACAAAAAATAATCCCTGTTTAATTGGAGAACCGGGTGTAGGAAAAACAGCCATTGCAGAAGGCTTAGCACAAAAGATTATTAGTGGTAATGTTCCAGAAACCATTAAAAATAAACGACTTGTAGCTTTAGATTTATCAGCTATGGTAGCAGGATCAAAATACCGTGGGGAATTTGAAGAAAGAATTAAAAAAACCCTAGAAGAAATGCGAACAGCAGGGGATGTTCTTCTGTTTATTGATGAATTGCATACTATTATAGGAGCAGGAGCAGCAGAAGGAGCTATTGATGCTTCTAATATTTTAAAACCCATGTTAGCTCGAGGGGAGATTCAAGTAATTGGAGCTACCACACTTGATGAATATAGGAAATATATAGAAAAAGATGCAGCACTTGAGCGAAGATTTCAACCTGTAACGGTGGAAGAACCAACAGAAGACGAAACTATCCAAATTTTAAGAGGATTAAAAGACAAATATGAGGCTCATCATAAAGTACAGATTACAGATGAAGCCATTCAAGCCGCCGTTATGTTATCCAATCGATATATTACCGATCGCTTTTTGCCGGATAAAGCTATTGATCTTATTGATGAAGCGGCTTCTAAAGTACGATTACGTATGTATACGGCACCGCCTAATATTAAAGAATTAGAAAATAAATTAGAGGAACTAGAAAAAGAAAAGGAAGCAGCTATAAAAACCGAAGAATATGAAAAAGCAGGCGTTATTAAAAGAAAGCAAAATGAAGTTCTAGAAGCCTTGGAACAAGCAAAATTAGAATGGGAATCTAAAAGTACAAAAACCGGACAAACGGTAAATGAAGAAGAAGTAGCAGAAGTTGTTTCTAGTTGGACAGGCATACCTATCCGTAAGTTAGCAGAAGAAGAAAGTGAAAGATTAAAAAACATGGAGAGCATTTTACACCAGCGAGTTGTAGGGCAAGATGAAGCAGTTACTGCTGTTTCAAGAGCCATTCGAAGAGGTCGAGTGGGATTGAAAGACCCCAAACGCCCCATTGGTTCCTTCTTGTTTTTAGGACCTACAGGGGTAGGAAAAACAGAACTTACAAAAGCATTGGCAGAAGCTTTATTTGGTGACGAAAATGCCATGATTCGTGTAGATATGTCAGAGTACATGGAAAAACATAGCGTATCTAAATTAATTGGTTCACCTCCAGGATATGTAGGATATGATGAAGGAGGACAATTTAGTGAAAAGGTTCGAAGAAAACCCTATTCGGTGATATTATTTGACGAAATCGAAAAGGCTCACCCGGATGTTTTCAATATTTTATTACAGGTTTTAGATGATGGTCATATTACCGATGCCCAAGGAAGAAGAGTGGATTTTAAAAATACTGTCATTATTATGACTTCTAACGTAGGGGCACGAACTATTATTTCACCTAAGAAATTAGGTTTTATTTCCATAGAAGATGCAGAAAAAGATTATGAAGATATGAAGAAAAACGTTTTAGATGAGGTAAAGCGATTATTTAGACCAGAATTTTTAAATCGAATTGATGAAATGATTGTTTTCCATCCTTTAAGTCGTAATCATATTCGATCCATCGTATCTATTATGCTCCAACAACTTCAAAATAGAGTGGAGAAAAATCTTGGTATTACAATGGAGTTTACAGATGCTGTTAAAGACTATTTAGTAAAAGAGGGCTTTGATGAGGCTTATGGAGCTAGGCCTTTACGAAGAGCCATTCAAACAAAACTAGAAGATAGCTTAGCAGAGAAGATTTTAGAAGGAAGTATTAAAGAAGGCAATCATGTTAAAGTAGACATGGAGGACCAACAAATAACCTTTGCTGTATAAAATACAAGTAGAAAGATAGACCCAAAAGAATGGTAGTGAGATAAAGTTTTTTCACATTACCATTCTTTTTCAATTTTTTTTCTTAGAGATATTCGTACTCATAATCCAAATTTTGCAAGATGAAAATGTATACCATATGGTG
>JAAYNZ010000072.1 GCA_012520595.1 Candidatus Epulonipiscium sp. | reverse complement strand
TTTAAAATAATTATAAAAAACACCTTATCTCTTTCTATTTATGCTCTTTTAGCAGGCTTTCCAATGCCTATTATTCTTGCTTTACTATTAAACGAAGTAAAAAGTAATAAGTTTAAAAAATTAGTACAAAATGTAACTTACGCTCCTCATTTCATCTCTACAGTTGTTATGGTAGGAATGATTATATTATTTTTAAGTCCGAATGGTATTGTGAATAAATTTTTAGGTCTTTGGGGATTGGAACCTATTCTATTTTTAACAAAAGCCCATTATTTCAGCCATATTTATGTATGGACAGGTATTTGGCAAAATGTTGGTTGGAGTTCTATCATTTATCTGGCAGCTTTAGCGGGTATTGATCCAGAGTTACATGAAGCAGCCATTGTAGATGGTGCTACTCGGATGCAGCGAATTTTACATATTAACATACCCGGAATTTTGCCAACCATGGTGATTCTTTTAATTTTGAATGCAGGGGGCATTATGAATGTAGGTTTTGAAAAAGTGTTTCTTATGCAAAATCCTTTAAACTTAGAAGTTTCTGAAGTTATTTCTACCTATGTATATAAAGTAGGATTGCTTGATGCAAAATATAGTTTTTCGGCTGCAGTAGGATTATTTAATACGGTTATTAACCTAATCCTTTTAATTACAGTAAATAAAATTGCAAAATCCGTAAGTGATACCTACCTTTGGTAAGGATTGGAGTGATAAAATGAATCGCATTAAAGAATCACGAAGTGATAAGATTTTTAATACAATCAATACAATGATTTTAATCATTGTTTTAATATTGACCTTTTATCCTGTTTTATTCGTAGTGATTGCTTCTATTAGTGATCCTGACTTGGTTAACTCAGGTAAGGTATTATTGTTACCGAAAGGTATCTCTTTTGAAGGATATGAAAATGTTTTTAAGGATCCAAGGATATTGATGAGTTATAGAAATACAATTTTTTATACTACATTTGGTACTTTACTTAATTTAGTTGTTACCCTTCCTGCTGCTTACGCTTTATCTAGGAAAGATTTTGTAGGTCGAGGATTATTTACAACGTTATTTATGATCACAATGTTTTTTAGTGGTGGCTTAATTCCTACTTATTTATTAATGAAAGATTTAGGAGTTCGAAATACGATATGGGCTATGTTGCTTCCAGGTTTAACTTCTATGTGGAATATTGTTATTACTCGAACCTTTTTTGAGAGTAATATTCCTATTGAGCTTCAAGAAGCAGCAGAAATTGATGGGTGTTCAAATTTTCGATTGTTTTTTTCTATCGTTTTACCTCTTTCTTCAGCGATTATTGCCGTTATGGCATTGTTTTTCGGGGTAGGTCACTGGAATAGTTATTTTAATGCTTTAATCTATCTTTCAGATAAAAAACTTTTTCCTCTTCAGTTAATTTTAAGAGAAATCCTTGTAAAAAGTGAGTTTGATGCAGAAATGCTTTTGATCGGATCCAATGATTCTGAAGCTTTAGCGAAAGAACTTCGAACAGCAGAGCAAATAAAATATGCACTTATTATCGTTTCCACATTGCCGATTATGCTAGTGTATCCATTTATTCAAAAATATTTTGTAAAGGGTGTTATGGTGGGTGCTATTAAAGGATAAATCTAAATATTTTATAGCATCCAACACTAAAATAAAGCAAAGTATAAAAGGAGGATGTATTTAGATGAAAACGAAAAAGACTCAAGTAGTTAGTTTGTTGCTCATTTGTATTATGCTTGTATCTTTATTTTCAGGTTGTGGGAAAAAAGCATCTACAACTACTCAAAAGGATAATAATTCTTCTTCCAGTTCAACAGAAACAAAAAAAGAAGAAAATCAATCTTCCCAATCTGAAAGTGGTGTTCCAGACTATATGAATGCTACTGGTTTACCGATTGCAAAAGAAAAGATTACAATTAAAGTACTAGCACAAAAAAATGCTGGTGGTACAGAGTGGGATGAGCTTGAGTTATTTAAAAAAGTAGAGGAAATGACCAATATTCATTTTGAGTATGAACTGGCCGAACCAAGTACATACGTAGAAAAAAAGAACCTTGCGTTAGCTAGTGGAGAGTATCCAGATGTGATTATGAGAGAGATTTCTATCAATGATGAGGAAACGTATGGTCCTCAGGGAGTTTTTCAAAATTTAAAACCATTGATTGAGCAATATGCTCCTAATCTTACAAAGCGACTTCAAGAGCATCCAGATATGAAAGCAGCTATTACTGCCATTGATGGTAATATTTATGCACTTCCTTATTATATGCAAACCAGTACCCTTAACCCTCACCTTTGTTTTTTTAATACAAAATGGTTAGAAAATACAGGAATGTCTATGCCAGCTACTACTGACGATTTATATGAACTCTTAAAGGCCTTCAAAGAACAAGATGCCAATGGTAACGGAGATCCTAATGATGAAATTCCATGGTCTGGAGCAGGTTTAGGATCATTAAATGGTTTTATACTTCCAGCTTTTACAGGATTAAGTGGTGGCCCTACCTTTGATATTAAAGATGATAAGGTTGTTTTTACACCGATGCTTCCTGAATTTAAAGAGTATCTTGCCTACATTAATAAACTTTACAAAGATGGATTAATTGACCCTGAAATGTTGACTCAAACGTCTCAACAAAGTTTAGCAAAAAGTAAAAGTGGAGTAGTAGGTATTTATAATGCCAGTCCTACTAACTTACCTCCCGAAACCACAGATCTGCAAGATTGTTTAGAACCACTTACTTCTCCTTTCAATAATGAAAAAGTAGTAAAAGCCTATACCCCTATTTATACAGGCCGAGGAGTGATTACAGATAAATGTAAATACCCTGAAGCTATGATGAGATGGTTTGACTTATGGTATGCAAAAGAAGAAGAAAGTATTGAAGGATTGAATGGAAATACCCTTTTTGTTGGATTGGAGAATGTACACTGGGAATATGCAGATCAAGATAAAAAGACATATCGATTTATTGATCCGATTACGAGTTTTAGTGATATTAATAAATCGATTACTGTTAACATGCATATGCCAAGTTATTTAAACTTTTTAGCTTATCCATCTGATTTCCCACTAATGGAAATGAAAGTAAAAGCTGTTCAAACTCGTCAAGAACCTTATATGAAGCCTTTCTTCCCTGGAAACGTACGCTATACAAAAGAAGAGCATGAAAGAGCTACTCTTTTAGAAACAGATATTAATAATTATGTAGAACAAATGATTGCTAAATTCCTGGTAGGAGATGAACCAATAGAGAATTTTGATAAGTATATCAGTACTTTAGAAAGCATGAATATAGGCGAGTTATTAAAAATTAAACAAGATGTTTATGATCGATGGTTGGCATCTAAAAATTAAGTAAGATCAGTATACGAAGAAAAACAAAGATCCACTAGTATAGCTAGAGGATCTTTGTTTTTAAATCCTGTGGATAGATAGGTATCCTGTCTCATAAACGAATAGGAATTTTATGTATTATAATACAATATGGATCATGTTATTACTATCTTCAACGAGGATAGACAAACTTTCCAAGGCTAAATTTTGATAAAGAATGATCTCTTCAAAGGAATATTGTATCTTATCAAAATCTGTATCAATCTTTAAAATTTCTTGTTGTACATCTTTTAAATCTTTTTCTTTATAGATCGATGATAGAATTTGTTGGAGCCTCTTATATTCCATACTTATTTTTTTAGATAGAGATTGAAAGGTTATCATTTGTTCTTCCGAAAAGGCCTGCTTATGATTGGATTTAACAGTTAGAATGTCTTGAACAATTTCCATATTTTGAAAATAAGTTTCCAAGTTTTTTTTGATTTGTTTTGTTTTATCATCAATTGCATATAAAAGGGGCTGTATCTTTTCTTCTGCGGGAGAAGATTTCCTAGTTCTTGTGGATATTTCTGTTTTGGGGACAAGGGTTTTGAGAGAAATTAAATAGGGAACCACTGTATGGATTTGTCCATAACATTCTCCTGCATGAACAGCAGTAGAAAAATAAATAACAAGGACAGTAGTTACAAATAGTTTTTTCATGGCATAACTCCTATCTATGATATAATGGAATACTAAGTCCTTCACTATCATGTACGTTTATGATAACAAAAAAGTTTGTATAAAATATGAAATTTTTATGAACAAATGATGAGATTTAGAAATACTACAAAATCCGACATTTTTTTAGTGACTTTGCAGATGAATTTTTAGACAAAACAATATTGGATAGAAAAAATAGACGAAAGAAATTCATAAAAAAAATAAAGTTTATGCACACTTATATGGAAAGCCCTGTTATAATAATAATTGTGAAACCCCCCCAATGTAACTTATGAAGTATAGATTTTGCTACACCCCCCATAAGAACAAATACCTTCTCCAGAAAAAAGCAGCCATCGGAAGCTGCTTTTTTCATGGGAAAAAATAAATTTCCAGTAACATCCTTATTTTTATAGAATGAAAAATTTAGTTTAACACATGCTATAAATAAAAAGGAGATTCCAACATGGATTATCAGGAACAGTATTCTGCCAATCATATTATGCCGAATTTTGTCTTTAGTTTGGAAGAAGTACAAGAGCGTATGACAATATTGCAAAGATTTATTAAAGAACATATGATTTTGGGGGAAGATTATGGGGAAATACCCGGTATCTCCAAACCGACCCTTTTAAAATCTGGTGCTGAAAAACTTTGTGATGTTTATGGATTTGCTAAGAAAGTAGATATTGTGCATCGGGTGGAAGACTGGGACAAAGGTTTTTTTCATTATGAGGCCAAAGTAACGTTGATTAATAAGACAACAGATTTACTAGAAGCTGAAGGAGTAGGAGCATGTAACTCTATGGAGAAAAAATACCGTTATCAAGATCCCTATACTTTAGTAAATACAGTTTTAAAAATGGCTAAAAAAAGAGCATTTATTGATGCAGTGTTATCTGCTACACGTTCATCAGGGATTTTCACACAAGATATAGAAGATTTAGATATTGTCAAAGAAGAAAATTCCTTTACTAGATTAAGTACAGACAAGCAAAGAAAGTATATTTATACTTTATCTAAAGAAAAGCAAATGACAGAGCAAGATTTAAAAGAATTTTGTCAACAAGTCATTGGAGAAGATAAACCGAGTAAAGATTGGACCACAGAAGAGGCTAGTAAAATTATTCAAGCTTTATATCAATATTCTCAACAAGAGCCACAAATGACAACTCATTAAAAAGATTATATGTAAAACCCCTTGATCTAACATTGGATCAAGGGGTTTTACATATAATCCCATAGACAAAGAGATGAAAAGTAGATATAATAACCTTGAAATATATTATGTAAACCAAGAAGGGAGGAGCATGGTGAAAAAACGAAACCAAATTTTATCCGCCATTGCCATCATTCTTCTTTGTGTTTTATTTGGATTACTTTATATCAACAAAAAAAATATAAAGAAAGAAATTTCATACAATGAGTTCTTGCAATATATTCAGGAAGAAAAAGTAGAAAAAGTGATTTTGGGAAATGAAAGTAAGTTAAAGGTAAAATTTAAAGGAGAAGATGGCTTTTATAAGGTGGAAAACCCTAGAAATCCATCTTTAAAAGAAACCTTATTAATCCAAGATATTTCTGTGGAAGAAAATACAGAAAATACTCCTTTATCCATTATACAAGGAATCATGGTGATTGCTTTTTTTTCTTTGGGTTTTTGGTATGTTCAAAAACAGTGGAAAAAACAGCAACCTAAATATTCAATGGCAATGGAGATTGACGATAGCAGAAAACAGCAACAAAAAATTACTCGTTTTTATGATGTTGCAGGAAATGAAGAGGCAAAAGAAGCAGTAGAAGATGTAGTTGATTTCATAAAAAATCCTGAAAAGTATTCCAAATATGGGGCAAGAATGCCTAGAGGTATTATCTTTTATGGACCTCCAGGAACAGGAAAAACATTGATGGCAAAAGCAATAGCAGGGGAGTCAGGTGTTCCTTTTTTTGCTGTTTCAGGTTCTGATTTTGTGCAGATGTATGTAGGGGTTGGAGCAAGCCGTATTCGAGATTTGTTTAAAAAGGCTCGCATGGAGAAGAAAGCAGTTATTTTCATTGATGAAATTGATGCTTTAGGGAAAAAAAGGACAGTTAGCGGTACCGGTGGGAATGATGAGAGAGATCAAACGTTAAATGCTCTTTTAACAGAGATGTCTGGTTTTCATGAAGGCGAAGGGATTGTAGTAATTGCTGCTACCAATCGTTTGGATATTTTAGATGAGGCTTTATTGAGACCTGGGCGTTTTGATCGTCACATTGAAATTGGACTACCGGATGTTACAGGGAGAGAAAAAATATTATGCATCCATGCAAAAAACAAACCCTTAAATCCTGAAATTGATTTGAAAAAGGTAGCAAAGCAGACGGTTTATTTTAGTGGTGCCATGTTGGAAAATCTTTTAAATGAATCGGCTATGCTTGCAGCAAAAAGAAGTGGAGAAATGATCCAATGGGAAGACATTGATCAAGCTTTTTATACAGTTATTGCTGGGGCAGCTAAAAAGGATCGGAGTGGGGTGTTAGAAAAAGATCGAAAAATTACAGCCTACCATGAGGCTGGCCATGCATTAGTAACGAAATTGATTGCTCCTGAAAATACAGTATCAAAGGTAACCATTATTCCTAGTACAAAAGGGGCAGGTGGATTTAGTATGAACATTCCACCAGACAAAATGTACTATACTAAAAAAGAGATGGAACATCAGATCCAGGTTTATTTAGGAGGACGGATTGCAGAAGAAATTGTTTTTGGGGCAGAAGAAGTTACAACAGGAGCTAGTAATGACATCGAGAAAGCTACATCACTTTTAAAAGATTATGTGATGAAATATGGAATGAGTAAAGAAACAGGAATATTAAATATGCACATTTTAGCGGATGTCGGTCAAAAACAAATTGTGCAGGAAACCGTTTTTCAAGAATGTCGTAAGCAAATGAACCATTTGTATGAAAAAACAAAGAATTTATTAATTGAAAATAAGTTCTTTTTAGATAGCATTGCAAAGGAACTTTTAAGAAAAGAAAGTTTAACAGAAGAAGATCTAAATCAGTTAGTTTCTATCTCTTTATAATATGCATATTTTACCTCCTATAGGAGTACATTACACTATAGGAGGTGTTTGTGTTGTGCAGATAGTAACAAAATGTGAAAAACGTCAAAATGAAGTACAGCTATTTTTGTGTAGTCAAAAGAAAAGAATCCGAGAGTTTGTTTACTACATTCCTAATGGACAGATTATACAAGGGAGAACATATCAAAAAACAACGGTGGAAGATTTGAGAACTTGTTACCTTCAAAGACTACATCGTTATTTAGCATTAGGGTATGAGATTAAAGGAGAAAAAGAAGGAAAGATGCTTTTATTTCCAGGACAATGTTCTAAAGATTAACGATCGATCATAATCTGAGTGTGGCGTAATACTTTTACATCGATAGTAACGATGGTTTTTTCTCTTAATTTTTGATAGCGAGTAATTCCATCATGACAATAGGGGAGGGGATCCATTAAAATATCAACGGATTGATCACAGTCTGCATTGGCGTATTCGATTTCATACATATCCCCAGGAAGGGCACCAGGAATATTGATAAAAGTACTAAAAGGAACCCATACAGATACGTGTCGAACATCTCCATTTACAATTTTCATGTCATCACAGCAGCGATTTTCGTAACGGGAATCTTCTTTTGTTTTATATAAGATATTTTTATGCAATCTTCCGTTAATTAAAACTTTATCTCTTACTACTTCAACGATATCACAAATGACTTCTGTTTTAACTTCTACAATTTCAATGGCTTCTGCACCACGAGGAAAAGGAATAATGATTTCTAAAAGTTCTTCACTAGCATTCCTGCCGATAACTTCCGGTACTTTAATGGAATATTCTTTTTTAGGTTTTTTGATACATATTTCTTCATAGTCTTCTACCATATAGTCATAAGGATAGCATGTGGGCTTAAAAACCATCATTTCGTTTTCATACATAGGATTATAAAAAGGGTCGTAGTTCAAAAAACATGATGAATCCATGTAGTTATAGTCTTTATACATAGTAAATCCCTCCTTTGATTTTCATATGACGAAGCAAAATGAAAAGAAAACATAGAAATGTTTACTATATCTTATGTGACAAGTTTTTATTTTGTTACAAGCTAATTCGATTTACTATTTTTATTAGTAATTTATTGATTTTTAAAGAATAAAAGTCACGTATTTGCTGATGCTTATGTTATGCATTTATTTAGCAATTAGCCATGAATGTAGATATCCATAGAAAAACCCCTCTATGTTAGAGTTCTAACATAGAGGGGTTTTTCTATGGAACGGAGAGAGAGGGATTCGAACCCCCGGTGCGGTATAAGCGCACAACGGTTTTCGAGACCGCCACTTTCAACCTCTCAGTCATCTCTCCCTAAGAATAAGAAACGTTTAGTCCTTACAAGCAAGATAAAATTTCTTAGTTTATAAAAGAATACTCTTATCAAAAAAACATTATAGCAGGGAATAGGAAAAAAAGCAAATAAAATATTTTTTTCAAAAAAACCTAGACAAGCATAAAAATTCATGTTATAATCCTTTTTGCTGAGGGACAATTGAAATTTGAATCTTGAGGCTGGTTTTAATAAGAGAGTAAATAAAATAAAAAACTCTTGACAAGTCACAAAAAACTTGATATGATTATGAACGTGACGAATTTGAACTTTGAAAATTAAACAGTGTAACAACCCGTAAACAGTGAAGAAATAAGGAAGTTCTTCCGTCAAGAAGAACCCCTTTGAGGAAAAAAGATGCTAGTGCATCATGAGAAGATCAAAACACGAGAGTTTGATCCTGGCTCA
>JAAYNZ010000071.1 GCA_012520595.1 Candidatus Epulonipiscium sp. | reverse complement strand
TAGCTGCTTCTACTGTTTCGATTAGACTCCCATTATGAATTTCCATAACAATTTTTTTATTATATTCTTTTGCTAAAACACCACACTTTTTAATCCAATATAACGCCTTTTCATAATGATAGGATTGGGCTAAAAATGCATGAGGTCCACCACAAGCTACCCGTAACAAATCACATCCAACATAGTCCATCAGTTGAAAATACCTCTCTACTTCTTCCAAAGCTTTTTCACATTCTGGATCAGAGGCAGTAGAAAAATCTCCTACATAAGCTCCTATAGCAGGTACAACTAACTGATGGGCATCCAGTAAGGCACCTATTTCTTTTGCCCGTTTCACTGTTGTATCTACTGGAAAATGAGGTGCCTTTCCCCAAAGTTCAAGTCCATCATAACCTATTTCCTTTACTAATGGGATCACTTTTTCTAATGGTTCTTCTTTAAAAATCAGAGAAAAAATGGATGTCTTCATTTTTTTCACTCCCGTCTTATAAAAATATCTCTTGCTTTTCTTGTGAAGAACGATAAATCGCTCGAATCAGTTCTACTGCTTTTTTGCCTTCTTCTGGTGGAATCATTGGTTTTCGGTCATGAAGAATGGCATCGATCATATCTTGAATTAAAATATAATGACCTGCTGAAGAAATGGCTTTTGGATCAGTAGCTCCTCCCAAACTTTCTCCTTCTTCTGGCAATGGAATTTCTTCATCAATAATTTTCCACATCTGAACTCCTGCATCGCCAAAAATAATGGTTCCTTTTTCCCCATGTATTTCAAATCGGGTATCTAAACCTGGATAAACAGTGGTTGTTCCTTCAATCATTCCATAACCTCCCCCTTCCCATTGTAAAAGAGCAACAGAAGTATCCTCTACCTCGATATTCCTTGCTAAAGCTCCTGCTTTTGCAAATACGGAAACCACCTTTTCTCCTACCATCCAAGTAAGTAAATCAATTCCATGTACCCCTTGGTTCATAAGGGCTCCACCACCATCTAATTCCCAGGTTCCTCTCCAACCAGCACTATCATAATACGCCTGATCCCGATAATATTTTAAATAGGCACAAGCCAACACAATCTTACCTAAACGTCCTTCTTCAATTAGTTTTTTTGTTGCAATGGCTGCATTCATCGTCCTTCGTTGAAAAATACATTGCATTTTTACAGGATATTGGCGAAGAGCTTGCAAAATGGCTTCATTTTTTTCTTCTGTAATTTCCATCGGTTTTTCACAAACGATATGTTTCCCCGCTTTTGCTACTTCAATACACATTTCGCCATGCATTCCACTAGGAGTACAAATACACACAACATCCAATTCTGGATCTTTTAACATTTCTTTATAGTCAGTATAAATATTTTTAACATCATACTTCTCTGCTAAAACCTTGGCTTTCTCTTCCACAATATCACAAACACTATGCAATCTTCCTTCTTGGGTTTGTGCAATGGCATTTGCATGAGAACTTGAAATAACACCACATCCAATAATTCCAAAACGAATCATATCATCCACTCCTTTTTTCACTATATCATCTTAAAAAATCTTTCAATACTGAACTAACATATTCTCATTATAAATCCTTTCAAAAAAAATGATTGAAATTTCATACAACATCCTTGTTTTTTTGTACAAATAACAGCCTATCCTTTGACTGCACCAATCATCATACCTTTAACAAAATGTTTTTGTACAAAAGGATAAACTGCCATAATGGGAAGCATAACAACAATAATGGTCGCACATTTTAAATTCTCACTTAAAAGTTTGGTAGCTTCCATGGCACTAGAACCAACAGCCGAAGTACCTAAATCATTCATGGTGTTGGCAATCACAATTTCCTTTAAAATAACTTGAAGAGGAAATTTTGATTTATCTTGAAGATAGATAAATGCATTAAAAAAACTATTCCAATGACCAATGGCAAAAAACAGTGTTAATGCCGCATAAATAGGCTTAGATAAAGGCATATAAATTTTAGTCATGATTCCAAAATCACTCATACCATCAATAACAGCCGCTTCTTCCAAAGCATCAGGAACTTGCTCAAAATTAGTACGAAGAATAATCATATAAAATACAGACATGGCACCTGGTACCGTAACTGCCCAAATAGTATTATAAAATCCTAGTTTTTGTACCACTAAAAAAGTAGGTACTAACCCACCGCTAAATAAAATAGTAAATACAAAATACAAAGAAAAGAAGTGTTTGCCTTTTAACCTTTTTTTAGAAAGAGGATAGGCGGCACAAGTTACTACAGTCAAATTAAATAAAGTACCTACTGTGGTATAAATAATCGTATTCAAATAGGAACGCAAAATATTTCCATCACTAAATACTATTTCATAAGCATCCAAATGAAATCCTACCGGATAAAGCCAAACCTTCCCCTCTAGGATAGCCCAGCTATCACTGAAGGACATGGCTGTTATATAAATAATTGGATAAAGGCAAAGTAATCCAAATAGCGATAACAATAGAATGTTAAAAAAATCAAATATCTTTTCTCCCATGCTCCTTTGTATTTTCATCCTTTTCCCCTCCTTTACCACAGTGATGTTTCAGATAATTTTTTGCTAATTTTATTGGCAAATATAAGTAGCACAAAGCTAATGATCGATTGAAACAATCCTACTGCTGTACCATAACTATAATCCATACCCACTAACCCCCGTTTATAAACATAGGAATTAATGACTTCTGCAACATCAATGGTTATGGGTTTCTGCATCAAAATTACCTTTTCAAAAGATACTTGTAGTACATTCCCAATATTTAAAAGAAACATTACTGCAATAATAGGCATAATTCCAGGAAGTGTAATATGAATCATTCGCCCCCAACGACCTGCTCCATCGATATTGGCTGCTTCATATAGTTCTTGATCAATATTCGTCAAAGCTGCAAAATACATAATAGCGGAATATCCTGTTCCTTGCCAAATCCCTGAAGCAATATAAATCGTTCGAAACCACTTACTTTCTCCCATAAACATAATGGGCGGAATATGAAATAACGAAAGAATATGATTAACAATCCCCGTTGTAGGAGATAAAATTTGAAAAATAATTCCGACCATAACAACAGTAGAAACAAAATAAGGAAGATAACTAATGGTTTGAATTGTTTTCTTAAACCTTGTACTTCTAACCTCATTTAACATCAAAGCAAAAAAAATTGGCATGGGTGTAGACCAAAGTAGATTGTAAATACTCAAAAGAATGGTATTCTTAAAAACATTCCAAAAAGTTGAATCACTAAGAAACTGTTTAAAATACTTTACACCCACCCAATCACTTTTAAAAATACCAACCATTGGATTAAATTGTTTAAATGCAATAACAATCCCTCCCATGGGGCAATACTTAAAAATAAAGGTATGTATGATAGGAATTGAGATAATCAAATAAAGCATCCAATCTCTTTTTAAAAAATAAAGGATTCCTTTTTTCTTTTCTACATATGAATTTGCTGTAGCTTGCATAATAACCTCCCTCCTCCCAGATGACGGGTCTTACATTTAATACCACTATGAGCATCTCCTAGTGGAGTTGCCTTTATCGCAACTCCACTTTTTAAAAATGCTCTTTGAATCATTAATTCTCTATTTGTGAACACTGTTTTTTGTTTCAATATAATTATTAAATTCTTTTCCATTACATTCTTTAATAAAGGCATCCCACTCACTTAAAGGACGAACTCCCATAATAAATTTATTGATTTCATTATCAAGATAGGGTTGCAAATTGGTTATAAAATTTTTACGTGCTTCCAAAGCATCTCCTGAATAAATAACAACAGGTCGATTTTCAACGGTTTGCCCATCATAAACAGCAAAGGTATTTTTCAACGCATCCGACATACTTTCGTCATTTTTATAGTTAATGGTGTAGTCAAAAAATCCAGGTGCTAAGCCCATAAAACCATAATAATCTGTACCATATTTAGAAGCAATATCATTGATGTTACTAGCATCTTCGCTGTACTTATAACTAATTACTTTATCTTTTCGTGTATAGGAAACATCTTCTTTACCAAAGAACCCCAATAATGAGCCTTCTTCAGAGAAAAACCACCAATCATAAACTTCCATTAAACGCTCTGGCGATTTTACTTTCGCATTAATTCCTTGATAACTAACAGCTTCATTTTTAGCATATACCTTTTGTTCTCCACCTTCTTTTGCTGGTGGTAACATAGCCTCAAGAACATATTCATTATTTCCTGCTGTCCTTGCTGCATTGGTCATCATTTCAGGACGAGCAAAATAATCAATTGCGAAAAAACCTTTTCCAGAAACAATCTTATCCTCCCATTGTTTTGTATCAGAAATGGCATATTCTTGGTCTAATAGTCCATCTTTATAACACTTATTCATAAACTCTACTAAATAACGAAAACCTTCGTCCGTAAGAGCACTGGAAAATGATTTAGCATTAAAATCATAAACTGTATAATCCGTATCAAAAGTAATACCTACACCAGGTGCCAAACAATATAGCATATTGTTAACCCCAAGACGGGTAACCCAAGGAGATGATTTAGGAGATAAGTCTTTAAAAGATTTTAATAAACCATATAAATCATCAAAGGTTTTAGGTGCCGATAAACCATTGTCTTTCATAATATCTCCCCGAGCCATTGTAATAAAATCAATGGACATTTTCATCATATTGGCATGGGGAACCTTAGAAGGAATAGCATACCACTGATCATCTGATAACTTACAGGGTGCCATATAATCAATAGTATCAAAAGCCTTTTTCGCATTGGGCATTTGATCAATATAATCCCACAGATTTAAAAACATTCCTTTTCCGCCCATATCATTAAGAGTATTTAAATCCACGCTATTCACAATATCTGTAATGCTATTGGATGCAATCGCCATATTCACCTTATCTGTATAAGAAGAAGAAGGAATCGGTTGAATATCGAAGTTTACATTAAACTTCTCCTTAATCACATCTAGAAAAACCCAGGTATCTGGTTTAAAAGGTTGGGAAGGGTGTTCTGCAAACATTAACGTATAAGTAATAGGTTCCCTTTTGGTTTCTGAAGAATCACTCTCCACTTTAGAAGAAGAATCAGCTGTTGAACTGGAAGGTTGATTTTCTACCTTGGTTTCTTTCCCGTTGCTACATCCTCCTAATAATAAACTCATCATTACTACCACTACTACATGTGCTACTAACTGTTTCATTTTTTTGCTCATACCAATACCCCTTTTCATATATAATCTACATGCCCTAAGGATCTACAAAAAATAGAATGTATCAAAGAGCACATCCTCACTATAAAAAAAATAAATAAATATGACAATTAACAACTTTCTTTTTTTGTTTCATTCCCTCTGTTTTCATTGTAACATATCCTATGATTTGTATCATTCCTATGCTTTTTGGTAGTTTTTATCAATTTTTTCATCTAAAATGCTCTACAAGCTGGAAATACTTTTCCTAGTTTGTAGAGCATCCATTTAACTATTATCTATTTAACTATTTATTTTATTCCTGTGTATAGTACGATATTGCCCAGGAGGAATCCCTACTAATTTATTAAAGAGGCGATTAAAAGTCACTCGATTGGATATCCCTACTGCAGCTGCTACTTCATTAACCGTTTCTTTTGTTGTTACAAGTAAATTTTTCGCCTGTTCAACTCGATACGAAGCAAGATAATCACTGAAAGAAACACCCATTTGTTCTTTAAAAACCTTAGAAAAATGATTGGCAGAAAGTTGAAAATACTCTGCCATGAATTCTAAACTTAAATTTTCCTCCATAAAAGAATCTTCAATATATTTTATAAATTCTTCACGGCGAGAATAATCTCTTTTTTCAGAAGAACCATAAACCAACAAAACCATTCGCTTTAGTTCCTGTATATATTCCTCGATTGAAAAGCACTGACTAACATCTAACTCTTCCAATCTACTAAGGCAAGGACATTCCCAGTTTTCTCTCTCCATAATTCTCCTACAAGTTTTATAACATTCCTGATAAATCATCTCCATGGATTTTATCGTCAACTTCTTGCTCCATGGCACGATCTGCTGTTCAATAAAGGTTTCTACTTTTTTAACTTCCCCCATTTTAATAATATTATCTAATTTATCCCAATCCATAGAAGGAACATCATTATCTATTACTTCTTCATTTGCTAACCATACTTTATGGGATAACTGAAATAAAGGAATATGGACATATTGCTGATTTATAGTAGAATATGTTTTTTCTAGTGAAAAAACATTTGGTGATTTCTCTACCATAAAACAAATTCGAATATTATCCGTATCATGAATAAATAATTTTCGTAATTCTTCCAAGGTGGATAAAAGTTTATCTTCCCCTTCTTGGTTTGTACACTGGATAAGAAACACCATATGATTGGGTTCTATATCAACACAAATTACTTGATCCATAGAAATAATCAACATGCTCACCAATAGACTGTGTATATTATCAATGGTTTCTTCCTTCTCATGATTAGAAATTTGTCTGATAAACAATGGATGAAACACAAATCGTACATCACAGACATGGATCTCTCCTTCTGTAGATAAACATGTATTTTCTTTTAAAAACTGTATATTTTGTTTTCCTTTTAAAAAATCCTTTTGTTCCAACACTTTTTTTAGAAAACCATTGACGGCAATAGGCTCCATACAGCGAATCCTGTTACTAAAGTTAAGATTGCTTTGTTTGATTTCTTCTAAACGTGAACCAATCAATTCTAGTTCATTTTGATTCCATCGATAAGATAGCAATGTTTTTTGCGGATAAAGCATCGAAAACAAATTATAAATAGGACTAAACAATCGCCTACTAAACCCATAAGCTAAACTAATTCCTACTACTGCAATCGAAAGATTAGCCAGCATTAATAAGAAAAAAATCATATTGGATTTTCGATAAAAAATACTACTGGGAAGAGAAATATGAATATTCCAGTTAGGAAATTCCATTTTATGAGACATAATCACATACTTTTTCCCAGCCAATTTCTTCTGTTCTATATACAATCGACTTTCCTGTAAGTGGATTTGACTTAACTGAGTCATTCCTTCTTCACTAAGATTTCCTACTAAAGAAAGAACATCTCCGTTCTCATCCGTAACAACAATTCCCATCTGATCCGAAGTTAAATACCTTGATGTAATTCCCTCTAAATTTTTTAAAGAATAATTAATAACTAGTATTGATTTTTGTCCTAAACTTTCTTGGTAGGAATAAATAAAGGGAATGACTGGTTCAGAAAGTGTTTGCATCAACTGCTTCTCATATAAAGTTGAAATAGAATGAACCTGTGATGGCTTTATTGGAGTACCTACGTATTGTTCAAAATCTTCTTCTGTTATACCCATGTATTTATAATAACGATATAAATATTCTTCACTATTATAAACTCCTGAAGCATCTATGACCATGTCTTTTTCCATATTGTAATAAAACCATTTATCATAACTTCTACGAGTAGAAAACAAATTAACAAATTCTTTTCTAATTTCTCCTAACATAATATATTGTTCTGGTTTTAGTTCCTTAAAATTGTGCATTTCATTTACTTTCTGGGCAGGTAACCTGGCAGAAGTACAAACTTTAATCATTTCCAAAAAGGTATCTTCCACATTACTTCGAATGGAATGAATGGCCGTGGTGTTGTATGTCTTAATATCATAGGCTAATACCCTTTTGATAAATAGAAAAATCAAAATATTAGATACTAGCAAAATGACTTGAAATAATAAAAACATTCGAAATAGCACTTTAAAGTAGCTTTTATTCGATAATGTTCCTAAAAATGTAGTGAGTCTTTTTTGCATGTATACTCTCCTCATTCTATTTTTCATACCCTATTTTAGTCTCTTCTTATTCTATTATAACTCCTGCCTCTTAAAATAGATTGAAATTTCATATAACATCCTTGTTTTTTTGTGCAAATGACATCTTACCTTATTTGGTACTATAAATCTTGGCTGCCGCAGCCGCATAGCCAGCTTCAAATTCCCCACCATCAAAACCTTCATCTTCTAAAGGAAGTTCACAAAGCAATATAGGTAGTCCTTTCTTTTGCTTCGATAATCTACCTGCCAACATGATTTTAATGGATTCTGTTAAACTTTCAATACTGGCTAAAAGATTTTCTTTTCCATCTAAAAAATCACAAACCTGATCCAACATAGCGCCATAAGCCATCCCAGCATTAATGGTTCTACAGATCGTCGTCTTCGTTGTAATCACTGTCATGGTACTAGGTTGCCAACCATTTAAATAGACATGATACATGGCTGTAGTCCCATTTTTAAACTGAATAAAATAACTTTCACAAGGAGCCTCCTTCTTATAGCGATTACCAATATAGGTAACCAATTGGGCTCTTGCTTCATCGCCTAAAACTCCCATAATGGTCTCAACAGCATGAATGGCATAATTAAATTCATCGACCCCTACCGTAGCCGTTACATGTACAACCTCTCCTCTTTCTTCGACTGGCTGAGCCACAAAAGATGTTACTTCATCTGCATAACGTAGCGAAGAACTCCCTAGAACAACGGCTCCTTCTTGAACAAGTGCTTCGATTCTTTTACAATCTTTAAGATTACCAACGATGGGTTTGTCAATAAAGACAGGCTTACCTACATCAATAAAAGCTTGAGCCTGATCCAAATGCTTGTCCCAGTTACAACTATGAATAAAACCAATGTCTACATTCCGAGCCATCTCAGCCATAGAATGGCAGCGATTCTGAATATGGTTGGCTTTCATAAAACCTTCTACTTCATCATCCCCCCGAAACCCATCATTGTAAACAGCTGTATACCTTGCTCGATTTCCTTGATTTAAATAGGATGAAAAAGCCTTGGGATGGGATGTATCTAAATTGACAACTCCTATCTTATACATATGAACAACTCCTATCTTCCTAGCCTTTATTGTAAATCTTATGATGAGTAATAGTACTTCCATGTTACTTCGTGGAATCTTACCTTTTTGGCATGTGTATCGATATACACGTTAAAAATCTAAAATTCCAGTAAGCTCCTATATCACTCTTCTGCTCCAACTGCCTTAACCCTTGCTCCTATAAAACTAAATAAGAAGCAAATGTATATTATGAGCGAATACGTAACTTTTGTCCCTCTGTTGCTTTCTACTCTTTTAGTAGGAGCAACAGGAGGGACAATCAAAGCGTGAGCCGATGGATATGCATCTTGCAAAATTCAGATTATAAAAGTGTATATCTATATTATCATTATAACAAGGATAAAATAAAAAAACATATGAATCATACTATATATTTTTTATTTATTCATTACTATAGTAATAAATCTAACATTTATCTATCTGGTTT
>JAAYNZ010000070.1 GCA_012520595.1 Candidatus Epulonipiscium sp. | reverse complement strand
TGAATGGTAAAGAAAGTATCTTTCCCTTTCGAAGGCAAAATAAAAATATGCTCATCCACCACTACCATACTAGGTCCAATCAATTCATTATTGGGCTTTTTCGCTTGGGTAATGACATAAGGCTCTTTTTCATACTCAATGGCATAAAATCCACCTTCTGCTCGTTGCAAAGAAATTCGTGCTTGTTGGATGCCACAATAACAATGTCCATCATAAACCTCTTCATAAGCATAATCCCCGCTATATTGAGGATACCAAGTCATACTTTTGATACCCAAAAAAGAACCATAGCCTAACTCAAAAAGAGTTTCGACCGCTTCTCCATCTAAAAGAACAAAATTGTGATGGAGTAAATCTTTTATTTCATTTTCTTTTAGATTTCTAAAATACTGTCCTGAAATGGCAACTACTTCACCTTGATGTTGCTTTTCTTTACTATAACAAGTAGCAATACCATAAGCACTTAATAAACCTGCCCAAAAATTCTCACTAGGATATAACTCTTCCATTTTTTCTCCTTGGGTTGTGTGAATGGTATAGGAAGATTGAGGATCAAAAAGCACCTTGACCCCTTCTGGTTGTTTATCTTCTATTTTTAATGCAGTGATTTGATTTAAAAAAGGTTTAGCCTCTTTTAATATTTTCTCAAATCCATCCTGCATCAATACTCCATTTCCCATCACATTGAATAAATTCATTGTAATCCCTTGGGCACCTAAAGCCATAGCCAATTCAATTTGGAAACGAGAAAAAGTACGTGATTTTGCAAATAAGGTTCGAGGAGAGTTTTCTAACTCTGGATAAATTTCTGTACCCACGGGTACATTGGCTTTACTTAAAACAGATATGGTGTTAAAGTTCCAAAAGTAAGATTGGGGACTTACTTCTTGATAACTGGGTAAATGGGGCCGATTGACCATGGATGTTTCTCCTGCCAATCCCTTTAAAATTCCCTCCCAATCTCGTCCTTCTGCACAATGAACAGCTGGAATAGAACTCATTAATCCTAATCTTACTTGAGGTGAAACCTGATGTACGGCTTTTCCTATTTCTTCTGCCAAAGTAACCATGGTTTCCCTGGCTGAATCTAACCAAATTTTTCGATAAGGATGAGGTTCTCCTTTTCGTCCTATTCCTTTTACAAACTCTTCCCTAGAAAGTTTTTTCCCTGCCTTTTTAGAATACAACTCCATATGCTGTTCACAAAAACAGCCACCCCATTCTAAGGGGGCATGATTATGGAATCGAAAATCATCTTCAATCCAAAGCATATAAGGATCAATGGATGCATAAAAAGAATATAAATCTGTAATATAATTTCTCCATTCTTGACTTAAAGGACATACACAAGCTGTTGCTTCTTTTCCATTTTTATCTACCATCAATCCAAAAGTTTGTCCTTTTTTTAACTTTCTTCCACGGTCTGCATGATTTAATGTTACCCAAGGATTAATCGATGTAGTAATTCCTAAAGGCTCTAGTTGTTCTTTTGCTCTAGCAATCAATTTCAACCAAGGCTTTGCTTCTTCCTTGGTAATGTGTCCTTGATTTAGATCCTCACAATCAATAAAAAACATTACATCATCAACCAAGCCTTCCCTGCAAAAACGAATCAATTCCCTCATCCGTTCCTCTTCATGATGACCTGGTTGAATACAGACTCGTAGAATATATGAAAATTGAGATTTTAACGGCATCTACAACCCTCCTCATCCTACTTTTTTCTATCCCTTTATATATTAACACAAAGCTTTTCGCTCTTGCAATGGATCTTGATTACAAGTCATTCGATCCAATAAACTTTCCATCATTCTCTGTTTCAAAGAAATGGCTTCCGATTCGTTCCAAAGATTATTGAGGCAGTAAGGATCTTTCCCTAAATCATAGAGTTCTCCTTCTTTATCATTACTATGCCAAGAAATTCTAGCCTTCTCTGTCCGTAAAGTTCGTATGTCCTTTGACATCTCTATTAAAACATCGTCATAAGGCGTTAGACTAGGATCTGAAAAAGCCGATAAAATAGATTGGCCTTGTACTCCTTTCGGAATAGGAACATTTACATACTCAAGAATAGTAGGCATAATATCAATGGATTGGCAAAGTTTATTCCACTTCTTATTTTGTAACTCTGATTTAGGTGGTGCAAAAAGAAAAGGAACGTTGGTTACACAGTCATACTGGGTGCCTTTTAACAATAAATGATGATCCCCCATCATCTCCCCATGATCTGATGTAAAAACAATTAATGTCTGATCTAATATTTCTTTTTCTCTTAAAACATTTAAAATACGCCCAATTTCATCATCAATAAAATGAATCATCCCATAATAATAAGCTTTTAAACATTGCCAATCATCGTCTGTAAATTCACTATAACTAATACCACCATGATGTCCATCCTTCGCCTTATATCGTCTTTGATATACCTTGGGCCATTTTGAAATTTCTTCTTCACTACGTATAGGAAGAGACATATCCTTTGGATCATACATCGTATCATAAGGTGCTGGAGGATTAAAGGGCGAATGAGGATGAATGAAAGAAACCCACATAAAGAAAGGTGTTTCTTCTGAATGATCTTGTAAAAAATCAATGGCTTTGTTTGCTATCCAAGCTGTTTGATGATGTTCTTTTGGCCATGCTGATTGTACTGTAGTATGTTGCCCAAAAGTAAAACTGTGAGGATCATCCAAAACATTGAGTCCATGTTTTTTTAAATACTCTCCATAAGGCCCTACCCGATTATCTTCTGTAAAAGCTCCTTTTTCAAAACCATAAAAAGGGAACTCCCAAGGATTGGGCTGAGGATTCACTGCTTCAAGT
>JAAYNZ010000069.1 GCA_012520595.1 Candidatus Epulonipiscium sp. | reverse complement strand
GTTACTTGGAAATAAAGATGTTCTCCTAAAAGAACAGAATATTGGGTTGGTTGTCCTATACCACCAATGACTTTCCCTTTTGTGACTCGTTCTTGTTCTTTTACTAATACTTTTTCTTGAAGTTGGCCGTATGTAGTCCGCCAACCGTTACCATGGTCAATTACTACGGTCATGCCTGTTTGGGGATGGTTTGTAATGGATTCAACAATACCCGAAGCCGCTGCACGCACTTGAGTTGTGTGAGGCCCTCCAATGCTAATAGAAGAATTGGTTCGAAATTGTTCCAATGTTTTATCATAAATCGGCTTTGTAGGACTAAAAGTCATAACAACCTCTCCTTCTACAGGCCACTGCATAAAATCTCCTGGCTCATAAGGATAAAAAACCTCTGCTACTACAGGTTCTTCCTCTTTTTCTGTTTGTGCCACTTCTTGCTCTGGAACTTCTTTTTCTGTTGTTTCTTCTTGGGTTGTTTCTTTTTGTTCTTCTTTTTTAGCTACTCCAGTAGCTGTAACTTCTTCTGGATTTTCTGGAACTTCCAATACAAAATCCAATTTTTGTTCTTCCTCTTGAGATTCAGAAGAAGCGGTACCAGCTTGGGTGTTAGCTGCTTCTTCTTCGGTTACAGATAGGGGGCCTTCTTGATTTTGCATATCATCTACTGCAAGAAGATCAAAGTCTCCAAACTCTGCATCTAAATCCACATGTTCTTGGGATTGTTGATAAGTTCTCAATTTTTTGAGATTACGAGCAGTAATTACTCCCGACGTTCCTACAACGGTTACTACACATAAAAGTAAAATTGTATAAAACCCTTTTTGACTTGTCCATTGTTTAAATCTATGTTTTCTCACTTTCCAAACACCTCCAGTCATAGTATTGCCGGAGGTGTTTTTGTCTATTCATATTTTTTCATTTTTTCAATCTGAATTCCTTGATAATAATGCTGAAGTATTTCCTTATAGGTCTTTCCTTTTTGAGCCATAAAATGAGCACCATATTGGCTCATTCCTACTCCATGTCCATACCCTTGGGTGATGAAAATAAGTTTTCCTTCTTCCTCCTCTAAAATAAAGTGGTTAGATGCTAACTCTAGTATATTGCGAAGGTCTTGTCCTGTTAAGATTTGATTCCCGATTTGGACTTGTTTTACATATCCAGCAGGATTTCTTTCAATGATTTGTATTTGTTTTCCTACTTCTTCTTTTCCTATGACCATTTCAGGCATGGCTTGGGTTATTTTTTGTAAAAACTCTTCAGGAGTAAATTCGATCCGTTGTAAAAAGGATGGAGCTTGCACATCTTCTAGACTATCCACACTTTGAAGATAGGGCAACTCTAAAGACCATAAGTCTTGGGCTGATTGAGTTACTCCTGCACTGGTAGAATGAAAAACGGCTTCAATGGGTTCTTCCTCATAGACCATGATTTCTCCCTTCGTAGCAGCTACGGCTTTGACTACTTTTTCATAGTAGGTATAAAAATTTGTGTCTCCCCATTTTTTCTTGAGTTCTTCCATAGTAAGGTAGCTCTGTCCTGTTCGGAAGTCTGTTGTAATATGATAAGAGGGTCTCGTTTCTACGGGTTGGGCTTTTTGTTCTAAAATTCTACGCAGGGCATAAGTTCGGGCCGCTACGGCCTGGGCTTTTAACGCTTCTTCTTCAAAGCTGGCTGGCATTTCTGCTGCTACAACCCCTTTTATATATTCTTCAAAATCCAACGTTAAGATCTCTCCTGTTTCTTTTTTTTGGACTTTAATCATATTTCCTGTGGCTAAAGGTTCTGTAATGGGCTCTTCCACTTGAGTCACATCTTTTTTTAAACTAAAGGTAACCACAACAGGAAGGAGCAAAAGAATTAAAAAGATGGCCAAAAAAACAGTGCCTATTTTTTTCAAATATCTCCCCCTCTCTGGATATTCGTTAAATCTTTATATCCCTATATGTATATGAGAACGATAGGTGAGACATGCATAAAAAAATAGCCACTGTAAAATTCAAATCTCTATTTTTTGAATGGAAGCTCCTAAATTTCTAAGTTTCATTTCGATGTCTTCATATCCTCTTTCGATATGATACATATCTTGAATTTCTGTTGTTCCTTCTGCTATTAAACCACATAATATCAGGGCTGCACCGGCTCGTAAATCCGTTGCTCGTACTTGGGTTCCTGTTAAAGAAGGAACTCCGTTAATCACTGCACTTCTACCTTCAATTTTAATATCGGCACCCATTCGTTTTAATTCTCCTACATGCATAAATCGATTTTCAAAGATGGTTTCGGTTATCACACAGGTACCTTGGGCTATGCTCATCAAACTCATAAGAGGTGCCTGCATATCCGTAGGAAATCCAGGATAAGGCAAGGTTTTAATATCTGCTGCATAGATCGGCTCTTTCGAGCAAACGCGAAGACCATTTTCTGTTTCTATTACCTGAATATTACTTTCTCTTAGCTTGGCAATGATGGGTTTTAAATGACTACTGACTACATTTTCTAAGTACACATCTCCATGAGTCATGGCTGCCGCTACCATGAATGTTCCTGCTTCAATTCGATCTGGTATCACACTATAATTTGTACCTGTTAAAGTGGAAACCCCTGTAATTTTAATGGTATCCGTTCCTGCCCCTCGAACCAAAGCTCCCATGGCATTCAGATAATTTGCTAAATCAACAACTTCCGGTTCTACGGCTGCATTTTCAATGGTTGTTTGTCCTTCTGCTAAAACAGCTGCCATCATAATGTTTTCTGTAGCTCCTACACTTGGAAAATCCAAGTAGATCCGAGCTCCTTTTAATTGATCTGCTTTGGCTTGCACATAGCCTCTTTCTTGAGTAACTTCTGCTCCAAGGGCAGAAAATCCTTTTAGGTGTAAGTCTACTGGACGACTTCCTATGGCACAACCACCGGGTAGAGGAATTCGAGTTCTACCTAGACGGGCTAACAAAGGACCCATGACTAAAAAAGAGGCTCGCATTTGTCGTACTAATTCATAAGGGGCTTCGTATTGGGTAAGTTCATCGGAACGCACTGTTATCATATTTTGCTCCCAATGGGTTGTTGCTCCCAAACTTTCTAGTAATTCTTGCATAATCCAAACATCTTGTAATTTAGGAATTTCTTCAATGCAACTTTTTCCTTCTGCTAGTAGCGATGCGGCTAAAATGGGAAGAACTGAGTTTTTCGATCCGCTAATTCGAACAGTCCCTTGAAGAGACGGACTTTGATCTATTAGTAATCTTGCCATAGGCCTTCGTCCTTTCTGCTAGTATTCTACTGTAATCACAGGTGTAGCTAAATATAAATAGGTATTGTCCTCATATTCATTATAACGTAACGCTAAATCAATATTTACTTTTTCTTTGCCTATTTTGATCCATTCTTCTACCACAGGAGTATATCCATATTGATTGTAGATTTGGTCTGTTTGAAAGGTCTTGTGAGTTTTAGCATTAAGTGCTTCCATAATCGTATTCGCCATTTTCTCTTTCTGAGATAATTCCATGGGTCCAGGATAGGTTCCTGTCATCGTTACATGGGTGGTGGGTTTTATGTTTTGTTCTTCCAATATTGTTTTTGAAAGTTCTTTAAAATAGAGGGTGCTTTCAAAACCTTCATATAATACAATATCAATAATGGCATAGGTATCTGTTGTTTCTTGGTTTTGAATAGATTCTATTTTAATCGTGGTTTTGGCTGATGAAGAAGGGCGGGTCATGATGTATTCCCGAATGTTATCGTTGGTCTTTTTTTCAACAATCCCTTGTTTTTCGATTCCTAAAGCTTGGGATATGTGATCTACTTCTTCTTCCATTTCTTCATAGGTGAAGGGTTGGTCACTGATTTTCCCCCATGTATGAATATTAGTCTGTATCATTTGAAATCCTGTTTCTTCAAAAGCAGTTACCATCTGTTTTTCTTTTGCATATGAGGGGTTAGGGTAAATAAAAATCATCCAAAGAAAGAGACATATCATTCCTGTTCCTATCCATTTTTTCACTGAATATTTCCTCCTTATCATGTACTATTTCTTATTTAAAGTATTAGCTTTTTGGTGGGAAAATATTCAATGTATTTTACTGATGCCTGCTTGTAATGGGACACTGAAATCCAAATAGTTTTTTCCAAAAGCCTGCTTCTGTAAATGCATGTTGATATTCTGGATATTTTTTCTGGATTTCTTGATAACATGTTTTGCAAAGGGTTTTTCCTTGGTTTTGATAAAATTCTAAAGGTAATGGGGAGGGGTCTATGTAAATGTTTTTTTCTTCGATGGCATCTTTTGCTGCAAGTACTACGGCAATGTCACCTATATAGGTATTGCCATCAACAAAAGAGAAAGGAATTTGGCTTTTTTGAGCTTCTGATGTTAATAAGGAAAGAGTTTGGCTTTCTCCATTGTTTTCTTGAGTTCGCACATAAAGGCTATGGGCTCTTGGATCTTGTAAAGCTTGGATCATACCGTCTACATATCGTGAATCTTGTAATTGTTCTTGCGTTAAAACTTTGATGACCCGTTCTCGAAATTGGCCTAAATATTGTTTTCTTTCTTCTTTTTTAAGCTCTGGTGCTCCATAAATTCCTTGTTCTATGTACTGCTGTAGTTTATCCTTAGGCTGCACAATAACTACCTCCTTGTGTCTTTACTTATTCTTTTTATAGCATATACAGCAAAAGAAAGCAACTTGCAAAAGTGGTTCTATAAATCTTTAGTTATTATCCTTGACTCTCACACTATAAAAGGCTTTATCCATATTATTGAGCTCAAAATTCATACAAATTTGAGATTCTCTGTACTTAACTAAAAAAAGGGATGTAGATTCTATCAGATAGAATGACTACATCCCAATTCATATCCCTTATAATATGATGGATATTTTATTTATAAAATCTACAACTCTCCTGTCATTACTAGAACATCATATAGCATCGGAAACAATTCACGCCATTGAATGGAGTCTTTGGGTCGAACTCGGTTGTCGATCAGCCCTAAATCCTTTGCTTTTAACACATGGTTGCCATAGGGTAATTGAACTTGGTCATAATCCATAATGGCATTGGGTTGGGTCCGGGGAATTCCCACCATTGTTCCACTTTGTAATTCATACAGTCGTACTAAAAGAGAAATAGCCTCTTCTCGACGTAAGATATCAGTTTGGTTCTTGCCATATACCCATAGTTGACTCTTTTGCAACTGCTGTTGCTGGGTTGTTGTTAAAGGCTTGACTAGAGACGGATTTTTAGTGTGATAGACAATATTATAAAGTAATTGTAACATTTGTCCTTGGGTCACTTCCCTAGAAGGATTGTATCCTGTTTCTTGAATTTGTTGGATGCCGTATTGCATTGTAATGTAGGTCATTGCCAAATCACTGGGATCCGACTGTGTCACTGGTATTTGTCTTCTGGGCAAAAAGAGGCCATAAGTACCGACTACTTGAGTTTGAAACTCATATTGTCCTTTTTCTGGTTGATGTTTTCCTTTGTGTTCTTTCCAAATCCCTGTGCTGTCTTGGATCTGTATATGATATAACGGAGCATCATCCTTATGAATACGTTCATGTTCATAAGGAATTGTTACTGGCATAGGAGCTGCTGCATAAGAAATAGTCGTCTTTCCCTTGGATCCTTGACCCGTAATGGTTACTTCTTGAACCTTTGACCGAGAAAGATAACGATCATAACCTGGATTTTTTGCTGTGGTCAACCAGTTATATACACGAATTTCCATGTTGGCATCAGGTCCTGCTTCTTTTAATACTTGATTAAATACTTCATAAGGTATTCGAATGGCCAGACTGTCCGTATACAACTGTATACCCATTTTCCGATCGGCAAAAGTCTGTACCACTGTATAAGGCACTTGTACCACTCGTTCTTTTACAAACTTTTTATATTCTTTCATATCCACTGGAAATGTATAGATCCCTGTACGAATCATTCGAGAAATAAATCGTTGATCCACTCGATTGTCTTTGTGTTTATCTTGCCCTATTTCAAAACCTCGAATTCGATAGGTTAGGCGTTGGGTTTTAGCATCATAAATCAATTCATAGTCTTGGTCCGGGAGAGGGACTTTTGTTGGATCCATTTCTCCATCGTATTCAGAACCTGTACGGGATGTAAAGATCTTAATGACCGCAGAATAATCAGATTCTTTTTGAATTTGCTGATCACCACTTCCTACAACAGTGACCTTGGTCTTTACTCGTACATAATACAAACGATTTCCAACTAAATCATTAAGTTTAACCACATTTTTCATTAGAATTTCAAAAGGATTAATGGTACTTCCTGTATTTTCATCTGTCGTTTCTACAGTATAAACATCGGTAAAAGAAGGGGTATCTGACACTTCTACAATATAAGAATACGCCTTTTTAACAGGTCCTTCTGTTTGCTCTTCTTCTAAACGTCGATCGTCCCAGTCTCGCAACCATTCTACCGTAATGTAATTTTCTCCTACTGGTTCTGTATATCCTTTTATTTTTAGGTTTTCCTTAGAAGCAACACCAAGCCCTCGTGGTGGCTGTGGCTTAATGACATCTTTTGTCGTTACTAATAAAGGATTGCTCCATGCCGACTGTTTTCCTGTGTCTCCTTGGGTGGCTCGAATCCAAAAATAATATTGGGTATTGGGAAAAAGATTGGGTATTTGAAGCAAAAAGTCCTTATCATTTTGAGGGTAATTAGGATCTCTAGGATTCTCAGGAAGCACAATGGGAAAAGGTTTGGCTTTTTGAATGTCTTCCACTTCACCATAATAAACCTCATAAGTAAAGGCTGTATTGTATTTCCATTTGACTGTAATGTCAATATCCCTAGCCTCATGTAAACGCAAATAAGGAACTACAGGATCCGGATGAATGGGTGTCTCTTCCAATAAGGTAGTAATGACCACCGCTGTAGGATAAAAAGCTCGAAGGGTTTTCCCATCTAAATCTTTACGATACCCACGAAGCAAAAATAAATAACTTTTGTTCGGTTCTAATCCTGATTTGGTATATAACAACTGTGCCTTATCTTTTGGTTCTTGGGTAGGGGTAATGGTTTCCCATTGATAGGGAAAATCTTCTTCTTTTTCTGCTTGTACAAAATCCTTAATATAATCTTCTAGTGTATAGTTTTCTCCCTTTTGCTCTTCTCTTCTTTGTAATTCTTCTTCTACCTGTTCATATGGAATCGAAAGAAATTCGTATTGAACATCGGATCGTCCTTCACTGTCCTTACCCATTCTCACTTCTCGAAAGGAATAGACTTGGTCAAAGTTTTCTATTTTTCTTTTTAAAAGTTCTACATCTTTTTCTGTTATTAATTCAAATTCTTCTGCATTTGCTTGTTTTTCAGAGTACAATTTTCCATCTTTTAACCATACTCGTGATGTCCATTGGTTTAATTCGGATTCTTGAGGGTTTCCTTCCTTTTGGATTACTTCCCACCAAGTTTCCCGCCATGTAATGGTACTTTCCCGTTGTTTTGTTTCTTTTTCTTTTAGGGGAGGTTTGGATAAGATAGGAGGCACAAAAACATCTCCATTATAATCAATATAAATGCTCATGATCTCTGGTTCAGAAAAAAGTTCTTTACTTCCCCATTTCTTTTTGGCAACTATTTTGATGTAATACACTTGGTTGGGAATGATGGACTTAATGCTACTGGTTTGTTGTTGATAGTACTGATCCAGCATCACATGATATCCAATGGTTTGTTCTTGACTATTGATGATTTGTTTTTCTCTTTCATTTGGAAATACTTTCACATCTTTTTTTAAAGGTAAAACACTACTTAATGCTTGATAATCATCTGTAATCCAAATATCATAATACGTATCAAAATCTGTTATCTCTTGTTGATAGGTAGAGGACTTAGGGTCATAATCCTTATGTCGAAAAGCTGACCACACAAAATTGATCCCATAGTTTCTGGGATTTACATAAAAAACTCTCCCTTCCTCTACTAGGTGTTTTCTTTCTCGGTTGATTTGATCCTTATCCTCGGGTAGTAGATATTGAGTTTTTTCTGTTGGCTGCAAGACCTCCCAATCCTTTGGTATAGGTTTAGGAATATAAGGCTTGGTAGGTTGGATCATAAGAGCCGTTGGAATAAAGGGAACTTTTACAGATTCTGCTTGAATGGTTTGTGTTTTATCATCAATTTTTGTATAGGTAAGCTTAATCTGGTATTCGGTAAAATCGTCTGGCTTTCGGTAGCGATAATAGCCTAGAACAGCTCCCTGTCGACCTGGAAACAAAGCAATGTTTTTTTCTACTCCCCCTCGGTGTTCTACTAAACGTGTTTCTGTTAACTCGTATTTTTCTTGTTCCCCCCCTAATGTCATTTCAGGTGGAATGTTCCATTCCAACCGGACATAATTTCCATCTTCTCTGGCTGTTAAATACAATTGGGTTACCGTTGTAAAGATGTGAGGATCATTAAAATTTCGCATGACAGTCTTACCCTCTATATTGGGAATCAAAGGTTCAATCATAAAAGAATACATCCGTCCTGGGATAATATTCTTATCAAAAGTATAGCGAAGTCGATTTCGCCTTCTTTGAGAATCATAAAAAGGCTCTACTCCTGGGGTATTTTTGGTTACCTTTACTTCTCCTGACTTGTTTCTCTCCATTTGTTCTTTGGACTGGTTTGCAAAATCTCCCATAGTATAAAGAATCCGATAAGTAACAGGCTGATCTAGTGTTGTTTGCCCTTCGATGTCATCCCATTCTACAACGATTTCATCTTGAGCCGGTTTTAAGGTCATATGAATATCTGTTGCTACAAAAGCTTTCGGATCTTCGTGATCTGAACTGGTAATCTTAGGCCCTAAAACCCGATCTCCATTCTCCAAAATTCTTTCATGATAATGATACGGCTTTACTCTCATTTCATAAAGGGTTCCTGTTTCTAATTGAACTCCATCTAACTGATGAATCTCCATTGTCTGTAAGGCTCCTGCCTCTACACTTTTTCCTGTTAGGCTTTTACTTTGCCTTGTACCCTTGGTACGATTTTGTAAAATCAAATCATATCCTCTAGGCTTGTGTAGCACATCATTGGGATCATTAATATTTCCTATACTGGAGGCCCATTCTTCTGGATTTTGCCAGTTCACTGTAATCGTAGGTTTAATAATGAATTGATTGGTAATGGGATCTTGGGTTCCAATAAAATGGACTCGATCTACCTGGATGGATTGAATGGGTCTTTGGGGGTTTGCATAAGCTGTCTCTATGAAAAAGATTGGCAAGAGCAGAGTTACGATCAGTAACCCTGCTATCCATTGTTTTCTTGTTTTCACTGTTTTCACCTCTTTCGATTTACCAACCTGTCTTTTCTAAGATTTTAACTAAAATATCTAAGGTTTCCTCCATAGTAAGAGAGGCATTTGGATAAAAATATCCCTCTTCTAAAGGAAGAAGATTTAACTGGGCAGCTGCTAATAAACTTTTGCGATAAGGTTCTTTTGCCTGTTGCAAATCTTTAATTTGGGTATAATTTTGAATCCGTAAAGATTGGAAGGAGGTTCCTGTTCTTTCTTCATAAATCTTGCTTAAGAGAAAGATAGCTTCATCTTTTGGAATCAAGCCTTCTAGTGTTCCGTTGGTTGTCGTAATAATCCCTCTTTGACGCAGCCAGTCTACATAGTTAGTCCCTTGAGGAGCTCCTAATACTTTTGCTGTCATTCCTAAAAGGATACGACGATTATTAGGCAGATGGATCTTTTGTCTTGTGTAGAATTCTTGTAATCCAAATTCATAGATCATTCTGGTCTTTTGATCTTGGTATCCATCGGGTTCTCCTGCAGGAGGATAATAAGGTAATACTACTTTTGCTGTTCCAAAAAAGTACTCTCCGATTTGATGCATATCCAAAATATAGCGGTTTTTATGAGCATAGGCTGAAACGGATTCAATTTTATTAGCATAGTAGTAATAACCTCCGATTTCTCCTTTAGGCGTTGAAATACTTGCAGATAGATACATGGGAACCAATGGATGTTGGATCGAATAGCGATCTAGTTTTAAATCATAGTTGGTAAAGCTTCGTCCTATATTTCTTGCATGGGTTGCTTTTATTTGTTCCAATGTATTGTTTACGATTTCGACTAATTTTTTCTCATCCATTCCTCGGTTTCGATTGAGTTCTTTTCGTAAGGCTGCCTTAAAAACGCCTTTATAAGATTCTATCAAAAAGTCTAACTGATCCACCATATATTTTTCAACTTTTTCTTCTGTTCGACGACTTCCTACCACATCTAGTGAAAGGGTAACCGACGGACTTTGGGTGGTAATACCCTGCACCTTACTTTTGTATTCTTTGAAATCTAAGGTTACTTGAATATAGTAATCTTGATAAGAAGAATGGGTTCGCATTTTTTCTGCCATATCTTTAATAGCCTTTACGGTATAATCTAACATACCCGGTCGTAGTCCTACTTCCATTCCTTGGTTTTGGGTCAGGAAAGTAATTTGTTCCATATCCATATTCTCTAAAATCCCACTAGGAAAATAGTAGACCAAACGTCTAACTCCTTCTTTTCCTACCAATGGATAAGTGTTTTTTCCTTGAGTTTGTAGTTCTCCCTTAAGAATGTCTCGTCTATATTTTACTTGATACTCTTGTTTTTGATCCCCTACAACCCAAAAAGGTGTTTGTTTTAACTTTTGCGCTTCTTTCTCATAAAAATCAATGTATTCTTTGTATTTATTATCTTGATCGTAATCATCCTGGTCAAACTCTGTACGAGTACGAACACGATCAGAGAAAGAAGAAGTAGGATAGGTTCCATCTTCTAAGGTTTGGCTCCGATCTTCCATACGAACTTTTATACTATATCCTTTTCCAGGCCGCAAACCACGAATTCGATAGACATACCGTACATAGCCCTTCAAAGTGCTGTCTAATTCATCGATTTCATAAGCATCATCCCAGTAGTGATAATCTGTATCAGTATCATCATCTTTTACATACACTTGAACTGCATATCTTCGTTTTAGGTTTTGATCTTCGGGTACTGGTGCATCAAAACTAATGACAGTAGCTGTTTTCGGATCTCTTTCATAAGCTTCTTCTGGCTCGATCCGAAGATTGATAGGACGTTGAATGGGAGGAGTGGTTACAGAAAGTCCTACCCATTGGGATTGATTAATTACATCAAAGGAAACATCTTCTGGTTTTTCTCCTTTGGGTACTCGTACCATACGTAAATAATAATAATAAATTTCATTAGGAGCTAAGGTACTGTCTAAAAACTTGACTTGTTCTCCCTGCAGTATATATTTTTCGATGTTTTTATCCTCTTCCCATTTTCCAGTTGATGGCTTGTATTCATACAATCGACCATTGAAAGTTTTCCATGCTTTGTAGTTTTTTTCATCTTTCTTAACAATGTCTTCTATTTTTCCTTTTTGAAAATCATTTTCCTTGGAGAAAGGCTTTCTAGGTATACGCAAAATCTCGTATTCCACTCTTTCCTTGGGATCATTGGATATCATAGGTATTGTCCAACCTAGCTGAACAGCGTTATTACTAGGTTGTGTAATAATATGAAAATCTTTAGGAGCTACTGGTATTTTTTCATTATCACCAGGCACTTCTGGTTTGGCCATAGTAGTCATTTGTAGTATTTCTGAAAAGGAGGATCTTCGAATCTCTTGCGTCTCTCCATGATCTGTTATTTTCACTTCTGTTTGTATGGCAATATAATATACTTGATTGGGATCTAGCCCTTTGATCATAAGGTTTTCCGTCTCTTGTCCTTTGCTTTTTAGTAAAGGATGACGTAAAGTTATTACTCCTTCTGCTCCTTCTCGTAATTCTAAAAGATCTTTTTTGGATAACGTAATGATTCGGTTTTCTGATACAATAGGAGTTTGGTTTTTATCCTGATTTTTTATTATTTTTTCCAATTTTTTCTTGTCCTGGGCAATGAGAAGGGTATACCCGGTCTCCGGATCATTAAAATCAATTTGTAACCCTAAAGGCGTTAGCATGTATTTTTCATAGGTAGAAGGATCTACCTTATTCCATTTTACCTGTACTTCACTAGTATTTTCTGTGCTTTGATCCAAAGAATTTTCATAATTAAGTCCTGTTGGAATAGGTAATTCATGCTTTAATACGGTTAAAGATAAACTTTCAGCATTGGAAAATTGGCTTTCTGGATATCTTTCGTTTTGAGCATCCTGGGGTACAAAAACAGCTCGCATTTTCAAAAAATAGATTCCTGGAATCACTAATGGATCAATGGCTTCTTTTTCTTTATAGGGGGTTCCATCCTGTAGTGGATTGTTTTGTTCCCATTCTTTGATCCAACCTGTTTCTGTACTGGTTCCTTGTCTTTTTAAAGGAAGGGTAGCAACAAAGGTCTTTTGTTTGTTATCATAAGTTCCTAGGGAAGTTCCTTCTTTAGAGGAATAAGGAGAAATGATAATTTTTCCATTTTTCTGCCCTACCTCAAAAATTTGAATAAGACGAGAGGGAGCATCCGTAGGTTGGTCTTGTAACCACAATTCATAGTAAATCTTTCCCTCTCCCATCATTTCTTTTAGAAGCTTTTCCTCTGGTGCTGACCACCTAATATCAAATTGAATATGAGAAGGTTCTTGGTCTTCTTCCTTTTTGGGAGGAATCACAGATCTATTTTCGATGGCCTGTATGTAAGGAACAGGCGGGGCTACATTAGTATCTTCCATGGGATTGTATCGAATGATCTGAGAAGCAATCAAATGTCCACGAAATCCTACCTTCACTTGGTAATATTCTACATGACTTTTTTCGAAGGGAATGGGAATGGTAATCAAAGACTCTTGCACCTTAGGATCTTGGTAATGAGTTACTAGTTTTTTATCAGAAAGAATATCTTCTTTACTATTTTGATCCGATCGGTTTCGATCATGATAAATATTATATTCAATTACGTCTTCGCCTCCCCGATAAGGAGTGATCTCTAAATAGGCATCTTGTTTGCTAGATCGTTTGACCTCATACTGCAAATAGGTATAGGCAAATCCTTTTTCTGGCAAATACTCTGTTGCAAAGTAGTACCTTTTCCCAGTGTTCTTTTCTTGGTGTTGATCTGGCCAATACATGGTATGCCGATATAAAGTACTAGGTTGCAAATCTTCCCACACAATGTATTTTTCTTGATTGGTGGTGTTTTCTTCTGATGCCTTTACGATATCTATGGTATATTGATGATTTCTATTATTATATTGAATCTTTCCTCTTTTGTTCTTTTTGCCTTGATCCATGTAAATCAAATCACCATCTTTTTGTGACAAGTACATCCATAGATCAAAGGAATGATCCCCAATAAATTCTTTTAAATTTAGACGCACAAATACATCTTTTAATGGATTGGATTCAGGCTTTGGAAATTCAAAGGCATGATTGGTATCATTCCAAAAACGTGGTTGTTCAAAAGCTATTTGTATTCCTGGCTTGGTTCCTGGCATTTTAATGGCTTTTTCTTCAGGAATAGGGATTAAATGATAGCTTTCGTCTTGAACCCAGTGGGTTGCTTCTGTTTTAAATTGATTAAAGTTGGCCAGTGCATCTAATGCTTGTCTTGTCTTGTCTGGCTTTTCTAAAGTAAAAGGAATAACCTGTCCTTTCGGAACCCCTTTTATCAATACATAAAAATGATCTTTATCCCATTTAAAAGAAACTTCTCTTTGGTTAACTCGAAAAAGGTGTCCCGTATAAGCCATACCTCGCTGGATCGTAAAAGCCAATTTACGATTTCCTTCCCATATAAGATCTTCTGCTTTTTTATTGATCCATTGAGAGGTTTGAAAATCAAATTGATATTCTGCATATCCTTGGTCCACTTCTTGTTTGGTAATCCAACGCCAAGCATTATTTCGATATTGTTGTATGCCATAGGTAATTTGAATCTGATTACCTGCAGCTGCTTTTTTTACACCAATCTCGATTTTTTCCCCATCTTTAAAAGGGTAGGTAAAAGTATACTGACCTGATTGGTCCATTTTCCAACGTAATAAAATTTCATCCGTTGCCGTTTTAGGCATCAGAAGTAAACGTTCATCCAAAGTTTGTGTTCGAAGCCAAATTAAAGGATCTTCCTGCCCATAGACTTGTACACCACCAGATAAAAAGAAGGGTGCATAAGATTGCAAACAGAAAATCAACACCACGATCCATAACCACTTTTTCTTCATAAAGTATCCTCCTTTTATATCACTTCCATTAATTTAGGAATCCATATCGATATCCACTTTCAGAATAAACAAAATGAACTGAGAAGCAAGCTGTATATCCGCTCGATATAGGACTTCTTAAGTAGAGAATTGAGTTTTGCTTTTTAAAACGCAATGAATCACTTAGAAAGAACAGTCGAAGTGAAGAAAGATCCCCCAGCTTACTGGAAATTTAGATTTTTAACATAAGATCTATAGTATATATCGGCTAGTGGTTAAAAAAACTTCAATCGATTTGAAAAATTCTTCTGGTAGATTGTTAAGAGTCAAAAAAAGCAGGCGATATGAATTCGCCTGCTTTTTAATCATTTCGATAGTGTTGACCTACTTCAAGACGAAGAAGAGCTCTACGAAGAGCAGCCTCTGCTCTTGCTGCATTAATATTAGCTTGCTTTTCTTGTAATCGTTTTTCAGCTCTTTCTTTTGCTGCTTCGGCTCGTGGTATGTCAATCTGTTCGGGCCATTCAGCCGTATCTGCAAAAATACGAACTCCTTCCTCTACGGAAACAATAACAAATCCACCTGTAACAGCAGCTACTTTATTTTTGTTTTCTTCAAGGATTTGAAGTTTTCCTATATCAAGGATGGCTGTTATTGGTTCGTGTCCCGGTAAAACTCCCATATCTCCTTCTGTTGTGGTAAAGATCACTCGTTGTACATCTTTTTGATAAAAAGAACCCATGGGTGTAATGACTTGTAACATAAAGGTTTGTTCTGCCATCTTTTTTCACCTACTCTAGCTCTTTTGCCTTTTGTATGGCGTCTTCTATGGTTCCTACCATATGGAAAGCATTTTCTGATAAGTCGTCGTACTTTCCATCTAAAATCTCTTGGAATCCTCGGATGGTTTCTTTTAAAGGTACATATTTTCCTTCCATTCCTGTAAAGTTTTCTGCTACAAAGAAAGGTTGGGATAAAAATCGCTGAACCTTTCTAGCTCGGTTTACGACTAATTTATCATCATCAGACAACTCGTCCATTCCCAAAATGGCTATGATATCTTGCAACTCCTTATATCGTTGTAAAATGGCTTGAACTCCTCGAGCCACTTGATAATGTTCGTCCCCTACGATAAAAGGGTCTAAAATTCGAGAAGTTGAATCTAAGGGGTCTACGGCTGGATAAATTCCTTGTTCTACAATAGCTCTTGAAAGTACTGTCGTAGCATCTAAGTGAGCAAAAGTTGTAGCTGGAGCCGGGTCTGTTAAATCGTCTGCTGGTACGTATACTGCTTGTACTGAAGTAATGGAACCGGATTTTGTAGATGTAATACGTTCTTGTAAAGCTCCTACTTCAGTGGCTAACGTAGGTTGGTATCCTACTGCACTAGGCATTCGTCCAAGCAAGGCGGATACTTCTGAACCGGCTTGAATAAATCGGAAAATATTATCAATGAAAAGAAGAACGTCTTGTCCTACTTTATCTCGGAAATATTCAGCCATCGTAAGACCTGTTAATGCAATTCGCATTCTAGCTCCTGGTGGTTCGTTCATTTGTCCAAATACCATGGTGGTTTTGTCTAGAACCCCTGATTCCATCATTTCATAGTATAAATCATTTCCTTCTCGAGTTCGTTCTCCAACTCCTGCAAAAACAGAAAAACCTCCATGTTCTGTAGCAATATTACGAATCAACTCCATAATAAGTACCGTTTTACCTACACCTGCACCACCAAAGAGACCGATTTTTCCTCCCTTAGAATAAGGACATAATAAATCAACTACTTTAATTCCTGTTTCTAAAATCTCTGTTTCTGTGGATTGTTCTTCAAAGCTTGGAGCTGTTCTATGAATAGGCCAATATTCTTCTGCTTTAGGTGCTTCTTTATTATCAATGGGTTCTCCTACTACATTAAAAATTCGTCCTAATGTGGTTTTTCCTACAGGCACAGTAATTGGATTCCCTGTATCAACTGCTTCCATTCCACGAATCAAACCATCCGTTGATGACATAGCAACGCAGCGTACAACATCATCTCCTAAATGTTGTGCTACTTCTGCCGTAATGATGCTGCCATCTTGATGTTTGATTTGGATAGCATTGTAAAGAGCGGGCAGTTGTTCGGAGGAAAATTTAATGTCTAATACAGGACCTATGATTTGTATGATTTTACCGATATTTTTTTCTCCCATGAATCGATTTCACTCCTTTACTGTAATGCTTCTGCCCCACCTACGATTTCAGATAATTCTTGGGTAATGGCTGCCTGCCTTGCCCGATTGTATTGTAATGTTAAATGATCAATCATGGTACTGGCATTTTCTGTTGCTGTATCCATGGCTGTCATTCTGGCACCTTGTTCACTGGCTGAAGCTTCTACAAGCCCACCATAGATTAAACTGTTTACATATTTAGGGATAATATACCCTAAAACTTCTTCTGGATTAGGTTCATATCTCATTAATGGGGCTTTTTCTTGGGTTTCTTCTTTAAAGATACTAGGTTCCAAAGGAAGTAATGGAAGGATAATGGGTGCTTGTTGAATCGTGGATAAAAAAGAAGTATACACAAGGTGCAATTCATCAATGGTTCCTTCTTGGTACATTTTTATAGCTAGTTCCCCGATCTTAGCTGCATCCATATACGTAGGATCTTCTGATATTGCTTGGTACTGAGCTAATAAATGATACTGTTGTTTTTGGAAAAAATCTTTTCCTTTTCTCCCTACACTAATGATGGACACTTGATCTTGAGGCTTTGCTTGTGCCAGTACTTCTTTAAATACATTGGCGTTATACCCTCCACAAAGTCCACGATCTGATGTTAATACAATATAAGCTTTTTTATTGCCTTCACGGGGTGTTAGGTAGGGATGCTGTAAGACTTCACTGTATTTTAAAATCGTACTGATAATATGTTTTGTTTCATTAAAGTAGGGGCGTACTTCCTCTAGTTTCCCCCTAGCTTTTTGTAATTTGGCAGCAGATACGAGGTTCATGGCTTTGGTAATCTGTTTGGTACTATTTACACTTCTGATCCGCTGTTTAATTTCTCGCATAGTGGCCATGAGATACACCCTCTTTTATTGGTTTTTAAATTCTTTTTTAAAAGCCTCTAAGGCTTGTTGAAGTTCTTTTTCTAAGGCTTCTGAAACATTCTTTTGTTCTTCAATTTCCTTTATAATATGTGGATATTTTAGTTCGATAAATTGTAAAAACTCGGTTTCAAAAAGCCGAACTTTTTCTAATGGAATATCCATCATGTATTTTTTAGTTACTGCATATAGGATTAAAACCTGATGTGCAACAGGCATAGGCTGATATTGGGGTTGTTTTAGTATCTCCATAATTCTTTCCCCTTGGTTTAACCGATCCCTTGTGCTTTTATCCAATTCAGAACCAAATTGGGCAAATGCGGCTAACTCTCGATATTGAGCTAGTTCTACCCGAATGGGGCCTGCAATTCGTTTCATGGCTTTAATTTGAGCCGCTCCCCCTACCCGGGATACAGAAAGTCCAGGGTTAATAGCTGGTCGAACCCCAGCATTAAACAATTCACTTTCTAAATAGATTTGCCCGTCTGTAATCGAAATCACATTGGTTGGAATATAAGCGGATACATCTCCTGCCTGGGTTTCAATAATAGGAAGAGCTGTTAAAGATCCGCCTCCTAGCTCATCTGAAAGCCTGGCAGCTCTTTCTAAAAGTCGTGAATGAAGATAAAATACATCTCCAGGATACGCTTCTCGTCCTGGGGGTCTTCGTAAAAGAAGAGACATGGCTCGGTAAGCTACTGCATGTTTGGATAAGTCATCATAGATGATAAGTACATCTTTACCTTGTTCCATCCATTCTTCTCCCATGGCACAACCAGCATAGGGTGCCATGTATTGTAAGGGTGCCAGTTCACTGGCAGTGGAAGCTACAACAGTGGTATAGTCCATAGCTCCATGTTCTTCTAATTTTTTAGTAATTTGGGCAATGGTAGATGCTTTTTGTCCGATGGCAACATAGATACAGAGAACATCTTGGCCTTTTTGATTGATAATCGTATCAATGGCAATGGCTGTTTTCCCCGTTTGGCGGTCTCCAATAATGAGTTCCCGTTGTCCTCGTCCGATAGGAACCATGGAGTCAATGGCCTTAATTCCTGTTTGTAAAGGGGTATCTACTGATTTTCTACTAATGACCCCTGGGGCTACTCGCTCGATGGGACGATATTGTTTTGTATGAATAGGACCTTTGCCGTCAATGGGTTGACCTAAGGCATTAACGACCCTTCCTATCATAGCATCTCCTACGGGAACTTCTACTACTCTTCCCGTTGATTTGACCATATCTCCTTCTTTAATATTTTGGTCTGAACCTAGGAGTACGACCCCGATATTATCCTCTTCTAAGTTAAGAGCCATCCCATAGATGGATCCGGGAAATTCCAATAGTTCTCCTGCCATGGCTTTTTCTAATCCATGAATACGAGCAATTCCATCCCCAACCTGAATGACGGTTCCTACTTCTTCGATTTCTAATTTTGATTGATAACGTTTAATCTGTTCTTTTATAACAGCACTGATTTCTTCAGGTCTGAGATTCATATTGAGCTACACTCCTTTTTATACAAGCTGTATGGCATGCAGTTGTTGATTTAGTTCTTGTAATTCTCCTGCAATGCTTCGATCAATCCATTGATCTCCTACTCGGAGTACAAGACCCCCAAGCAATGTTGGGTCCACTTCAGTTTGTAATTGAATCTGCTTTTGCAAGCTTGTATGTAATTTTTTTTGTAGTTTGGCTTTTTGCTCCTCAGATAAAGGTATGGCTGAAGTGACAACAACCGTAAGCATACCTTTTGCTTCTTGAACTTTATCTAAAAATAAAGACAGAACCCCCTGTATCTGTTCTTGCCGATTTTTTTGGACCATAATTACTAATAGACCTACTATTTCTTTAGAAATTTGGTCTTTAAAAATCCGCTCTAGGAGAGAAATCTTTTCTTCCTGTACTATATGGGGGTGCTGTAAAATTTCCATTAATTCTTTTTCTTTTATGAAAATTTGTTGAAGCTGACAAATTTCTTGCTCAAACAGATCCATCTGTCCTGTTTGAAGAGCTAGCTCAAAGAGAGCTGTAGCATAACGCCTTTCGATTAATTGAGCCATGATACATCCTCCAGTTCTTCGATGATTTCATCGATTAATTGGGTTTGGTTCTTTTCATCTAAGGATTTTTGAATCATTTTGCTCGTCATAAAAGAAGCTACATCGATGATTTCTTTTTTCATATCATCTTTCACTTTTTCTTGCTCTCTTTTAATTTCTTTTTCTGCTCTTTCTCGAATTTGTTCTGCTTCTTCTCTTGCTTTCATTACAATATAATCTTCTTGTTCTCTTGCCCTTTTTCTAGCAGTTTCTAAAATGGTATCTGCTTCTTGTTGAATATGGGTTAATTTTTCTTCATATTCCTGATGCAAAGCTTCTGCTTGGTTTTTTTGTTCCTTTGCATGATCCAGCTCATCTGCAATGGTTTTACTTCGTTTTTCCATAAAGTTATGTACTGGAGTAAACAAAAGCTTTCTTAATACCAAAAAAAGTATAACCGGGTTGATAATCATGATGAATGTCTCAAATACAAACTGTAGATCAAAGGCTAGAATTTTTTCTGTTCCCAAGGGCTATGTCCCTCCTTTACTGCGATCTCACCCATTTATCATTTTATTTGGCTATTTGCTCTAAAAATTGAATGTATTTTCCAATAAGAGGATTTGCAAATACTAAAATGATCGCAATAAATAAACTGTAAATTCCTGTGGTTTCTGCAACTGCTTGTCCAACTAACATGGTACGAGTAATATCCCCTTGGGCTGCCGGTTGGCGACCTACTGCTTCTGTTCCTTTTCCAGCTGCAAAACCTTGTCCAATCCCAGGTCCTAACCCGGCAATCATAGCAATACCTGCACCCAATGCTGACATTCCTAAAATAAATGCTCCTCCATCAATGTTTCCCATAGTAAAAAACCTCCTTTAGATTTTAACTTTAAAATAATTTAAAATAAATGATAATTTAAATATTTTATTCTTCTATGGCTCCACTAACAAAAGTCATGCTTAACATAACAAAAATAAACGTTTGTAATACCCCTGAAAAAACATCAAAATAAGCATGTAGTGCTGCTGGAAGTCCTATTTTAGCAGGCCAAAAGGGAATGGCATAATATAAAGTCATAATCATGGTTCCTGCTAATATATTCCCAAATAAACGGAAACTAAGAGAAATAGGATTTGCGATTTCTCCAATTAAATTAATCGGAAAAAATACTGGAACCGGGTCAAAAAATCCTTTAATATACCCTTTTATACCTTTTGAACGAATGCCAAAATACTGAACCATAAAAAAGGTTAACAAGGCTAATCCTAATGTGGTTGCTAAATCGGCTGTAGGAGCCCGTAATCCTATTAAGCCTGATAAATTAGAAAATAGAATAAAAAGAAATATCGTTCCATAATAAGGAGCAAATCCTTTATTTTTTTCTCCCATCGTACTTGTGGTGAAATTATAAAAAATTTCTATAATGGCCTCAACGATATTTTGAAATCCCTTTGGTATTTTTTGAAATTTAGAAAGACTATACCGGACAATAAGGGCAAATAAGATTAAAATCCCCATAATAATCCATGTGTTTCGGATGGTAGTGGTAATCCAAAATTCATGTTTGCCAATGGTAATCGGCCATAAGTGATGATTATAAAAGTCCAAGATCACATCCTCCTTTCTAAAAATTCATTATGTTTCAGTATTGTTTTTTGTTTTTCTCTTTTCTTGAAAACTATAGAGATAAACAGCCATTTTCATCGTTATCATCCCTAGTGCAGCACTAAAAATAGCGACTGTTGGTTGGGTTATGGCAATGATACTAAGTACAATGGCTGTTAAGGTATAACGAAATATATACTGAAACGTAGTGTATGCACTGGCCCTTTTAGCATCCATTTGGATCGACCTTTGGATACTTCTTTCCATCATATATAATTTTATGATAGAAAAACCTGTTCCCACTATTAATCCTAACCAAAAAGGCTTATGATCTTGAACAAAAAAACTTCCAACAATGCCTATTACTAAACTAATGGCAATCATATTCATACTTAGTTGCCATTGCAATGTTTGAAAAAAAGATTTATTCATTCATCCTTCCTCCTTTGGGAATCTGGTTGCTTTAAAGCCTTTTTGGCAACTACAAATAAATTACGAAAAGCACTTAAAATCCCTAAAACTGTAAAAATAGCCAAGAAGAGTGGGCTGGTATGAATTTTTTGATCAAGAAAATTCCCAAACCATATACATCCAGCTATAGGTAAAACCATCATTAAACCTAATTGAGTGATTAGAGAAAATAACTTTAATATATCGGCGCTTTTTTTCATTCTCCAACTCCTCTACATATGTGGATATCCAACAATCAAATAGCACCTTATCACAATATTATACACATTTTATCTACTATTGTCTAGAATAGAGGATGAAAATCTGATGGCTTTTCTTTGCTGACACCAAAGGCGTGTAAAATCGCTTCTACAATACGTCTTGATGCTTCTCCATCACCAAAAGGATTCACTGCTTGGGCCATTTCTTGGTATACTTCTTCATC
>JAAYNZ010000068.1 GCA_012520595.1 Candidatus Epulonipiscium sp. | reverse complement strand
AATTCATTAGTAAAAATAGTCATGGCTTCCTCGGCTGTCATTGTAGGATTTTCCATTAAAGTAATTGTCATTAAAAGAAAAACATCGTTTACAACCCGATCATATTTTCCAGTAGGCCGTACTTGGATAGAAGGAAAAATATCTTGGAAAAAAAGCTGACCAATATCTTGTTTTCCAAAACATTTATTATACATTGAAGTATAAATAGGATTTTCGTATGCTTCTTTGCAATGGGTAAATACACCAGAAAGATTTTCTTTATTAAAGAAAGCACCTTCTTCAGAAAGTAAAAACCATTTGATATAGGACCAAGCGGCATCTTTGTGCTGACTCGTTTTTGGGATGGACCAAGCAGTTCCGCCCCAACTAAATCCACCATCAGGAGGAACCATGAGTCCCCATTCATCTTCGTGAGAAGAAGCTAACATAGCATATTGAATAAACCAAGTGGCACAAGGGTAAAAAAAGTAACGTGGTTCTGTAAAAGAGTTGTACCAAGGAGGTGACCATTGTTTTAAGACATCTACGAGTCTTTCATTTCTTAGTTGGGCCAAGATATGAAAAGATTGTAAAAATCCTTCGGGGTGATTTAATTTTTTATTTAGAATGTAAGGTTCTTTTGTTTGATTTAATAAAATAACACCAGCATCAGCTAAACTAGCAAATAAAAAAATATCATTTTCTTGTTTTCTTTTTACTTCTATTCCTTTTTCGATTAGGGCATTCCAATCATGGAATAGTGCATGAAGTTGTTTTTCATCATCTGTTCCAAAAAATTTTTGGGTTAAGGTTCTACGATAAGCCATACCGGCAATGGCTACATCATAAGGGACAGCAATAATTTCTCCTTTTGTATTTGTAATATTAGGAAGAATATAGTCTAAAATTTCATCTGAATGTAAGTTGTAAGGATTAGATTCTAAATTTTCCCAAATATCTAAAGTCATAAGTTGTCCACGATAATCATTTTCTAGTAAACAAATATCCGGAATGTCATTATTGGTAGCTAAAGTTAACTTTATTTTTTCTACATAGCTTCTTGTTTTAGTGGGTATAAACTCTAAAGTGATATTTGGGTGATTTTGATAAAAAATCTCAAAGCTATCGGTAATCGAATCATCCCATCCCCATATTTTTACAACTTCATTAGGAGGGTTTTTTGGTCCGGGATCTTTTTCATTAGGAAGAGAAGGTTGTAGTATGAATATGAACACTATTAAAACAAGAAGCCCTAAAGAATAAAGAGTATAGATCATTTTTTTTCGATTTACACGTACTTTCATTTTTTCACCCCTAGTTTAAAATAGACCTTGATTTTTATTGAGTTCAAAAGCATTTGTATTTGGAATAGAAATATGAACAATAGTACCTTTGTTTTCTTTACTTTGAAGAGTTAATCCATAAGAACTTCCATATAGATATTGAATACGATCTTGTACATTGTTTAAGCCAATAGAATGGATAGAACCTTTATGTAAGTAATTACTATTTGGTTGGAATAAAGTTTTAAGATTTTTTTCGGGTATTCCTACTCCATTGTCTTCTATAGTGATAATAAAGTTATCTTCGTGTTCATGAGCTGAAATTTTTATCACTCCCTTTCCTTCCATAGGAGCAATGCCGTGGAAGATAGAATTTTCCACTAAAGGTTGTAGAATATTTTTTGGAAAGGATTTTTCTTTTAGTTTATCTTCGATATTCCAAATAATTTGAAATTTATCTTTATATCGGTATTGTTGGATCGTTGCATAGGCATTCACAACATCGATTTCTTGGGATAAAGGAACGAATATTTTATATTCATCGATTTTCATACCATCTTGCAAAATGAGAATAAAAGCTTTTACCATGTTTATAATATCTACATTCTTTTGTTTACGAGCAAGATAAATAACGGAGTTGAGAGTATTATAAATAAAATGAGGATTGATCTTGGAAACTAACAATTCAAATTCCATTTTTCGTTTAGCTTGTTCATGTTGGATACATTGCTGTATATATTGATTTAAATCACGTACCATCTGATTGAAAGTATTGCCTAGTATCTCTAATTCATCCTTGCTTTGAATTGAAATGGAGATATCCATATTGCCCTGGGAAAATTGTTCCATGGCCTGTGTAAGTTCAGTGATCGGTTGGGTTACTTTATGGATGATAGGGTTAAGGATTAAAATGATTGCGGTGGTGGTACAAAAGGTAAAAAGAATAAAAAAATGAAAAAGAAAATGAATACGGCTTCGGATGTTTTTGTTAGAGGTAAAGGCAAGAATTTGTAGATGATCAGAAAAAGATTGATTTTTAACGAGATATCCTTTTTTTGTTTTTGTATATTCGTCTCTTTTAGTAAAAAATTCATGAGTCAATGCATTAAAATAAGTTTGATCGATGTTATGAACATTGTTAAATAGAATATTTTGGTTTTTATCAATGAGAGCATAACCATTAAAATCTTCACTCCATGTCATAAGAAATTTTTCAAAATATTGAAAGTCGATATGAAGCAATAATTCGCCGATGAATTTATTAGGTTGTTGAATATCATATATGGGAATTCGATATGTGATTACTTTAATAAAGTTTTTATTTCGTTCTTGAATAGAGTGAGTATTTGTAAGATGAAAGGGTTCACTTTCTTGGTACTAAGTTTCTTTTAATTTGGATTTAAAGTCATCATTATAGGGAAAGTCGGTCCAATAGATAGAGCCCTCATTTGTAATAAGAACAGAACTATGAATATAATTGTTTAAGTTTGTTAAAACCGTAAGTTGATCAACCATCTTATCAATATCGAAGGTATTAGAAGAAGGATGAGTGCAAAACTCTTGTATGGTAGGATCGATGACAATGGTTTCTCCTAACTTTCGAAAATCGTTGATCATAGAATCAATTTGTAATCCATGTTGTTTTAATTTAACAGTGTCATTATGGATAGTGTTTTTTTCTAGTACTTGCGTAAAGTAATAGCAAGCAAAAGAGTGACTTAAGAATAAAGATAATATAACGATAATACTGGTTTTTATAAGAATTTTTTGGTTGATAGATGTCATATAATCACCTGTTTTTTAACGAATGTAATCAGAAGGATTCATTCCTGTATTTTTTCTAAAAACGGAACTAAAATATTGACTGGTTTTATATCCAACTTGCTCTGCTACTTCATAAACTTTATAATCACCTTTACGCAAAATATATTTCGCTTTTTCAATTCGATAGTTGGTTAAATATTCTAAAAAGGTTTGTCCTGTTTCTTTTTTAAACAGTTTACTTAAGTAGATACAGCTAATTCCTAAGTTTTCTGCTACTTCTTCCATGGTAAGATCTTGATCATAATGAGTACGGATATATTGGATTGCATTTTGGATTCTGCTGGAATATTGATTATGATCAATGGTTATTTTTTTAAATGTATTTACAAACCAAGATTGAATGTCAGATGCACAATACCACATGGAATAAACGTGAGTTTGATTAAGTTCTTCATAGAAGGAGTTTTTATCATATTGATCATAGTAGGATTCAATGATATAGAATAATTTACGGCATAAATCTGTAAAGGCACATAAATCCCATCCTAATTTCCATGTTTTTTCAAATCCATGTTTCAATTCTAGAGTTAGTTTTTTTTCCTCTTTTTTTAGAAAAGCTTGTTTGATAGCTGCTTGCTCTTTTCGTATATCTCCACAATGATAGTATTTTGATTCGATGTCTTCTAACCATAAAATTTGACTTTTATTTGCAAAGACCAAATGTTTTCCACCTTCTACAGTTCGATTGAAGATAGGATGAATTTCTTGTAAAGAGTGTAGTGGATTAGAAAGAACGATGGATAGGGTAGAAACATTATTTTGTTTGAATTTTTGTTGTATCGATAAAGCATAATCATAGGCGAGAGTACGAATGTTTTGTTCACTAAAAATATTGTTTTTAAAAAATAATAGTACAACAGATTGTAATTCATTTAAAGGAATATATTGAATTTCTTGAATCATTTGTGGAAAAGGATTTCTATTTAATAAAAGTTCAATGCAAGAAATTGTAGACATTGGAGGATATAAAATAATCTTTTTTAAAAGAGATTCCATAAGAAAAAAAGGAGAGTCTATTTGCAATAAAAATAATACCATGTTTCCAGAGTGATTTAAGTTAGGGCCCCATTGTGAGGGGGGGAATGAATGGTTAAAGGTGGAAAATGGTTGTGTGACAAGTTGAGAAAATATTTGGCGTTGGATGATTTTATTATTATTATTTTTGTGAAGCAAATCTTTTTTAACTTTAAGTAATTCAGTGGTTAAAGTTTTTTCGTCAATTTCATGTTTTAATAAATAATTAGACACTCCTAGTCTGATGCCTTGTTTAGCATATTCAAAGTCTTTATATGCAGTTAATAAAATGATTTTAGGTGGATTTTTTTCTTTCATGACTTGTTGACAAAATTCCAATCCGTTTAGAATGGGCATGTAAATATCTACAATAATGAGATCAGGTTGTTGTTGATAAAATATTTTAAGTCCTTCTTTGCCATTTTTTGCTTCACCTATGATAGTAAACCCATAATACTCCCATTGAATTAAAGTACGTAAATCATCCAGTACTAATGCATCATCATCGATTAATAAAACTTTTATAGTATTCATTTTAATCCTCCTATCTATAAAATAATAATGCTTGAAAAGTATAGAAAACTATACAAAATATTAAGAATGTTATATTTAAAAAAGATAAAAATGACTATACAATAATGATGCAACCAAGAAAAGCAAAGTATAAATGCATTGATAAGCCTCTTTGCAAAAAGTATTTTTGTGAAATTATTATTAAAACCAGTATAGCAATTTTAAGTTGTTATTGCAATCAATCTCATTATTTTTAAAAAAGAGTGATTTTGCAAAAGTATTTTAAAAAAGTTGGCTTCATGTAAAGGAGGAGTAGGTAGATGAAAAAGCGAATGGTATTTTTAGTTGTCTTAGTTCTTAGTATGGTGCTTACAGGTTGTGGAGAAAAGACATCCCAAGCAAACAAGAATAGTGGCAAAATTGATTTATCCTTATGGTATTGGAATCGTGCTTTAGATGATGATTTATTAGAACAAGTGAATGAAAAGTTTCCAGAAGTGAACTTAATGCCAGAAAAGATAGGTGGAGATTTTAAAGTTAAAGTAATTACTACCATTGCAGCTGGATCAGGTTTACCAGATATCTTATGTCTTAATGATTGGGTTGGAGATCTTCTTTCGAATCCAGATAAATTTGTTAATCTTTTAGAGGAACCTTGCAATGCAGGGGAAATAGAAGATCGATTTTTAAACTGGAAGTGGAGTATGGCTTTAACACCAGATAAAAATAACCTAATAGCCCTTCCTTTGGACACAGGTCCAACAGCTTTTTTCTATCGAGCGGATTTGTTTGAACAAGCGGGTCTTCCTGCAGATCCAGAAAAAGTGGGAGAACAAATAAAAACATGGGAAGATTTGTTTCAAGCAGGGGAAAAAATAGTTGAGAAAACAGATGCAAAAATGTTTGAAAACATAGGTCGGATTTTTATTTATTCTTTAAGCCAACAAGATCAATTATATTTAGATGAAAACAATCAATTTATTGGCGATCAAGATCATGTGAAAGAATGTTTTGATTTGGCAGTAAAAGCCTACCAAGAAGGCTTGATTTATGGTGTGGATAATTGGACACCTGAGTGGAATGCGGCTATGAATAATGGAGATATTGCTTCTTTTAATGGGGCGGTGTGGATGAAGAAAATCATTAAAGATGCAGCACCAGATACAGCAGGTACATGGAGAGTGGCTGATATGCCAGGAGGACCGGGGAATAATGGTGGATCTTTTATTTCTATTCCTAAATCTACAAAACATGTGAAAGAATGTTGGGATATTATTCATTGGTTAACAATGTCGGAAAATAATGTGGTTCAATTAAAGACTATTGATTTATTTCCTTCAACTCCAAAGGCTTTTGAGGATGAGAGTATTTATTTTAAGGAAGATTTTTTTGGAGGGCAAGAGACAAATCGTATATTTTCAAAAGCGGCATCCAATATTCCAGTTGTTTATATCGGTATAAAATCAGATGCATTTCAGGATAATTTTGTAGAACAACTAAAACTAGTTGCAGAGCAAAATAAAGATCCGGAAAAAGCTTGGAAAGATGCTGTAGAAAAATGCAAAGCAGAATTAACTAGGTAAAAATAGTTTATCTCCAACAAATGATAAGAAATCATTTGTTGGAGAAGTCTTTAATAGAAAGGGAGGGGACAGATCGTATGTATAAACAAGCAGTTGTTAAGGGATGTACGAATCGTAAAAAGACAAGAAATGTTTCTAATACGTGGTTGGAAATAAAGAAAAATAAATCAATTTATTTATACATATCACCTTTTTATATTCTGTTCTTAATATTTGGCCTTTTTCCTATTCTTTATTCTATTGTTCTATCTTTTCAGAAATGGGACGGAATTAGTGAACCACAATTTGTAGGTTTGAGTCAATTTCAGATGATGTTAAAAGATATAGATTTTTGGAAATCGATTTTAAACACATTTATCATATGGTTTGAATCAACGGTTCCCATGCTTGTTTTTGCATTAATCATTGCTTTTTTAATTAATTCCAAATTTATTAAAGGGCGAGAAGTTTACCGAGTTTTGTATTTTCTGCCTAATGTAACTTCTGTTGTTGCGGTAGCCATTGTGTTTGCTACTTTATTTGGCAATAAATATGGTTTATTGAATTATTTCTTAACAAAGTTAGGACTTAGTCCTATTGAATGGTTAAAGGTACCTAAATGGCTTCAGGTAGCGATTTCTTCAATGGTGGTATGGAGATGGACAGGATACAATGCGATTATTTATTTAGCTGGACTTCAAAAAATTCCCACCAATTTATATGAAGCAGCAAAAATTGATGGAGCGACAGGTGTTCAAACTTTCTTTAAGATTACGATTCCTCTTTTAAATCCAGTAATTATTTTTACTGTCATTACGTCTACCATTGGGGGGTTACAGTTGTTTACAGAACCTCAAGTATTAATAGGAGATGGAGGAGGGCCAGGGGGAGGCGGAATGACCATTGTTCTTTATTTATACCGTCAAGCTTTTGTAAAACATTCTTTCGGTTATGCAGCAACCATTTCATGGGGTTTATTCTTTATTATAGCGGTTTTTTCTATAATTAATTGGCTAGTTGTTCGTCGGCAAGCAGATTAAAAACAAAATAAAAAATTTATAACAGGATAAAAAAAGGAGGTATGAAGGATGGAAAGAAAATTTTCAATATGGAAAGTGATCATTCATTTTCTTTTAATGATAGGAGGTATTATTTCCTTATTTCCTTTTTACTGGTTGATCGTAACAGCTACAAGAACCACCACAGATTTTATGAGATTTCCTCCAATATTAGTTCCTGGAAAGCAGTTATTTAATAATATGCAGAATTTATTCAAAACAATTGATTTTTGGGGTAGTTTTATGAATACTATTTTTGTAGCAACGGCGACGACGCTTTGTGTTATCTTTTTTTGTTCCATGGCTGGTTTCTTTTTTGCTAAGTTTGAATTTCCAGGAAAGAAGATTTTGTTTAGTGTATTAATGGCTACGATGATGATTCCGTCACAATTATCTTTGGTTCCTTCTTTTATTATTATGCAAAAAATAGGCTGGGTACAAAGTTTTAAGGCGTTAATTATTCCTAGCATTGCGAATGCCTTTGGAATTTTTTGGGTAAAACAGTATACAGAAGGAGCCATTCATGATGATTTATTACATTCAGGCCGCATTGATGGTTGTGGTAATTTTCGACTTTATTGGAATATTGGATTACCTATTTTAAAACCAGCCATTGCTTTTCTTGCTATTTTTACTTTTATGGGTGCTTGGAATAATTATCTTTGGCCCATGGTGGTTATTAGTGATCCTAAGAAGTATGTGATTCAAGTGGCCTTAGCTCAATTAAATGGTGTTCATAAGGATACGGATTATGCCATGGTAATGACAGGAACTTTGCTAGCAACCATTCCTTTAATTGCAATTTTCCTTACTTTTAGTAAGCAATTTATTTCTGATATTGCAGCAGGGGCAATTAAAGATTAAAGTTTTTTAAATAAGGGATCAAATAAAAGAGGATTTATTGTAAGTGTATTAATGACTAAATATAAAAAAGAGGTGGAAGATATGAAAAATACTTATGGCCCTATTCATCCTAAATGTCCTCATATGCTTCATGGGGCAGATTATAATCCAGAACAATGGCGACATATCCCTGGTATATGGGAAGAGGATATGAGATTAATGACATTAGCACATTGCAATGTAGTGTCAGTAGGTATGTTTTCTTGGGTCACATTAGAACCGGAAGAAGGAAAATATAATTTTGAATGGCTTGATAAAATTATGGATAATATGCATAAGATTAATGGTTATGTGGTGTTAGCGACTCCCAGTGGAGCGAGACCTGCCTGGTTATCAGCTAAATATCCTGAAGTATTACGGGTGAGGGGAAATCGAGTACGTAATT
>JAAYNZ010000006.1 GCA_012520595.1 Candidatus Epulonipiscium sp. | reverse complement strand
CCTTATAAAATTGGCGGAAATGTCATGAATACAGGGCTTATTCCTAATCTTCCAGCAGAAGCTTGTGTAGAGGTTCCTTGTTTGGTAGATCGAAGTGGAATTACCCCTTGTTATGTAGGCAACTTACCCCCTCAATTAGCCGCCCTAAATCAAACAAATATCAATGTTCAATTACTAACCATTGAAGCTGCTTTGACTTTGAAAAAGGAACATATTTATCATGCAGCCATGTTAGATCCTCATACCTCTGCTGAATTATCCATTGATGATATTAAAGCTTTATGTGATGATCTCATTGAAGCTCATGAAGATTGGTTACCTAAGATGAACTAAAACAAAAATTTATAAAAAACAAGAACATCAATCCTTAAAGTGGATGATGTTCTTGTTTTTTATCTTTGAATCTTTATTTTATTTTACTTTCATTTTTTACAAGATAGTAGAGAGTTCTTACTCCTCCTCCTGTTCCACCTTCCACACTATAATCTGATGCTTTATCTGCCCATGCTGTATAAGCAACATCCATATGAATCCAAGGTTTCTCTTGAACAAATTCACCAATAAATAACCCTGCAGTAATGGTTCCTGGATTTCCAGCTGAATTGGTTAAGTCGGCTACATTGGATTTTAATAACTCTTTGTATTCTTCAAAACAAGGGAGTCTCCATATCTTTTCTCCTGTTTGGTCGGATGCTTCTTGCAACTGATTAAAAAATACATCATTGTTAGAAAGTACGGGAGTCGCTACATTTCCTAAAGCATAACCTGCAGCCCCTGTTAAAGTAGCAATATCACAGATCTTACTTACCTTTTCTTTTTCTATGGCATAATGAACGGCATCCACTAAGGTCAGTCTTCCTTCTGCATCTGTACTGCCAATAAAAATTGTTTTTCCTGCCATAGAGCCTATGATATCTCCTGTTCGATAAGCATTTCCTGAAATCATATTTTCACAAGCGGCTACAACTCCAACTACATTCACTTGTAATTTCATTTGTGCAATGGCAGCCATGGCACCAATAACAGCAGCGGCTCCTCCCATATCACTTTTCATATCAATCATGCCTTTAGGAGGTTTGATGCATAAGCCGCCACTATCATAAGTAAGTCCTTTTCCTATCAAACCAATCCTTTCTTCCTGATTTGCAGGATCCCCAAAATAACGCATCACAATTAATCTTGGCGGATTTTCTGATGCCCTGGCTACAGAAAGATACGCTTCCATGCCCAATTCTTGAATCTGATCTTCATCAAATACTTCTACTTCAAAACCATATTTTTCTCCCGTTGCCTTAGCTTGATTCGCCAACTCAATAGGAAGCAATACATTGGCAGGTTCGTTAACAAGATCCCTAGCAAATACCGTTGCTTCCCCTAAAATCCTTCCCTCTTGGCAAGATATTTCCATGGCTTCTAAATAATTTTCTTCTCTACACCAGATATGAATTTCTTGAATACTATTTTCCTTTTTATCCGCTTGATAGCGATCAAATTTATAATTAGCTAGGATCGAAATTTCTGCTATAATCCGAGTACTTGTTTCCACAGAAATAACTTTACTAATTCCCATAGGCTCTAGAAGAATGCATTTTGCTTTGAGTCGATTTCCTTCTTTTATTACCTTTGCTACCACTTTTCTTAGCTTTTCTAATGTGAAATCTTCTTTTTTCCCAAGACCGATAAGAATAAACTTATTGGGTTTTGCTTCTCTAGGTAAAATAAAAGACTCTACTTTACCAAACTCCCATTTAAATTCTTCTACTTTTGTAAGATAATGCACCATTTCTTGTATTTCTTCATCTTCAAAAGAATACGTTTCATCTTCGTATAAGCCTATTACTCTCGTATCGCAACTTTGATCCAAAGATTTTATTATTTTTATTTCCATTGAATTATCCTCTCCTTTATTTTTTTATTGTCTGATGCACATTATTTTATCCATATAGAGTTTCTTTTTACATTTATATCTTGATCCATTGTTATTATATATAGGCTCTTAGTTTAATTTTGTGAATAACTATCTTATATTCTTTTCTATTTTACTATCTCAAAGAAAATATTGCAAATAAAAACAGAAAAAAGCTGTAATCATATTTTTTAGATAAGATTGTTCTAATCTTATGGAACTTTTTTAATTTGATTCCGTCTAAAGAAATAGATCCATGTAAAATATTCATAAAAAGAAAGGATGGATATAATGAATAAAAAATTAAAACATATAATTCCCATTACAATGGCTGCTATCATCGCCGCAAGTATACCAACAGTTTCTTCTTTTGCTGAAAAAATTGGTGAAGAAATTCGCATAGCCAATGAGCACAGTGTCTTAGAAATGGAAAGACAAGATGAAAGAGAAAATTACATTTTATTGGCAGGCCAAATTAAGGATATAAGACAAGGTCACGAAGGAAGTATTTTCGCTCTTGTTTCTGACAGTGATGAAGAATATAGTGGTATTCAGTTTGGTGTCAGCAGTGATACTTTACTCTTGGATCAAAGAGGCGAAAAAGTAGCCATTACATCTTTGCAAATTGGTGATACCGTAAAGGTATATTACAGAAAAGATCAACCCATGGCATTAAGCATGCCTCCAATGACCTTTGCACCTATTTTTATCGTAGAAAAAGAAGGCTCAATTGGTTTTACAGAACTTGCCTTTTTTAACGAGAATCTGATTAACTTAAACAATACACTACAATTAAACATTGCTGAAGAAACTCAAATCTTCGATCAACAAGGCAATCCAAAAACAAAAGAAGATTTGGTCAATCAAGAACTTTTGGTATTCTATGACATCACCACCCGAAGCATTCCTGCCCAAACCACCCCTCAAAAAGTGATTTTGTTGGCACAAGAAGAACAGACCCTAAAAGAAACCATGGAAAATATAGATACCATTATCGCTGATGATTTTATTATGGTTGAAGGTAACAAAATGATTCCGCTTCGAAAAGTAGCCGAATACCTTGGATATGAAGTATCTTGGATGGGAGACACACAACAAGTTGAATTAAGGCTCCAAGCTTCTAGTTTTCTAATGACCATTGGGGAAAAAACATATGCTTATAATCGTAGCTTAGGCCAATTTGAACAAGCTCCCCTTCTTCATAACCATAAAACTTATGTGTCTCAATCCTTTATTGACAGATTGATGCAATAAAATAATCTCTTTAAAAAAATACAGCTCCTATCCTTTCAAAAAAAGAATAGGAGCTGTATTTTATTTGCATACTGCTTTCCTATTTCCAATATGATATAGTATCTACCCTCTGTTTATAAGTCCCTGACTACCTTTTGGAGGTGAATGGAAAGATGGTTATTTCTCTCAATAAATGTAAAAAGCCTTTGATAGGATTATTTTTATTATGGCTCATTGCAATGGTTTTATTTACTCTATTCAGAAATAAAACAGTTCCTACTTTCATGGGCGGAAGCATACACACTTATCGCATATCAAAAAAAGAACACTTACAACCCGTCTTTAAGATCACTGGAAAACGTGAGGACGAAGAACGATTTCAACGTCCTTCTAAACAATCCGCTTTACGATTAAAGTATTCTTTTGAAGACTTTATAAATAGTACGGAAAAACCACCGTACATCCACATTCTCTTTCAGTCTCCCAAAGATGTGATCCAAGCCTATTATGCCATACTAAAAGAAGCTTCT
>JAAYNZ010000067.1 GCA_012520595.1 Candidatus Epulonipiscium sp. | reverse complement strand
TGGAATAGTCAGGAGAAATATTAAATTTTCCTGACTATTCTAAAATCTAGAAATAAAGGGGTGATACGTAGCCATGGAAAAATATTTATTGGAAATGAGAAACATTACAAAAGAATTCCCAGGAGTGAAAGCCTTAGATAATGTAAGTTTTAAAGTAAAAGAGGGTGAAATACACTGTCTTGTAGGAGAAAATGGAGCGGGAAAATCCACGTTAATGAAAGTTTTAAGTGGTGTTTATCAATATGGTGAGTATAGTGGAGATATCCTTTTTAACGGAGAGATACAAGAGTTTACCAGTGTCAAAGATAGCGAAAAAGTAGGTATTGCCATTATCTATCAAGAATTAGCGCTGATCCCTGAGTTATCTGTATATGAAAACATTTATTTAGGACATGAAATCAAGAAGGGATCCATCATTAATTGGAATGCTACGATAGCAAAATCAATGAAGATACTTAAAAAAGTAGGATTGAACGTTCATCCTAAAACAAAAATAAAAGATTTAGGTGTAGGGAAACAGCAATTAGTAGAAATTGCAAAAGCATTAAGTAAAGATGTAAAACTACTAATTTTAGATGAGCCGACAGCAGCCTTAAATGAAGATGATAGTGAGCATCTCCTTTTTCTTTTAAAAGAACTAAAAAAACAAGGCATTACTTCCATTATGATTTCTCATAAATTGAAAGAAGTTATTGCTATTGCAGATACGGTTACTGTTTTACGAGATGGGCAAACCATTTGCTCTTTGCATAAGGAGCAAGGAGAAATCAGTGAAAACGTAATTATTAAACAGATGGTAGGTCGGGAAATTAACAATATTTATCCTAAAAGAGGCTTTACTCACGGAGAAGACGTTGTATTAGAACTTAAAAATTGGAGTGCTTATGATCCCAAACTCGGAAGACAAGTTTTAAAGGATATCCATTTAAAAGTGAAAAAAGGAGAGATTGTAGGTCTAGCAGGACTTATGGGGGCAGGTCGAACAGAACTTGCACAGAGTATTTTTGGAAATGCAAGAGAATACAACCTAAAAGGTGAGCTATTTATTAATGGGCAAAAGAGTTTTTTGAAGCATCCTAGAGATGCGATTAAGTCGGGCATTGCTTATGTAACGGAAGATCGAAAAGGGGATGGTTTGATCCTTATACAGAATATAAAAGAGAATATTTCCATCTCTAATTTACAGGCTGTAGCATCTAGAAATGTAATTAATCAAAACAAAGAGATAAAAATGGCCAACCAGTATAAAGAAACGTTAAATATCAAGGCTCCTAATATCGAGCAAGTCGTAGGAAATCTTAGTGGTGGAAATCAACAAAAAGTTTCTTTGGCCAAATGGTTATTTGCAAAACCCAATATTCTTATTCTTGACGAGCCTACTCGTGGGATTGATGTAGGTGCCAAATACGAAATATATATGTTTATGAATGAGCTAGTAAGGCAAGGTATGAGTATTCTTATGATATCTTCCGAATTACCAGAAATATTAGGCATGAGTGATCGAATTTATGTGGTATCCGAAGGTAGAATAACGGGTGAACTATCAATCGAAGATGCCACCCAAGAAAAAATTATGGAAATGGCGACGAAGGAGGAGTGACAATGAATTTTTTCAAAGACATACAGCAGTTATTTAAGCAAAATATTCGTGAATATGGTATGTATATTGCACTGATTTTTATCATGCTTATTTTTTCGATTGCCACAGATGGGTTATTTATGTCATCAAGAAATATCAGCAACCTCATTAACCAGACAGGATATGTTGCCGTATTGGCAGTTGGAATGACATTGGTTATCGTAATTAGACACATTGATTTATCCGTTGGTTTTGTAGCTGGTTTTTTAGGGGCAGTGGCAGCCATTATGTTAACTCGAATGGGGATCCCTGTAATCCTTACGATTCCTGTTATTCTTGTTTTAGGATTACTGATTGGGTTGTTTAATGGACTTTTAATTGCAAAACTTACGATTCCCTCCTTTGTTGTATCCCTTGCTGGTATGCTTATTTTTCGAGGAGCCCTATTACAAGTAACAGAAGGAACAGGTACAATTATTGTAAATAATGAAAGATTTAATGCCATAGGGAATGGATTTATACCAGATATTGTTCAGGGAGGAGATATCCATATTCTCACTCTTATTTTGGGGGTAGTGACCATTGGGTTTTTTATTTGGGGTGAGTTAAAGGCAAGACGAAATAAACAACAATATGATTTTGATGTTATTTCACCCAATATGTTAATTGCCAAGATTATTCTGATATCTGCTGTCATTGCTTATATTACTTGGATCCTTGCTAATTATAATGGATTATCTTGGACCGTTGTAGTGGTTATTTTCGTTGTAGGCATCTATCATTTTATTACAACCAAAACTGTAGTAGGAAGGCATATCTATGCAGTAGGCGGAAATCCAGAGGCAGCAAAATTAAGTGGTATTGATGTAAATAAAATCACATATATTGTATTTGGATCCATGAGTATGCTGGCTGCATTATCAGGTATTCTTTATACGGCTCGACTACAATCAGCAACCACAACAGCAGGAAATGCATTTGAACTGGATGCTATCGCAGCAGCCTATGTGGGGGGGGTATCTGCAGCCGGTGGAGTAGGTCGAGTTACAGGATCCATTGTTGGGGCTTTCGTTATGAGTGCTTTAACAAGTGGGATGAATCTTATGGGGGTAGGAATCTCTTATCAGTATATGATTAAAGGTATTGTACTGGTAGCTGCAGTAATATTTGACGTAGCAACGAGAAATAAAAAATAATATCTGTTATATCCTTATATATCTTTAATTGAACCTCTCTTTGTAAGGATCCTCCCATCTTCTATAAGTGGGGGGATGAATTTTTAACAGATGAGGAGGATCGATGTGAAAAAAGTCAGTAACAAAATGGTGTTGACTACATTGTTGCTCATCTTTGTTACCATCTTAGGAGTAGGCATTCCAAGTTATTATACAACGGTAAAACAAAGTGACAAAATATTATCCACTCAAATGGTTCAACAAACAGCAAGCCTTATGGGAATCATGGAAGGCTTTAGAGAGGTAGCAGGATCAGAAGAAGAGGCACAAGAAAAATTTAGAACATATCTTTCTAATCGGGTGATTGGTATTACAGGATACGGTTTTATACTTACTGGTGATGGTAGAGTTATGATGCATCCCCAGAAGGAATTAGTGGGAAAGGATGCTACGGGGCATGACTTTATACAGGAGATAATGGTCCGTAAAGAGGATGTAAATAATAATGGATATGGTCGTGCGAAAGTTGCTATGGTTTCCTATGTGTGGGAGGAACAACAAAAATTTACTTACTATACATACCATCAGGATTGGGATATATTCGTTGCTATGTCTGGCGTCTATGACGAATTTATTGGTGCACAACAAACGGCATTTTGGACTTTGTTAATGGTTGGATGCTTCGTGTTATTTGGTGCTGCTGTTGTTGTATATATCATGATGACAAGACAAATGAAACCCATCGTATTATTATCTAAAGCAATGGAAGAAGTGCGGAAAGGCAATTTAAATATAAATCCAATTCAAGTTAAAAAGAAAGATGAGATTGGTGTGTTAACTCATGGGTTTAATGAAATGATTCATACTCTAAGAGACTTGACTTTTAATATTAAACATACAACAGAGGTTCTTCATACAGCCATTCAAGATACAAGACAGGGAATCGATCAAACTGCTTGTCACTCAGAAGAAGTAGTTCGAGCTATTAATGAAATTATATATGGAACCCAATCTCTTGCTGCGGATATAGAAAAAGGTACATTTGCCATGCAATTAATATCAAAGTCTACCAACCATACAAAGGATACAACGAGCCATATGAATAAGATTACGGAAGAAGTTAAAGCTAGTGTAGAAAGAGGAGATAAGGCGACAAAGGATTTAACGGTTAAATCGGACGAAACCATGGAAACTTTTCATTGGATTCATGAACAGGTTCAAGTTCTTGAAAAGCAATCCAAAGAAATTTTTACAGTTACATCGATTATTCAATCCATTTCAGAACAAACCAATTTACTTTCCTTGAATGCAGCTATCGAATCTGCAAGGGCTGGAGAAGCGGGAAAGGGTTTTGCGGTAGTGGCTGATGAGATACGAAAGTTAGCCATACAATCTGAAAATCAGACTCATTCCATTAACAAAGTTATTGATGAGATGTTGGATCAGATCAAAGATGTGGTTCGGTACATGGTTAAAGGTCAGGAGATTGTGATGCAGCAGGATCAAGCTGTAAAAGAAACGAATATAGCTTTAGCAGAAGTGGGTACGAAAATGGGAAGAATGGCAGAATATATTAGTATTGTTACAGAACAAGTGCTGGAAGTTGCAAAAAGGACAGAAAATAATGTAGAGATGATAGAGAATATTTCAGGTGTCTTTGAACAAACGTATGCCAACTCCCAAGAAGTAACGATATTAACAGAACAACAGTTGGTAAGTGTACAGACAATTGAAATGGCAGTAGAAAAGCTAAATGATTTATCTAAAAATCTTTCTCAGATGGTTAACCAGTTTATTTTATAGTTTTTAATAGGACTGCTCTACTTGTTTATTAGGGGAGCAGTCCTATCAGAATTATTTAAGCCCAAGCGAATCAGCTTTTTCATTTACTTCTTCGACTCCTATACAGGAAGAAACAGAAGATTATCTCTTATTTGTTTTTTATTCTTTTTTTTTATGTGGACAATTTTACATAATAGGGTGAACCCTATGGCTTACACATCGAAAGTAGTCTTGAAAGTAGTACAAAAGTTATGTTGCGTTTTCCAAAAGAAGAAAATACTGCAGTTGAAGCCTTAAAGTTAAAAGATGTCATTGCAGATACCATCCTTACATCCTATCATTTTATTTATTCCAGTAGTATGAAAGAAAAGATTGTTGACAAAAAAGAGTAGAAAGCATATTATATGAGTATAATCGAATATAATCATATAGAGGTGATAAAGTGGATCTTTTACAAATTCTAAAAGCATTATCGGATGAGACTCGATTACGTATGTTAAACGTATTGCGACAGGAGGAATTATGTGTTTGTGAATTAGAAACTATTCTTGAGATCAATCAGTCTAATGCATCTAGGCACTTAAACCGATTAACCCAAGCAAAGATAGTGGAGTTTGATAAGCAAGCCCAATATGTTTATTACAAGATCAATGAAAATACGTTAAAGGAGTATCCTTTTATTGAGGAAATAATCGGTCATAAAGACATTCAAAAAGGACGTTATACGATGGATAGAGAAAGGCTACATCAATACAGGAAAAGTGGCCTTTCTTGTGATGATTTAAAGGGAAAAAAGAGTTGTTTTATGCAATAAATTGATGAATAGGAGGGGAATAGAATGAAACCCAAAGTAGCTTTTATTTGTGTTCATAATTCATGTCGATCCCAGATGGCAGAAGCTTTAGGAAAATTATTTGCGGCAGATGTTTTTGAATCTTATTCTGCAGGTACAGAAACAAAGCCAAAAATCAATCAAGATGCTGTTAAAATCATAAAGGATTTATATCAATTTGATATGAATACAACCCAATATTCCAAGTTGATCACTGATGTTCCTGCTGTTGATATTGTGATCAAGATGGGATGCAATGTGGTTTGCCCTTATTTGTCTTCCAAATATGAGGAGGATTGGGGATTAGAAGATCCTACAGGCAAAGGAGAAGAAGAATTTAAAAAAACGGCTTTGCTTATTGAAGAGAAAGTAAAAAAATTAGCAGCACGGATTCAGGAGGGTATTATTCATTTATAAAATCATTAGAAGGAGGATCTAGGGAATGAATATAGTTAATGGATTTTTTAGATTTCTCAATGACCAAATGTTAAAGATGACATGGCTTTGGGAAGGGGTACGTTTCGTAGTAGAGAAGGGATTTGGTTTATCCATCGATGATCGGTTAGGGGGTAGTATTCACTTTTTTATTTATGATACGATTAAAATTTTTATTCTTTTGTCTGTATTGATTTTTGGGATTTCTTATATCCAAAGTTACTTTCCACCAGAAAAAACTAAGAAAAAATTAAATGGAATTAAGGGAGTCAGAGGAATGATTCTAGGTGCTTTATTAGGTACTGTAACCCCTTTTTGTAGCTGTTCAAGCATTCCTCTTTTTATTGGTTTTACATCGGCCGGTTTGCCCTTAGGTGTAACGTTTTCCTTTTTGATTTCATCACCCATGGTGGATTTGGCCTCCTTGTTATTGCTGATGTCCTTTTTTGGTCCTAAGATTGCTATTGCTTATGTAATCGTAGGCTTAGTTTTAGCTGTTCTAGGAGGAATTATCATTGATCGATTAAAAATGGAAAAATATGTTGAAGATTATGTATGGGTAGCTCAGAAGGTAGAGACAGAGATACAAGAGATGAATCGTAAGGAACGAATTGATTTTGCTAAAAACCAGGTTCGAGAGATTATCCATAAGGTTTGGCTTTATATTTTATTAGGAGTAGGTATTGGAGCAGCCATCCATAATTGGATTCCTCAATCTTTTATTGAGAAAATAGTAGGAGGAAACAATCCTTTTGCTGTCTTACTGGCTACGTTGGTTGGTATTCCTATTTATGCAGATATTTTTGGTACCATTCCTATTGCAGAAGCTTTGGTAGCGAAAGGAGTAGGCATAGGTACTGTATTAGCTTTCATGATGGGGGTTACGACTCTTTCCCTTCCTTCCATAATTATGTTAAGTAAAGTGATTAAGCCAAAATTGTTAGCCTTATTTGTATTTATTGTGACTGTTGGTATTCTTATTATTGGCTATACATTTAATGCATTTTCAATTTTATTCATATAAAAATACAGATAAAAATAAAGGAGGAATATACTATGGTAATTAAAATTTTAGGTTCAGGATGTGCTAGTTGTAAAAAATTACAAAACAATGTAACAAAGGCGGTAAAGGAATTAGGGATCGAAGCGGTGATAGAAAAGGTTACTGATTTTAAAGATATTGCTGCTTATGGAGTGATGTCAACTCCTGCTTTGGTAGTAGATGAACAAGTAAAGATCATGGGGAAAGTAGCATCTGTAGAAGAAATCAAAAGATACTTACAAAGATAACATATAATTTACACAAATAGGTATCTAATTTTACAAATATATATTATAATGAGAGTATTATAGATAATTGGGGGTGGATATCATGAAAAGAAAAACAAAACATCTTATTGTTATTTCCTTTGATGGACTATCCACCCTTGATTTTGATTATATTAGTCATCTACCCCATTTTCAGTCTTTTTTACAAAAGGCTTCTTATTGCAAAAAGGTTACTTCTATCTATCCAACATTGACCTACCCTGCTCATGCCAGTATTATTACAGGTCGATATCCAAAAGATCATGGTATCGTTAGTAATACTCTATTACAGCCCCATCGAAAAAAACCAGATTGGTATTGGCAACGGAAATACATTAAAGGAGAAACCTTGTATGATCAAGCCATTGATCAGGGTTTAAAAGTAGCTGCATTATTATGGCCTGTTACGGCCAAGTCAAGGATTCAATGCAATATGCCAGAGATTATCGTAAATCGGCCTTGGCAAACCCAGTTATCCGTATCATTACTGAATGGTACAGCAAGGTATCAATATAAGTTAAATAAAATGTTTGGTCATATCAGAAAAGGAATTTCTCAGCCAGAATTAGATCATTTTACACAACAATCCCTACTCTATACCTTAAAGGAATATAAGCCTGATTTGACTTTGGTTCATTTTACAGATTTGGATACCCAAAGACATGGCTATGGTTTTTATTCTACACAAGCCAAAGAGGCATTGGAGCGACATGATCAAAGGTTAGGAGAGATCATGAAAACGCTTCAAAAAGAAAAGATGGATGAAGAAAGTACATTAATTCTTCTTGGGGATCACGGTTCTATCGATACAAATAAAATCATTTATCTAAATAGCCTTTTTCAACAGAAAGGATATCTACATATTAAGGATGGAATCATAAATAAATGGGAAGTCATTGCTAAAACTTGTGATGGTTCAACTTATATTTACATAAAAAATAAGCAGCGAAAAAAAGAAGTCGAAAAATTATTACACGACGTAGCCGAAGATCAAAAAAATGGGATTGAAACAGTATATTCAAGAGAGGAGGCAGAAAGTTTAGGGGCGGATCCTCATTGTGCTTTTATGTTAGAGGCTAGTGTAGGTTATTATTTTTCAGATCAGATTCGAGAGGTTCAATGGGGAAAAGGATTTGTAGAAAAAGGGAGTATGACAGCAAACCATGGATATTCACCGTATAAACCAGATTATACAACCGTATTTATGATTTCAGGCCAAGGGATAAAACCTAATGTGGTTTTGGATCAAATGAGTTTATTAGACGAAGGGCCTACAATGGCAGCCTTATTAGGAGTGAATTTACAACAGGCAGAAGGGAGAATAATAGAAGAAATCCTAACGTAAATGATTTATAGAGGGGGTATTTGAATGAGAGGGCTATCAAAAAAAGAAAGAAGCTGGGTTTTATACGACTGGGCCAATTCAGCCTATTCTATGACGGTAACTTCAACGATTTTACCACTATATTTTAAAAACGCTGTCCACAGTTCAGGAGTGAGTGAAGCGACGTCTACAGCTTATTGGGGATATGCAAATTCCATTGCTACGTTACTATTGGCTCTACTGGCACCAATTCTTGGGACTATAGCAGACTATAAAGGATATAAAAAGAAATTCTTTACTACATTTTTTATGCTAGGAGTCATATGTACGGCTTTATTAGGGGTGATACCAAGCGATTATTGGATGCTTTTACTTATTTTTTATGTGATTACAACCATAGGATTTTCAGGTGCAAATGTTTTTTATGATGCTTTTTTAGTGGATGTGACAGAGGAAGAAAGAATGCATAAAGTCTCTACGGATGGATTTGCTTGGGGTTATATTGGTAGCACCATCCCCTTTATTATTTGTATGGCTTTAATTATTCTAGCTCAAAAAAATATCATTCCACTTAGTGTAACAAATGCTTCTAGATTGTCCTTTGTGATTACAGCCCTCTGGTGGGGAGCCTTTACCATCCCTATGATGAAAAATGTTCATCAGATATTTGGTCTTGAGCCAGAAGACCAAATCGTTATAAAAAGCTTCAAAAGACTAGGCAATACAATGAAGAATATAAAAAAACACAAGCCTTTGTTTTTATTTCTCTTGGCTTATTTTTTCTATATTGATGGGGTAGGTACCATTATTAAAATGGCAACATCTTATGGATATGACTTAGGGATTGGTGCTACGGATTTGCTTATTGTGTTATTAGCAACACAGTTTGTTGCTTTTCCTTGTACCATTATTTATGGTAAGTTGGCTCAGAAATATGGTGCCAAAAAGATGATCAGTGTTGGGATTATTACGTATATCTTAATTTGTATCTATGCCATTTTTTTAAAAACAACATTGGATTTTTGGATATTAGCCATGTTAGTAGGAACAGCACAAGGTGGTATTCAAGCTCTAAGTCGTTCTTATTATGGTAAACTAGTCCCAAAAGAAAATGCCAATGAATTTTTTGGTTTTTATGATATATTTGGAAAGTTTGCAGCTGTTATGGGGCCTACCCTTCTTGGTTTAGTAGCTCAGATTACAGGAAAAACAAATTTAGGTGTATTTAGTGTCATCATTTTATTTATTATTGGAGCTGTTATTTTCAAGTTTGTTCCAGGAGTAGAAGAAAGTAAAGGAGTATAGTAAGGGTTATCGATCCAATAAAAAGGATTTAAGGACAGCAAAATATTCACGAAGATAGGATTTTAGCATGCTAGTAGGAGGGGTTTTGGCAGGTAACCCATAAGGTTTAACGCCTAGTCTTCTTGCTAGCATTTTTGCCCGAAACAGATGAAAGTCATTACTTACAATAATGATTTCAGGGTTTGCATTTGGGTCTATTTCTTGAATTTTAGTAAGGCTAAACCTTAGGTTTTCAAAGGTACTAGTAGATTGATCTTCTCTTATAATTCGATTTTCATCAATGCCTTTGTTGCTCAGATATCTTTTCATGGCCTCTGCTTCTGTAATCGTTTCTCCAGGACCTTGTCCACCAGAAACTACCACAGAAGCATTTTCGTGTTCTTTTAAATAAGCACAAGCTGTCTTCAGTCGTTCAGCTAAGGAAGGGGAGGGTACATCACCATAAAGTCTTGCCCCTAGGACAATGATATAATCAACTTCTAGATTTTCACTGTTTTTTCCTTCAAATAGGATCAATCCTAAGATTAAAACGAAAGATAATAGGAACACCATAACAAGAAAGATGAACCATTTTATTATATTTTGTTTCATAAAGTCCTCCTTACCATTTATTTATCGTTGAAAATATGCCAATTATGGAGCAAGAGAGTGATATATCAGCTTACTGGAATTTTAGATTTTTAACGTGTATATCTATATCGGATGAAAAGAAGAGTCTATAACCAAGTTTGTAAAAAAGAAACCAAAGGACCGCCTTGAAACACATGATCTCCTTCAAAAATATGATGGCGCATATTTTCAGTTTTACCAAATAAGTGATATGCTTCTTTAGTAATATTCACTTGTTCCGTAACACTTTCTATGCCCATGGTACCATTGAGCGAATCCTCTCTACCACTTTCAATAAGTAGAGGGCGGGGGGCAATGAGAGCAGCTATATCCCCTATCTCTACATATTTCCATAGATTTGGGATAAAGTTGCAACCGCATCGATGGGTGTGTAAAAGAGCACTTTTAAAAGAATAAAAATACCCACTAATGTAAGAACATTTGATTCTTTCATCGAAAGCTGATAGCCATAAGCATTGGAGGCCACCACCAGAAAAACCGACACAAGCGATTTTAGATGAATCACAAAAATCAACGGTTTCTACATAATCTAATAAACGCATCAGATCCCAAGTCATCATACCAAGTAATGATTGGCCTAAACTAATGGCAGCCAAATTTAAGTCATTACAAGAAGAAATCAGAAGATCATTTTCATTGTTTTTTACAGATATATCCTCTATCCTTTCTCCTGAACCACGGGCGTCAGGACAAAAAACAATATATCCCTTTTGTACCAATCGTAATCCATAATCACAATGATAGCGAAGGATTCCTTTTTTAACTTGAGGTTGATTTGTATTGCTAACAACTCCTGCTTTTCCGCCACAGCCATGTCCGTGAGGAGCGATGATGACCGGTCGCTTTTCATCCTCTTTGATACCATGGGGAATGAGAAGGTAGAAAGGCATCCACACCTTAGGTTCAGTTTGAATAAGAATTTTTTTTCGAGTATGATCACTAAAATGTTCTTCTTCTAAAATTTGAGGGGTTAGTTCACAAGTTTCCATCCATTGGAGCCCGGAAATTTCCCATAAGCGTTTTTGAACTTTGGCTTTCCAAGTTTGATATTTTTCCATAGAGCCTACTTCCAGTGGGAGTTGCCGAGCTTGTCGATCATAAACATCCAGCATATGTTGGCGAATGGGATATCTTTTTGGACGCATTTTTTTCCTCCTTATTGGTTTCTATCTTTTATTAATAAGCTAACACAGATTCTTCTTAGGGTCAATTAGAGATTTTTATGTAAAAAGGTCTTGACAAAACAAAAATAAAACAGTATTATAATAATAATTTTAAAATTGAAAAAATAAAAACGTTGAGTAAGAAGAGTACATGTATTGAAAGATTACAGAGAGTTGGCGTAGGTGAGAGTCCAGCATTGGCTAATACATGGAATGGGCTTACGAGTGGGAACTGAAAAAGGAGTAGGGTACCCGGGTTTCTCCCGTTATAGAGATAGGATATCGATGTAGAATAAACTTATTTGTATCTGTATCTGAAAAAGTGGGTTTATAACCAATTGAGGTGGCACCGCGAGTAATCGTCCTCTATGCATTTATACTATGCATAGAGGTTTTTTATTTTATAAATTCAAGAAGTTAACGAGACCATGAGAATGAAAATCTATAAAAAATAAAAAGGAGAGAATGAATATGAAAAGAAGCGATGGTTATTTTGGTGAATTTGGGGGAGCCTTTGTTCCAGAGCCTTTAAAAAAGGTTTTAGATGAAGTGGCAGAAAAGTTTTATGAATGTATGGAAGATCCAGAATTTTTACGAGAGTTAGAATACTATCAAAAGCAATATATCGGGAGAGAAAACCCCCTATATTATGCTCAACGATTAAGTGAAGAAACAGGTGGTGCTAAAATCTTCTTAAAGCGAGAAGATTTAAATCATACAGGAGCTCATAAGATTAATAATGCCATTGGGCAAGCCTTATTGGCTAAGCGAATGAATAAAAAACGAATCGTAGCAGAAACAGGGGCAGGACAACATGGAGTAGCAACAGCTACGGTATGTGCTCTTTTAGGACTTGACTGCGTTATTTATATGGGGGAAAAAGATACCCAAAGGCAAGAACTTAACGTTTTTCGTATGGAAATGTTAGGGGCTAAAGTTGTACCTGTTACGACAGGAACCGCTACTTTAAAAGATGCTGTGGATGCAGCTTTAGAAGACTTTGTTAAAAATGCAGAAGATACCTTTTATTTACTAGGATCTGCCGTAGGGCCTCATCCATACCCAACCATGGTTCGAGAGTTTCAAAGTATCATTGGAAAAGAAGCCCGAAAACAGATCGTAGAAGCAGAGGGTCGATTACCGGATTATGTGATTGCTTGTATTGGAGGAGGTAGTAACGCCATCGGGTTATTTCATCCCTTTGTAGAGGATAAAGAAGTTAAAATTATTGGAGTCGAACCAGCAGGCAAAGGTCTAGATACGACGGAGCACGCAGCTTCTATTTCAAAAGGAACTGTTGGTATTATCCATGGCTTTAAATGTTATACTTTACAAGATGAACAAGGAGAACCTTTACCTGCTTATTCCATTGCTGCTGGCCTGGATTATCCCGGTGTAGGGCCTGAACATAGTTATTATAAATCAATTGGTAGAGCAGATTATGTAGCAATTACAGACGATGAAGCAATGAAAGCCTTTTTTGCTCTATCAAAACTAGAAGGTATTATTCCTGCTATTGAAAGTTCTCATGCTGTTGCTTACGCTATGAAACTAGCAAAAACTTTATCTCAAGATCAAATAATTATCGTAAATCTTTCCGGAAGAGGAGACAAAGATGTTACTCAAGTAAAAGAAATGATGGAAAAATAATCTTTTAAAAAACGAAAAAGAGAACCAAGAAAAATTTTCTTGATTCTCTTTTATTATACAAAAATTAGAATTTTAAAAGTGGTGCAAACATACAATATAAAAAAGAAGTTCCTTAAAAAATAAAAAAGTAAAATTGTTAAAATAGAAACTTAGTGTAAAATAATTGTTGGACAAATAAAGAAAAAAATATAGAGAATAGTCCTCAATTTGATATAATGTAATCGTCTAAATCACAAAAAGGAGGATATTCTCTATGAATAATATTATACAATT
>JAAYNZ010000066.1 GCA_012520595.1 Candidatus Epulonipiscium sp. | reverse complement strand
TACATCTAATATTTTATCATATTTATATAAAATAGCCAAATGTTAGCAGTTAAATAAAAAAATATACAAAGAAATAATAGCAAAATATACATATAAAATAAAATAAAAAGCAAAATATGTTCAGAATATGCCATCCTATTCAAGTATAATAAAGGTAGTAATAATAATGATCCACAATATAGAATTAGAATGAGGATGAGCAAAATGAATGATGTTTTAAGTAAAAAAGAAAGTGAAAGACGCTTATTTGTATTGGAAGACAATATGTGGAAAGTTGTTCTTGCCATCTCCATCCCTTTAGCACTTTATAATGGTTTTAACCACTTGTTTTCTGTTTTGGATACTCTTATGGCTTCACAGATTAGCTCAGAAGTAGTTTCAGCAGTAGCCTATCTTTCCCAAATCAAAATTATGTTTACAGCCATTGGAACAGGTTTGTCTGTTAGTGGAGGTATTATTGTTGCCCGATGTTATGGTGCAGGAGATATAAAAAAAGCAAGAAAATATGTAAATACTCTATTTTTTATGGCCTTCGCCATCGGATTGTTCGTACTTGTTACCATCGTCCCTTTTACAAAACCGATCCTTCGATTTGCCAATACACCGGCAGAATTAATTGATATAGGTAGCACCTATTTTGCCATTGAGATTATTGTCATTATTTCAATGTTTATCAACAATGTGTATATTGCAGTGGAAAAAGCAAAAGGAAATACAAAAGCTATTTTATATTTAAACCTAATGGTCATAGGAATTAAACTTTCCTTAACAGCTTTATTTATTTATGTATTTCATTGGGGTATTACAGCCATGGCCATAGCCACATTACTATCTCATTTTTTCTTAACGGTTGTTGCCTTTTATGATCTATTACGAGTGGATAATATTTTTCGTTTATCGATAAAGGAAGTTCACTTGTCCTTTGTTTTTGTAAAACCCATTATTTTTTTAGCCACTCCCATTTTTTTTGAGAGGTTTGCTTTTAGTTTTGGAAAGGTTATTGTAAACTCCATGAGTGGAGCTTATGGAGTCATGGTCATTGGAGCTCTTAATATATCCAATCACATCGCAGGGATTATCAATGGTTTAGGAAATGGGTTTCAAGATGGGGAAGCCTCCATTATTAGTCAAAACATGGGAAATCAAAATTATGAAAGGGCCATCGATGGGTTTAAGAAAACATTAATCATTACGGTTGTCATTGCTTTAGGTGGATTTATCATGATGAGTATTTTTATGGATCCCATCATTGGTTTATTTGCAAAAGGGGATATTGCTTTTGCTAGAGAAATCAAAAACATCTTCAAATATGAACGACATACCTTTATTACTTTAGCCGTCTCAGCTTCTGTTATGGGATTACTCTATGGATTAGGGCATACAAGATTAGCTTTAATTATTAATTTTATACGATTATTCTTATTTCGAATCCCTACCCTTTATCTATTACAAAAGTTTACAAATTTAGGAAGTGAAAGTGTGGGAATTGCTATGATGGTTAGCAACGGCCTCGTAGGACTTACAGCGGCCATCGTTGGTTTTGTTATCATTCGAGATTTAAAAAGAAAAAAAGAGTGTGTTTTAGGCTTTTAATGAATGAAAATTTCCAATCCTAGTTTAAAGCCCTATAAAATTTTGAATAACAGATATGATTCAATAGAGTCAGTAAAAGAACTTAATAAATACAAATCTAGCAACGAATTTGTATATGACATTGTTTAATTTTTGATGGATCAAAATTCTTTACAAAGCATTCTTCAAAATGCCTTAAAGGATTATGAGGGATATATCTATATATTAGATGAACAAAATCATCCCATAACCCATATTACAAAAATATTTTGTAAAAGGAATTATGTTAGGAGCTATCAAAGGATGATATTCATAATAGATGGCATAAGTTGATGAACCAGGAACAGCCATAGCTGTCAGTCTTTTTTTGAATAACTACATCCACAATAATTTTGACGATACAATCCAAATTCTTTGCTCAAGACAGTAGAACGTTGGTATCCATTTTTCTTTTTAAAATCGGAAAATAAATAAGGAATGCCAATAGTATTTTGCAATTGTTTACCAATTTCATTAAGAAATTGGGCATTTTTTAACGGGCTAATGGACAAGGTAGTCGTAAAATAATCAAAGCCATGAGCTTTGGCATATTCAGCTGTTTTCTTTAGTCGAAGTCCGTAGCATGCGAAACAACGTCGTCCTCCCTCTGGTTCATTGGCTAAGGGCTCAGCCATATGCAAAAAATTTTCAACATCATATTCCCCTTCTACAAATTGGACAGGAAAAGAGGTTGGAATCATTTGAATAAACTTTTGCTGTTCTCTGGCTCGTTTTTCATATTCCTCTTTTTCATCAATATTAGGATTATAATAAAATACAGTAATATAAAAATAATTAGAAAGATATTCAATCACATAAGAGCTGCAAGGTGCACAACAACTATGCAAAAGTAGTCGGGGGACACGGCCTTCTTTTTTGATTTGGATAAGCGTTTCTTCTAATACCTTTTGATAATTTACCTTAGCATTGTTCATTTATTTACACCTCTTTATTATTGAGAATCATGAATACATATATCAGTCACTACTATCATATAAAGAGTAATCATGGTTTATCAGTGGCAACACCTTGGATATTAGGTGTAGACCAACAATATAATTATATCATAATCGTATAAAAAATTGATAAAAAGATTGAAGGACAGCCTATTTTATGCTAGAATAAAAACATTGAATGTAGGAGGTGGAAAAGGTGGCAACATTATCGATTATTATGCAAGTAATTTATGTATTAATTGGAATTGCACTAATTTGGGTCGTTCTTCTGCAAGAAAGCAAAGCATCCGGAATCGGTGCTATTGGAGGAGCAGCAGAATCCTATTGGGGTAAAAATAAAGCCAGATCATTAGAAGGTACTTTTGAAAAATACACAAAAATAGGAGCCTTAATCTTTATCCTATTATCCTTACTTTTAAATATTTTAATGTAAAAACTCCTTTTGAAAGGAGTTTTTTTATTATCTTTTTTTAGAAAGATCAAAAGCAATTTTATGCTAACTTATAGCAAGTTTGTACATGAAAATTATTCGCATCTATCATATAATCAAGATACAGATGAATTTTATTTACATCTTTAAGAAGTATAACGTAAATCGGTTGTTGAATATTTCAATAACCAAATAAATATAAAAAAAAAGAGGGTGCGACATCATGAAAAAATTAAGAGTAGCCATGATAGGCTGTGGAAGAATTGCACAAATGTACAAAGAAGTCTTTTCCCAATTAAAAGACCAAGTAGAAGTTGTATGTGCAGTAGATCCAAAAGAAGATCGAGCACAGGCTTTTGCAGAAGGGTTTGAAAATTGTGTTGTATTAACAGATTACAAACAATGTTTTCAATATGATCTTGATGTAATGCATTTAGCAACACCTCACAATCTTCATCCCATTATTGGAACCGATGCTATGCGTCATAAAATCAACGTTCTCATCGAAAAACCTATGGCCATTACCCTACAAGATGCCGATGCCATGATCCAAGTAGCAGAAGAAGAAGGGGTAAAACTAGGGATTATTTTTCAAACTCGATACGTCAAAGGATGTATGGACATTAAGAAATTAATCCAAGAAGGAAAGTTAGGTAAATTATTAACAGCAAGATCGTACTTATCCTGGAGCCGTTCTGACGAATACTATTCCCAATCTGACTGGAAAGGAACCTGGGACAAAGAAGGTGGCGGTGTTCTCATTGACCAAGCCATCCATAGCATTGACCGGGTACAATGGCTCATTGGTGATGATGTAGAGTGGATTGATGGAACCGTAGACAACCGAGCTCATCATGCTGTAGAAGTAGAAGACGTAGCCGAAGCCTTTATTCAGTTCAAAAATGGTTGCCTCTATCAACTATACGCTTGTAACTGTTATAGCTACGATGCACCCATTGAAATCGAAATTGTAGGAGAAAAAGGAAAAGTAGGGCTCAAACAAGATTTAGCATGGGTACACTTAGACGGCGAAGAATACTATGAAATTCGCGATGGATATGATGGACTATCTGTAGGACCTAGTTATTGGGGCTGCAGCCATATCACACAAATCAAAGATTTTTATCGTTCAGTCCGAGAAAGTCTTCCCGTTTTTGTTGATGGCGTAGAAGGACGTAAAGCATTAGAAATTATTAAAGGGATTTATAAATCTTCCATTGAAAGAAAGAAAATTTATGTTCCCTTCGAAGATTCACTCATTACATGTATTAAGTCCCATCATTAAAAGAAAGTAGTACTAAAAAAGCAGTACTAAATTCATATTATAAAAAATATTAGAGTATAGGGGGAGATCCTATGAAAACATTAAATGTAGGTATTATTGGAGCAGGGAGCATCAGTAACTTCCATATGGAAGG
>JAAYNZ010000065.1 GCA_012520595.1 Candidatus Epulonipiscium sp. | reverse complement strand
TACCTTTACATGTAGTTTAATAGGAACTTGATGACTTCCTAGAGTACGAATAGGGTCATCTAATAAGATTTTTTTTCGATCTATTTTGTATTTTAATTGAGAACCAATGGCTTCTGAAATATCCTTTGTTGTAACAGATCCAAAAAGACGTCCTCCTTCTCCTGCTTTTACTGAGATAACGACTTTTTTATCCTTCAATTCTTCTCCTAATTGACGTGCCTCGTCTAATTCTTCTTGTTCTTTTTGGGCTTGGGCTCTTTTTTCACTTTTTACTACATTCATTGCTTCTTTGGTTGCTTCTACGGCTAAGTTTCTAGGTAGTAAAAAGTTTCTAGCATACCCATCGTTGACATTGACTACATCACCTTTATTGCCTAATTTTTTAACGTCTTGCATTAAAATTACTTTCATCCTCTATTCTCCTCCTCTAGATATTCTTTGATTGCTTGTTTTAATTGTTGTCTTACTTCATCAACGGTTGTATTTTTAAACTGTGCTCCTGCTACGGTTAAATGTCCTCCTCCACCTAATTTTTCCATGATCAACTGTACATTTATATCACCTAACGATCGAGCACTCATTAGGACTTGGTGATCCATGGAAGACATGACAAAAGAGGCCGTAATTCCTGATATATTTAGCAATTCATCTGCCGCTTGAGCTGCTGTCAAAGCTGGATTTGGTATGTCAGAAGGACAGAGTGAAATGGCAATATCATCACGATAAATTTCTGCATCTTTAACAGCAGAAGCTCGTGCCCGATAGGAGGCCATATCGTTTTGAAAAAACATCTTTACTCTCGTACTATCAGCTCCATGCCGCCGCAAAAAAGCTGCCGCTTCAAAAGTTCGTACTCCCGTTTTAATACTAAAATTTTTAGTATCTACTGTAATACCAGCAAAAAGAGCATCTGCTTCTAATGGTCTCAATTTTACTTTGTCTACCATATACTGTAAAATCTCAGTGATCATTTCACAGGTAGAAGATGCATAAGGCTCTACATAACTTAATACTGCATTTTGAATAAATTCTACACTGGTTCGATGGTGATCAAAAACAACAATATTTTTGCTTAACTCCAATAACTCTGGACATTCCACGTAACTAGGTCGGTTAACATCTACAATAATTAATAGTGTTTTCTCTCCACTAAGACCAATGGCTTGAACGCTACTTACAAATAAATCTTCCTCATAATCCTGAGATTCTTTTAACTTATCATATAGGGCTTGAATGGAGGTAGTAGTTTCATTTAATACAATATGTGCTTTCTTATTTAAAAGAGTTGCTCCTCGATAAACACCCATAGCAGCTCCTAAAGAATCTACATCAGGTCCTTTATGCCCCATAATCAAGACCCGTTCTGACTCTTCTATTAATTCTTTTAGGGCATAGGCTTTGATCCTTGCTTTGACCCTGGTGCTTTTCTCCACTTCTTTAGTTTTACCACCATAAAAAGAATATTTATCTGTATTCTTAATGACTGCTTGGTCTCCACCTCGTCCTAAAGCTAAATCAATGGCTGCTCGAGCATAATCCATGGATTGAGGTAGGTCTTTCCCTTTTACTCCAATGCCAATACTTAAGGTTACAGGTAAATCATTTCCTATATGAATCTCTCGCACAATATCCAAAATTTCAAATCGTCTTTCTTCTAATAATTTTAAATGCTGATGAGGAAACAATAATAAGTATTTATCCCGTTCAAATTTTTTTATAATTCCTTCTACTTCTCCAGCTAATGCATTTAATTTTCGATCAATTAAAGCAACCAAAAGAGGTCGTCTTACTTCTTCTAAACTTTGCATCACTTCTTCATAGTTATCAATATAAATTAAGCTAACTAACGTTTGTTGTCTAATCTTTTGGGCTTTTAATTCTATATTTTGGGTTTCATCTAATAAATAAAGAATATATAAACTTTCTTTTTCTTCTTCATCAGCTTGGAGCATCCGCTGTGTAAAGGCCTTATAATGACGTTCATTATATTCAAAATGTTTGACCCAAATTTCATCTGGCTCTGTAGGAAAGTGAACCACATCGAATTCAGGCAAAATATGCCCTATTTCTCGATGGAAAATTTGTTTTTGGGATACAAGGCTTTCAAACTTAGGATTATACCACTGTATTCTACCTTCCATGTCTAAAATTGCATAAGGGAAAGGAAAAGTCAAAAGCATATTGTTTTCTGCAGAATGAATGGTCCCATGAAGATTTTTCAAATACTCTGTCATGCTATTACGATATTGAATAATGTGATTAATATGAATGATTATTAAAGTCACAAATATCATAAAAGCTAAAATACCTAACTTCCAGTTAAGTAAAAAAATAATCAACGAGAAGAATCCAATCATTCCCATGTAAACATGAGACCATCTAAATAAGGTTTGACGCTTCAAAAAAAATACTTTCTTTTTCATACTATGCCTCCATAAGAGCAATTTCTCTAAAAAACTTGCTTTGTTTTTCGTAAGTTAAAAAGTCCATCAAAAAAGCCTAAAAACACAAAGAAACTTGGACTCAAAAAGAACCATACAAAGCTAAAGAATCCAATCAAAATTCGAAATACCATATTTATTTTGGATGCACGTATGATGTGTATGACTAGTAAAACACCTAAGTAAAAAAACAAAATAGAAAATACAAATAATATATTGGATAGGGCTGTTTCTAAAATCCAATAATTTTCCAAATTTGTGGTTGCTGCTAAAAGCCACGTACAAAGTAATAAAATGGGTATTATTGGTGTTACACCCATTTGAGTAAGAGAAGCAAAATGAATTTCTTCCCATCCCATTCCTTGAATTATTAATCCTCCAAGAACTACTTGTATTAGAGCTCCTACCATACATAAAACCAATAAAATACTTGGAAATAGATTTTGTAACAAATAGGCTGCTTCTTTTGCTGCCATTCTCATAATCCCATAAGATTGGAAGAGAACTTCTTGATTCAATGTTCCTCCCGTACTGGATTGTAAAAGTTTTTGTTGTTCTTCCAATAAACCTAAAAACCAAACCTGCCACTTTTCTACATAAGAATAATATAAAGTTGGAACATGAATTCCTTGTATTTGTTTTAAGTAAAAAGAAAACAGAAAGAAACCGGCAAAATAAACCAGCCCTGTAATAAATAAAACTTGAGGAATGCTATCTTTTTCTCTTATTTGTAAACCAGAAATCACACTTGGAATCCCTAGCATGAGAAACAAGAACGCACTGGAAGTAGGATGACCTAATAGACTTACCAATACAGGTATTATAATGCTTCCTATCCACATCCAACCTGTATTTTTTTTATAACTCCACAGTGTTAATGGAATCCCTAACAAGGGAAATAATGTATAGATAAGAGGAATATAGGTACCTATGATTCCAACTAAGGTATACAAAAGAAGAATACCCATATATCCTATGATATTTTTACTACCTTTTTTCATTTTTCTATCTCCTATCCAAATCCCGTGTCTTATCTAAATGTCTTGATAGCATTGCCAAGTCTGCTAACCAATCTGTCGTATTATCAGACTCTAACATTCCTAATTTTAACTTATTAAGTACCTTTACATCTAGCGCATCATAAGAAACCCCTAACTTTTTGCCAAGTAAGTAAATCAAAATTATCATATTGGCTAACGTATCAATATGCTCATCTGAACGCCTGCTGGGCCCCTCTACCATGCCAGAAAACAATTGAGATACATCTGCTAATAACTGGGCTTTTAGCCACTCTATGATCTTAATGGTTTTGGTAATATCAAAATCCCGATCATACTGCACTACTTTCACCCGCTCTCTCCTGCTCAAGATAATGGATTCTAATTAAGTATTATACCATGTTTTAGTAGGTATGAAAAGCTTATTGAAAGATCTCATAAGAACCAAGAATTTTCAAAAAAGAGGTTTTTCGCTGAATCATTCCTAAGGCCTCTTGTAAAAGATCTTCTTCTCGGTGTCCCTCTAAATCAAGGAAAAATATATATTGACCTAATTTATTTTTTGCAGGTCGTGATACAATTTTTGTCATGTTAATTTCCCATAACGCAAGGATATTTAAAATTTTATATAATTCCCCTGGCTTATGGGTTTCTTTTGTAGAAAAAGCAATACTTGTCTTACAAGTCTTCCCTAAAGGAGCATCTTTTTTTCCTACCACCATAAATCGAGTTTCATTTACGGTCTGGTCTTGAATATGACTATAAATCCTTTGTAAACCATAAAGTTCTCCTGATAATGCAGTTCCAATGGCAGCCCAAGGTTGAGTGCTTTCAGATACTAATTTTACTGCTTCTGCTGTTGAACTGCTAAAAACAACAGGAACATGAGGTAGGTATTGGTGTAAAAACTTTCTACATTGCCCCAAAGCTTGGGGGTGAGAAAAAACTTTTTGAATTTTTTCTATAGGGGTTCCTTTTTGTACTAACAAATGGTGTTCAATAGGAATAACGATCTCTTTTTGAAGCTTTACATCTACATCAAAAACCATCATATCTAAGGTCATATTGACCGTTCCTTCAATGGAGTTTTCAATGGGCACAATTCCTTTGTGAACCTTTCCTTGGTCCACTGCTTCTAAAACATCTGCAATGGTAGGAAATGCTACTAAGTTTTTTTGATCTGTATATTGTAATGCAGCCTGCTGAGAAAAGGTCCCTTGAGGGCCTAAGTATCCAATAGAATCTTTTTCTTTGTTCATATTTTTCGCTCCTTGATGTTCTCGTCTTGATTTTCATCTTTTCTTGATTGTATCATAGTTAAAGTTTTTTTGTCATCCGCTTCTATTTGAATTTAAAAAATAAATTAGAAATTTGTTCTGAATAATATCAGACTATACTACATATATTGTTTTTATAGTATGTTTTTATCACCTTGGTGAATATAAATTTTACTAATACATTAACTCTTTAGGAGGAATAAGAATGGACATTCAAATTTCAAATGATGCTTCTTTAAATCATTCGATTGAATTAGGACTCCCTTTTAACCCTGCTTATGTCTCTTCTGCTCGATTAACAGCGTCTTCCATTGCAAATCAAATGGGGTTTGACATTGAAGAAATTGAAGAGATAAAAAATGCTATTTCTGCAGCCTGTACTTATTTTATTGAAGCTTATCATCCAAACGAAGACCCTGTCTCTATGTTTACTGTACAGTTTAACATTCAAGAAAAAGAATTAGAAATTTTATTGTCTTCCTCATTGGCAGATCCTCAAGCGAATCATTTGCCTTCCGATGTTATTACGATCAGTGGATTAATGGATGATGTAAATTGGCAACAACAAAATAGGCAAATGCAAATCCAAATGCGGAAAAAACTGCACTTTTAGTTATAAAAATTTTTAAAATAAAAAAGACTCTTTTGAGTCTTTTTTATTAATCCATATTATAGGGCATTAAAGCAATATGTCTAGCACGTTTGATAGCCACTGTTAATGCTCTTTGATGCTTTGCACAGTTGCCAGTAATTCTTCTTGGAAGAATTTTTCCACGTTCTGATGCATATTTTCTTAATTTATTTAAATCTTTATAGTCAATCACTTTAGAATTGTCCGCACAAAAAGCGCATACGCGTTTTCTTCTGCGTCCCCGTCTTTTATTAGGTATCGCCATATTTCTAACCTCCTTTTTAGCAATGATTAAAAGGGTAAATCATCATCTTCTAAGCTTTCGTTAATGGGATAGAAGCCTTCTGCTTCTCCTGAAGTTGGAGGAGGGGTGGGAGTGTAGCTAGATTCTGTCGCTTTTTGGTGGTTTTCAAAGGAAGCTTTGCTTTCAGCAAAATGTTGTTCATCCACTATCACTTCTGTAAACCATTGGCGGCGACCATCTGGATCATCATAAGTACGAACTTGCAAACGTCCTACAACGCCAACCATTTGTCCCTTACGAAAATATTTTTCTGCAAATTCTCCACGCTTGCCAAATGCAACAATATTAATAAAATCTGCATCTGGCTCTCCTTCTCTTTTAAAAGGTCTATTAACTGCTAAAGTATATCGTGCAATTGCCATGGGGTCTGCGCTTTGTGAGTATCGAACTTCTGGATCCTTTGTTAGTCGTCCCATTAATATCACTTTATTCATACTATTAACCCCTTTGACTTTAATATTCTTATTACGCTTCTTGTTTTATAACTAAATAACGAATCACAGGTTCCATAATACGTACGTACTTTTCAACTTCGGTAGGTACGCTTGATTCCCCTTGGAATGTAATAAAGTAGTAGAATCCTTCATGGAGTTTATTGATTTCATAGGCTAATTTTCTTTTGCCCCAATCATCAATCTTATCTACTGTTCCACCAAATCTTGTAATGTATCCTTGTACTGTTTCTAATACTTTATTTTTTCCTTCTTCTTCAAGATTGGGGTTTAACACAAGTGCTAATTCATAATTATTCATATTGACACCTCCTTTTGGACTTTGGCCCTTTTATATAAAGAGCAAGGATGATAAATAAATCTACAGTATGTTATTTTATCATATGTTTTCAAAAGATACAAGCTTTATTTTGTTTTTATATTTTATCCTCTTTCTTTCAAAAATCTCCCTATCTGCTGTATGGATATACAATCTAAAGTATTTATAATAATATGAGCATGCTTTAGTTCTTCTTCATTACCATGCCTAGCAATTCCCACTGTTGTCATACCTGCATTAATTCCCGCATTTACTCCCTCAATGGCATCTTCAATAACCATGCATGACCTTGGGTCTACTCCTAGACGCTCTGCTGCTAATAAAAATATTTCTGGATCCGGTTTTCCTTTTTTAAAGTCATTTCCCGTTACTACTGTTTGAAACCGATCATAAATATGAATATTTTTTAAAATTCGTTCTGTATTCTTACTCGAAGAAGCCACTGCTATTTTGATGGCTTCTTTTTCTAATCGTTTTAATAATCGCAAAGCATCTTCAAAGACAGATGGAGGTTCCTCTTCAATTAACTGTAAAAAGTAATTTTGTTTTTTGTCTGCCATTTGCAATAACTTTTCTTGTGAAACATCGGAAGCTACAGCAGAAATTCCATTTAACCTAGGTTTCCCATCTACCTTTTCTTTATAAATTTCAAAATCAAAATCATAGCCTTCTTGTGTAAACATCTTATGCCAAGCTCTGAAATGTACAGGAACTGTATCTGTTAATACACCATCCATATCAAAGATAATAGCTTTTAATTTATTCATTTATTTCCTCTTTTCTCCAAAACATCTCCCGGCTTTAACATCTGTTTTTCTCCCCTATGAATAATAGAAATTGGGTTTCCTTCCAGTAAATGATATTGTACTTTTTCTCTTTCTACCCGTACTTGGATCCATCGATTTTGATAAGAGACTTGAAGTTGATAAGAATTCCAAGACTCAGGTAAATACGGATTAAATTGCAACCCTTCTTTTGTAATACGGAGTCCAGCAAAGCCATTCACAATACACATCCAAGCTCCAGCCATATTCGCTGTATGAATCCCATCTTTTGTATTACCATGATAATCTTCTAGATCTGTTAGAGCTGTATTAATAAAGTATTTTTCTGCCTTATGGTAATAACCGATCTCGCAGGCCATAACATTAAAAATACAAGAAGACAATGAAGAATCGTGAGTTGTAATTTTTTCATAGTACTCATAGTTTATTCTTTTTTCCTCTAAAGTAAATTCATCATTCAATAAAAACATGGCTAATAATAAATCAGGCTGTTTGCATACTTGATAACGATAAATGACCAAAGGATGATAATGAAGTAATAGGGGATGATTTTCTTTGGGAGTGTTTTGTAAATCCCAAGGAGCTTTGTTTAAAAAACTATCATCTTGTGGATATAATTTTCTTTCATCATCATAAGGGATATACATATGATCCACTGCTTTTTTCCACTCTTTGATTTCCTCTTCTTCTAACTGAATTTTATTAATTATTATTTCAAAAACATCTGGTACATTCTGTTTCATCCATCGAGCCACCTCATAAGCATAATCTAAATTCTCCTTTGCCATTAGGTTGGTGTATACATTATTATTTACAATAGCCGTATACTCATCAGGGCCCGTTACATTATTAATACAGAACTTTCCATCTTTATTTTCAATATAGTCCCCTAAATCTGCCCATATTCGAGCCGTTTCAAATAACATTTCCGCCCCATATTGGATTAGAAAATCCATATCTTTGGTTACCAACATATATCTTTGGATGACAAAAGCAATGTCTGCATTAATATGATATTGAGCTGTTCCAGCAGGAAAATAGGCAGAACATTCGGATCCTCCTATGGTTCTCCAAGGATACAAAGCTCCTTTTTTATGAGACATTTCTCTGGCTCGCTGCCTAGCCGCATCTAAAATACTATATCGATATTCGAGTAATTTTCTACTAATATGAGGGGCTACCATTAAAAAATAGGGAAGAATATATATCTCTGTATCCCAAAAATAATGACCCTCATATCCTTCCCCCGTTAATCCTTTTGCACTTATATTGGTTTTTCCATCTCGACCTACTGATTGAATTAGGTGGTATAAATTAAAACGAATCCCTTGTTGCATTTTTTTATCACCATCAATTTGTATGTCTGCTCGTTTCCAATATTGTTCTAAAAATTTCTGTTGACTTTTTTCAATATAGCGAAATCCTAAGTTTTGATACTTCTTTAG
>JAAYNZ010000064.1 GCA_012520595.1 Candidatus Epulonipiscium sp. | reverse complement strand
GTAGAAGTAATGGAAGAAAGTTTTATTGAAAGATATTTTGGTAGTGCAGAGGGGAATTTGTATAAACCAGAAAGTACGAACTTAGCAAAGGGAGGAGACAAAGGAAATAAAAGGGGTATGGGTCCTAATTTTATTCCAAAAGATCAGGAAGAAATGAATAAAAATGAGAATTTAGCTTTGATGAAAGAGGAAATGGGAGAGAACGAAAATAAAAACATGGGGCCCAATGGGATGAGTAGAGGTGGTACTAATTTAGTATATACAGGTGATGATTTATCGAATTATAGTGGAATTTTTGATGAGGCTGTTTTTGCCACTACGACAAAAAAAGATTATAAAAAAGTAGTAGAAATGATAAAAAATTTAAATGAAGGTACGAATTTAGAAGAATATTTGGATGTAGATGAGATTTTAAAATATTTTGCAGTAAATACCTTTTTAGTAAATTTAGATAGTTATGCGAGTAATTTAAAACATAATTATTATTTATACGAAAGAAATGGTATATTTCAGATTTTACCTTGGGATTTAAATATGTCTTTTGCAGCTTTTCAGATGAAGGATGCTCAAGAAGCAATTAATTTTCCTATTGATACTCCTGTAAATGGGGATACGATGGAAAATAGTCCTTTAATATCAAAATTATTGGAAGTGGATGAATATAAAGAACGATATTATCAATACCTTCGTACATTAGTTACAGAATATATCGAGTCAGGTGAGTATGAAGATTCTCTTTCTCAAATCCATGTGTTAATTCGTGATTATGTAGCGAACGATCCAACTGCTTTTTATACGTATGAAGAATATCAAAAAGCAGTACCTGTTCTTTTGCAATTTGGTTATGATCGGGCAAAGAGTGTGATGGCTCAATTGGAGGGGGAGCAACCTTCTATGAGTTATGGAGATATTTCTACTTCTGTAGATTTATCTTTGCTTGGATCCAATGGAATGGGAGGACCTAAAAAAGATCGAAATCAGATAGCGTGGGATGCACCGAATGAAAAGCCTCCATGGGGAGATCAAAAGCCGAATCAAGGTATGGGGCAAGCACCTTCTGATCGTAATGGAGGAAATAAAGGTATAAAACATCCAATGGATAGGAAAAAGGCTATCAATAAGGATGCATGGATCATCATAGGAAGTAGTATGGCAGCATTATTGATTGCTTTACTATTTGCATATCGATTCCAACGAAGAAAATAGTAGGAAAAGTTTTGTTTTTATATTTCTGTTTTTTCAGACCGTAAACGAGAAATATTATATGGAGAAATGAGTGAAGATGATTTAGCTACTCGGATGATTCATAATGGAAGATCCGTTAGAACTTTATAATATTGCAGAATTGAAAATAAATAAGGATATTAGGGATAGAATGGTAGTGCTTTTAATTTTAAATTTATATAAAGGAGATGAAAAGTGCAGGAAATAGTCTTAAAACTTAGGAGACAAATATTTGAAGTATTTAATTGAAAAAGAAGATTAATTTTTGTATAATATAGACATAAATAAAGGTATTTACTATAGCTATAAAACAAACAGGGTATTTCAATTTGAAATACCCTGTTTATAAGTTGGCGGGTACATCATAAGGGAGGATTTTGGTATGGGTTTTTTAAAAAAGTACATAAAAAAATATTGGAAAATGTACATGATAGCTTTTCTCTTTTTAGGACTAGAAGCCATCTGTGACTTACTTCAGCCTACGATCATGTCAAAAATTGTGGATTATGGAGTGGGAAAACAAGATATGAATTATGTTCTGCAAAAAGGGGGACGTATGCTTTTGGTTACCACCTTAGGAGGGGGAGCAGCAGTACTACGAAATATTGTATCTAGTACAGTATCCCAAAGCTTTGGTCGTGATTTACGTGGGGACCTATATAAAAAGATACAGGGTTTTTCTTTCGAGAACATCAATCAGTTTCATGATGCGTCTCTTATTACTCGTTTAACTAATGATGTAAATCAGGTCCAAAATTTTGCCCATGGTATGATGCGGATTTTTGTAAAAGCCCCTATTTTATGTATCGGTAGCCTTGTTATGGCCTTTTTAATCAATCCTTCAATGACTTTCATATTAGCCGCTGTCATCCCTATTGTTACCCTTCTGATTGGAATCAATATGAAGATAAGTTATCCTTTTTTTATTAAAATACAAAAGGCTTTGGATGGACTCAATGGAACCATGAGGGAGTATTTAGCAGGGATTCGAGTAGTGAAAGCTTTTAATCGTTTTGATTATGAGGGGGATCGTTTTGAAAGTGCCAGTAGCCAATTGACCCAAATATCCATAAAAGGAATGCGAGTAATGGCTGCTTTTCGCCCAGGAGTGACCTTCGTTGTAAATATAGGAATTGTTTTGGTGTTATGGGTAGGGGGTTATCAGGTTAACAATGGAACTATGCAAGTAGGACAAATTATTGCTTTCATCAATTATATGCTGCAGATCCTTTTTTCTTTGATGATGTTATCTCGAGTTTTTACGATGTTTATCCGGGCAAAGGCTTCAGCCAGTCGTATAGGCGAAGTGTTTGCTCAAGAAAATACCTTACAAGCAGAAAAATCGCCAGTAAGAATGAATCAGATGAAAGGACGAGTGGATTTTAAGGATGTAACCTTTTCTTATGGAGGGCAGGAACCCGTTTTAAATCATATTACTCTTTCGTGTAAGCCAGGAGAAACCGTAGCTATTATTGGATCTACAGGTTCAGGTAAAAGCAGTTTAGTCCATTTGATTCCTAGGTTTTATGATGTAAATCAAGGTTCCATACAAATTGATGGAGTCGATGTGAGAAAGATGGATTTAAAAAGGTTACGAGATGCCATTTCGATTGTGCCACAAAAAAGTCTTCTTTTTACAGGAACCATTGCAGAGAATATACGATGGGGAAAGGAACAGGCTACCATGGAAGAAATAGAGAAGGCGGCCACCATTGCTCAAGCTCATGATTTTATATCTTCTTTCCCACAAGGGTATGATACGGTTTTAGGACAAAGCGGAGTGAATCTTTCAGGAGGACAAAAACAAAGGATTGCCATTGCACGTGGAATTGTGAAAAAACCTTCCATATTGATTTTGGATGATAGTACCAGTGCGGTGGATGTAGTTACAGAAGGGAAAATAAGAGAAGAATTGAAACAATATTTAAAAAATACAACTTGTATTCTCATTGCCCAACGGATTACTTCTGTGATGGGAGCCGATCGAATTGTAGTTCTAGATAAAGGCTCTATTGTTGGCATGGGTATTCATTCTGAGCTTATGAAGGAATGTCAAATTTATCAAGATATTTTTTATTCTCAGATTGGAAAGGAGGATATGACTCATGGATTCAAGACAATCAACCCCACCACCTGCTAGTCAAAAGATGCTGGGAGGAGGAGGTTTTCGAGGACCTCGTGGGATGGCACCTGTTGTTAAACCTAAAAATTTTAGGGAAACAGTAGGTCGGCTCTGGCGTTATTTTAAAGAAGAAAGAAAAGGATTGTTTACTGTTTTTATATTGATTCTTGGAAGCTCTGGCGTTGGATTGCTTATACCCTTTTTGATGGGGCAAGCCATTGATATGATGAATGTAGAAAAAATGGCTGTTGATTTTAAAAGTCTTTCCGTCCTGATTAGCCTTCTCTTGGGAGTTTATATTTTAGATATTTTGATCACTTTTTTTCAAGAGTGGATCATGGCTGGCATATCGGAGAAAGTTGTTTTTCGTTTGCGAGATGCCCTTTTTTCTAAGTTACAAAAACTTCCGATTGCTTTTTTTGATCGTCATACCCATGGAGAAATCATGAGTCGCTTATCCAATGACGTGGAAAATGTAAGTATGACCATATCCCAGTCCACTGTACAGCTAATGGCGAGTGTAGTGAATATCATAGGGGCTTTGGTGATGATGCTTGTTCTAAGTCCCCTGCTAACTTTGGCTAGTATGATTACCATCCCCATGGTTTTATTCATGACAAAGAAGATTGCTCAAAAAACCAAAGTTTTGTTTAAAGAACAACAAGTACTTTTGGGGCAGTTGAATGGACATATTGAGGAATCCATATCTGGAATTCAGGTAGTACAGGCTTTTAACAGGGAAGAAAAAGTGATTTATCAATTTGATACCATCAATGAAAAGTTGTGTACAGTAGGAATAAAAGCACAGATTTTATCAGGATACATTATGCCTTTTATGAATGTAATCAATAATATTGGTTTTGGTGTTGTTGCTGTTGTAGGAGGAATATTAGCCATACAAGGCAAGATTACAGTGGGAGTCATCGCTAGTTTTGTACATTATTCTAAGCAGTTTACTCGACCTCTCAATGAGATTGCCAATACATTTAATACTCTTCAGGCAGGAGTTGCGGGTGCAGAACGAGTATTTGAAGTCATCGATGAGAAGGAGGAAAAGGAAGATCCCAAAGAAGCTAAGGTATTACAAAATGTAAAGGGAGAGGTACTCTTTGATCATGTTTTTTTTGGCTATGATCCTCTTCACCCCGTTTTAAAAAACGTAAGCTTTCATGTGAAACCAGGGAGTACCATAGCTTTAGTAGGACCAACAGGGGCGGGGAAAACCACCATTGTTAACCTATTGACTCGTTTTTATGAAGTATCCCAAGGAGAAATACGTATTGATGGCAGGAACATCCAGGAATATACAAGGGATAGTCTACGTCGATGTTTTGGTATGGTTTTACAGGATACGTATCTTTTTTCTGGAACCATTAAAGAAAATATTCGTTATGGTCGATTAGATGCATCAGATGAAGAAGTAAAAAAAGCTGCTGTTATGGCAAAAGCAGATTCTTTTATTCAACGATTACCAAAAGGATATGATACTGTTTTAATAGAGGGGGGAGTGAATATTAGCCAAGGAGAAAGGCAGTTACTTTCTATTGCTAGAGCTATTTTAGCGGCTCCGTCGATTCTTATATTAGATGAGGCTACTAGTAATGTGGATACTCGAACAGAATTACAAATACAAGAAGCCATGGTAAAGTTGATGAAAGGGAGGACTACTTTTATCATTGCACATCGCTTAAGTACCATTCGAAATGC
>JAAYNZ010000063.1 GCA_012520595.1 Candidatus Epulonipiscium sp. | reverse complement strand
CTCAGGATGCTTTATTGTTTGTTCTAATGCAATGGCTAACTGATCAGGGCAGGAGGTTGCTTTATTCCCACATTGAATTCCCTTTAGTCTAGCAATGGCCTCGTGGATGTTCATTCCTTCTACTAGGTGGCTAATCCCTTGCAGATTTCCGGAACAACCAGAATCGAATACGACGTTATGGATGATGTTATTTTCAATTTCAAAGGTAATTTTTTTTGAACAAACACCTTTGGTGATGTAAGTTTTCATGTGATCCCTCCTTTAACAAAAACAATCATACCTAATTTTCCATGGAAAAGCAATAGAACCTATTTTTATTTTATGTTATAATAAGACAAAGCAAAAGGAGGAAAATGGCATGTATAAAGTAGGCATTATAGGAGCAATGGATGAAGAAGTTAGGGCATTGAAAGAAAAAATGGAAACCCCAAAAGTCCAAGAGATGGCTGGCTTGGAATTTGTGATGGGTAAACTTGCAAAAATGTCGGTAGTAGTCGTTCAATGCGGAATCGGTAAAGTTAATGCAGCACTTTGCACCCAAATATTAATTGATCAATTTCATGTAGAGGCTATAATTAATATTGGAGTAGCAGGAGCTTTGTATCCAGGCTTAGAAATTGGAGATATTGTTATTTCTTCTGATGCCATGTATCATGATTTTGATGCAAGTGCTTTTGGGGATCCTATCGGCGCGATTCCCCGTATGAAAGAAAGTATTTTTCAGGCAGATAGTAAGTTAATCCATTTAGCGAAAGAAGCAGGAGAAAGAATTAAGACCGTTCATAATGTTTATGTTGCTCGTATCGTTAGTGGAGACCAATTTATATCCGATAAACAGAAAAAGGATTGGATTTGGAGACAATTTGGAGCTTATTGCACAGAAATGGAAGGAGCAGCTATTGCCCATGTTTGTTATGTGAATAAGGTTCCTTTTGTAGTGATTCGTTCCATTTCTGATGGGGCCGATCAAAGTGCAGAAATGAATTTTAATCAATTTGTTCAGTTAGCAGCTAAAAACTCCTCAGCCTTGATAGAACAAATGCTACAATATGTATAAGAGTTAGGTTTAGTTGGTCCACTGCTTTTTTATATCGATAAAGAAAATGCTAAAAAAAGATATAAAATAATTGCGTGGACCATAAAAAACTGATACAATATAAATATACAAAATGCACACGTTAACATAGGAGGAGAAAAAATGAAACCATTTATTGATGAAGACTTTTTGCTTCAAAATCCCATGTCAGTAAAGTTGTACCATGATTATGCCAAAGATATGCCTATTTTTGATTATCATTGCCATTTAAAACCGGAAGAAATTTGGGAAGATAAAAGATTTAAAAATATTACAGAAATTTGGCTTTATGGAGACCATTATAAATGGCGCGTGATGCGTCTTAATGGAGTACCAGAAAAATACATCACAGGGGATGCAGATGATTATGAAAAATTTTTAGCTTGGGCCAAAACTCTTTCACGTTGCGTTGGTAATCCTTTATATCATTGGACTCATTTAGAGTTGCAAAGATATTTTGGAATTTATGATATTTTAAACGAAGAAACGGCTCCTGCTATTTGGAAAAAATGTAATGAGGTTATTGCAAGAGAAGATTTTTCAGCTCGACAATTCTTAGATAAATTTAAAGTTTTAGCATTAGGTACCACAGATGACCCTATTGATACCTTAGAGTACCATGATAAAATCCGAAAAGAAGGAGTTTTAAAAACCAAAGTACTTCCCACCTATCGACCTGATAAGGCCATGAATATTGATCATTCCGATTTTGCCTCTTACATTAAGGTGTTGAGTGAGGTAGTAGGTTATAAGATTCGTACGATTGAAAGTTTGTATCAAGCATTAGAAGATCGAATGGACTATTTTAAAGAACGAGGTTGTGCTTTTTCAGATCATGCTTTATTAGATGTTCCTTATGCAGAGTCTTCATTAGAAGAACAGGATGCTATTTTCCAAAAAGCACTGGAAGGACAAGGGTTAACGACGGAAGAAGTAGAAAAATATAAGACAGGTGTACTGTTATTTTTAGGAGAACAGTATGCAAAAAGAGATTGGGCAATGCAACTGCATATAGGAGCTCTTCGAAACAATAGTAAAAGGATGTTTTCTAAATTAGGACCCGATACAGGATATGACTCAGTAGCAGATGGATGTATTGCTAGTAACTTATCGGCCCTTTTAAATGCTCTCGAAGAAAAAGAAGCTCTTCCTAAAACCATTTTATATACATTAAATCCTGTTCATAATTATGTATTAGCCACCATGCTAGGGAACTTTGCTACAGATGGTGTTCAAGGAAAGATGCAATTTGGATCAGGTTGGTGGTTCTGTGATCAAAAAGATGGTATGATTACTCAAATGACAGATTTAGCGAATGTGGGAATACTAGCTAATTTTATTGGAATGCTAACGGATTCTAGAAGCTTTTTATCCTATCCACGTCATGAATATTTTAGAAGAGTGTTATGTAACTTAATTGGACAGTGGGCAGAAAATGGAGAAGTTCCTTATGATCATAAGTTTTTAGGTAAGATTGTTCAAGATATTAGTTTCACCAATGCGAAAAATTATTTTGGCGTAGAATTATAAGAAATAAAAAATAGGACAAATCCTCTTGTTACTGATATAATAGGAAAGAGGAATTTGTCCTGTTTTTTATTTTATGAGGTTTATAAAGATATTCGTATATATAGATTATTTTAAAATAGACAGGGGGAAAGGGGTATGAGTGTTACCATCAAGGACATTGCTAGAGAATTAGGAATTTCTCATACAACGGTTTCTCGAGCTTTAAATAATAGCCCCTTGATTCGAGAGGAGACCAAACAAAGGGTACGAGAAACAGCTAAAGAAATGGGTTATAGTCCTAATTATTCTGCAAAAGCCCTTGTAAATGCCAGGTCCTATAATATAGGATTGTTTTTTTCTAGTATCATCCATGGAACATCTCCCGATTTTTTTCATGAGATTATTAAATGTGTTAGTAGAGAGATAGGAAATCAATATAATGTTGTAGTCCATGGTATCGATGTTTTTTTTCAAGAACTTCAGCCTCATCATTTTGATGGTATTATTTTAGTGAGTCAAAGTCAAAAGGATGATAATTTTATCCGATCCGCATTAGAAAAAGAAATTCCTATTGTTGTGATTAATCGCATCATTAAAGAATTAGAAGTTACCAATATTGTATCAGATGATGAAGAAGGCGTTCAGCACGGTGTAGAATACATGATCCATCAAGGGCATCGGGACATCGGTTTGATTGAAGGAAAAGAAGGGTTTCAATCGAGTATAGAACGAAAAAGAGGTTTTTTGAATGCTTTAGAAAAAAAAGAGATTTTTTTTCGGCAGGAATGGAATATACAAGGTGATTATAGTGCCATGAGCGGTTATGAAGGAATGAAAAAGCTATTGCAGCAAAAATCACGTCCTACGGCTGTTTTTTGTTCTAATGATGATATGGCTTTTGGTGCCATGAAAGCTTTGGCTCAAGCAGGGATTGCAGTGCCTAAGGAAATGTCTCTTTTAGGTTTTGATGGCAGTTTATTTTCAACGTATAGTACGCCAGCTTTATCAACTATCCGAAAACCTGTTGATGAAATGAGTAAAACCGCTGTACAGGAATTAAAGAAATTAATGCAAGGGGAACCCAATGGAAAAATAATTTATAGAAAAACTAATCTTATTGTAGGAGAAACCATTTGCCCTAGAAAAGGGGAGTAAGGATAAAGAAAAAATGTGTAATTTATAAAAGAATATAATACGTAGGTGCTGTATTTTACAGCATCTTTTTTTGTATATTTTTAGTTGTAGAGGATTTTACTCTTTGCAAAAAAGGAAAAAATAGGATATAATATATGTAAAATATTACAAAGGAGAATTTAAATGGAGATTACATTGGGGATTTGTATTTTAGGGACTTTTTGTTTTTTATCAATGATACTTAAAGAATTTCGCTTATATACGGCACATCAAGTTATGAAAGATTTTATAAAGACAGGAAAAAAGGAGAAACTTAAAAAGATTCCTTTTCTGAAAAATATGCTTGATGATTATGAACAGCATATAATGTTGAATGGAATGAATATAAACACAAAAGTTCTTATCAGAAAACATTATTATGAAGATCGAATTTTAAAATTACCTGTATGGATGTTGGATAGCTTTGTACATTATGGCATTATTGTACTTATTTTAGTAGGATTAGGAGGAAGTATTCTTGAGTTAATGGAGATGGATGTACAAGGGAATAATCATATTATGTCTATTCTTTGGCCTACTTTTTTGAGTTTGGCAGTAAGTATTGGAATGTTTGTTATACAAATGTTCATCGGTGGTGATGTAAAGAAAGAAAAAATATTTATTGGTTGGCAGGAATATTTAGATAATCATTATGGGGTTCTGATGGAAATGAAAAAGCAAAAGGAATTAGAGGAAGTGCTTTCGTGGGAAGAAGTAGAAAAAGGAATGGAACGTATTCAGGGTTTATTAACAGAAGTTGAAAAGAAATTGCAGCCTATTAAAGAGAAGCAGTCCTTATCATCAACAGTAGATGAAGAAACCATCCAACAAATGATTTCGCAAATTATTATATAAAAGAATGATAAAAAAGACAGCCTTGGCTGTTTTTTATCATTCCACTACTTTTTTAAAAAAAGAGATTAAAAATTACTTTACTGTTTATATTTTCAAGGCCTTCTGGTAAAATAAAAAAAGAAGGATTTGGGAGGGGAGTAGGGATTATGAATACATGTTTTGGAAAATGTTTTCTTTTTTCTAAAATAGCTGTACCAATGGCTTTCTATGAGATGATTTATAATAAAGAAGGAAAACCTATTGATTATCAGATCATTGATGCAAACCCTGCTTATGAGGAAGAAGTGGGGAAAAGCAGGGAAGAGATCCTTGGGAAAAAAGGACTGGAAGTTATGGATCAGGCAGTAGATGGAGGATTTTATGATTTTTGTAAAGTGACAGAAACAGGGGAAGTTTTACGGCTTGAAAAATATGAAAATTCAATCAATAAATACGTAGTCATGACGATTTTTCCTTTTCAAAAATCTCAATTTGCTATTTTATTTTATGATAATACAGTCTATAAAAAGAAAGAACAAGCTTTGGTAGAACGTCAAAAAACCATGGACAAGTATGAGGAAATATATGAATTGGTAGTGGAAGGATCCAATGATGAAATTTGGGATTGGTTAATTCTTGAGGACGAAGGAATTATTTATTTAAAAAATTGTTGCGATTTTCCTATTAAAGAAGAACTATTAAAACCTTTCTATGCAAGAAGAATAGCTCGCATTCATCCTGAGGATGTAAAAGAGGTAGAAAAAACAGTAAAGAAATATTTAGCTAGAGAGGAGGATTATTATAAATGTGAATACCGGGTAAAACAAGAAGATGGTACTTATGGATGGGTTTTAAGTAGGGGCAAAGCCATTTGGAATGAACAAGGATATCCCATTCGAATGGCAGGCTCCTATACGGATATTACAGAGAAAAAGTTTGCAGAAGAAAAATTTAGGTATGTGGCTTATCATGATACATTAACATATTTGCCTAATAAAATAGCTTTTGAAGAGATGTTTCCCCAAATGATAAAAAAGGCAGAGCTAAATCGAGAACTTTTAGGTTTTGTTTTTTTAGATGTAGATAATTTTAAGCATATTAATGATATGAAAGGCCATTCTTTTGGGGATCAAGTGCTAAAAAGAATAGGAGCTATTTTTCAAGATTATTTTCATGAGGAGGGAGCTGTATTTCGATGGGGAGGTGATGAATTTATTATCCTCATCTCCTCAGTACAAACGGTAAAAGAAATCGAAACACGTTTATTAGAATTATTAGAACGATTTCAACATCCCTGGATTGTAGATCAGTTTGAGTTGTTTATTACTATTAGTCTAGGGGTTTCTTTGTATCCTTATGATGGAAAACACGTAGAAGTTCTTTTACAAAAGGCGGATATGGCGATGTACCAAGCCAAACAAAAAGGAAAGAATCGATACCAGTTGTATGAAAAAACAATGGAAAATTCTTTTTTGCGAAAGATTGAAATTGAACGAGGACTACGTAAGGCATTAAAATATCAACAATTTGAGTTACACTATCAGCCTTTATTTCGGATTCGTACAGGTAAAATTATTGGAATGGAAGCCTTACTTCGTTGGAATCATCCTGAATTAGGTCCTATTTCACCTTTGGAATTCATTCCTATTGCAGAAGAAAGTGGTCTTATCATTCCTATTGGAGAGTGGGTTCTTAGGGAAGCCTGTCGACAAAATAAAAGATGGCAACAAATGGGTTTTGATCCTATTAAGATTTCCGTTAATCTATCTGCTCATCAGTTCTTTCAACCTCATTTAAAAGAAAAAATTATTACGATTTTAAAAGAAACCAAATTGAATCCAAGGTACTTAGAATTGGAGGTAACAGAGAGTGTTGCAGTAGAAAGTTCCCAAAAAATTATTGAAATTTTAACAGAATTAAAAGAATTAGGAATCAGTATTGCTTTGGATGATTTTGGGACAGGTTATTCTTCATTAAATTATTTGCAGTGGTTGCCCATTCAGCATCTAAAAATTGATCAAAGCTTTATCAAAGGTTTAGAATTTTCTAGTACAGAAGTTTTTATTATTCAATCGTTGATTTCATTAGCTCATCATTTGGATTTAGTAGTTACCGCAGAAGGAATTGAAACAGAGCAGCAGTTTGAATTTTTAAGAAATTATGGATGTGATACAGTCCAAGGATATTTTTTAAGTCCGCCATTATTAAAAGATGAATGTGAAGAATTATTAAAAAGTAAAAATAGAATCAAGAATAGTTTTTCAGATATTGGTTTATACTGAAAAAAGACGATATGAATTGACAGGTTCAGAGAGGATATTATATAATGTTTTATATAACAATTATTTTCCAATAAAATAAATTGTCTAACAAACAAAGGAGGAGTTTAGATGGGAACCCCACAGACTGCATTACCAATTACAAATCAGTATGGTTTTTATGAAATTCGCATGGAAAGTATTGGAGGATTAGGGGCCAATCTAAGTGGTAAAATTCTAGGAGAATTAGGCGCATTATATCTAGGATATAATAGTTCAAATTTTGCTAGTTATGGTTCGGAAAAAAAGGGAACCCCTGTAAAATCTTTTATCCGATGGTGTGACCCAACCCAAGAAATTCGAATGAACAGTCCAGTGGAAAAACCACATTTGTTAGGTTTATTTCATGAACGTTTAGCTGGGAAAGTGCCTGTTATGGCAGGCGTTGATAAAGATAGCATTGTTGTGGTGAATACAGAGCTTGGTGTTGATGAAATGCGGGAACGATTAAAAATGCATGCGGGAACTCTTGTATGTGTAGATGCATTAAACATTGCCATTGAAGCAAAGACACGTATCAATATGGTAATGTTAGGAGCTATGGCAAAGGCCTCTGGCTTTATTCCTTTGGAAACATTAAAACAAGTGGTTATTGACACGATTGGAGATCGATATCCTAAAGCTTTACCAGGAAATTTAGAAGGTTTAGAAAGAGGTTATGCAGAAACCCAATCCAAGTTTTTTGAGGATGATGGAAAGTATCCGTATCAAGAATATACAGAAGTAAAAAGAGAATGGGGTTATGACAATGCACCTATGGGCGGAGTTAACCCTCATTTTGGAAGTATGATTAGTAATGACTTGACTGCTACTAGAGAAGGGTTTATTCCTGTATTTAAAAAAGAAGCTTGTATCAACTGTGGCATGTGTGATACAACTTGTCCAGACATGGTGTATCAATTTGTTATGGGTGAATATAAAGGCAAACCTTCTATGGTAAATCTAGGACCTGATTATCATCATTGTAAAGGTTGCTTACGTTGTGTAGAAGCCTGCCCCACAGATGCATTAACGGTTGGAATCGAGAGAGAGCATGAAGATACAATTTTAAAAGTACATGTACGAAACAAAGATCTTATTGTCGATAAAATGGACTTCGAAGATGCAGGAGTTAGTGGATGGGTTGATTCTGAATCCATATATAACAAAATATAATCAATGAATAGACAAAAGAAGATGGGAATCAATACAAATTGAGGAGGCAGTCGAATCATGGTTGAACAAAAAATTGTATTTGATAGTGGAAATCAATTAGCAGCTTATGCTGCCAAGCAGATTAATTATCATATAATGGGGTACTATCCAATCACTCCCTCTACAGAAGTGGCAGAATACTTAGATGGACTCAAAGCACAGGGAGAACATGAAGTAGTTATGATTGCAGGTGATGGAGAACATGGTGCTGCAGGGATTTGTTACGGAGCTAGTGCGGGAGGTGGACGAGTTTTTAATGCTACATCTGCCAATGGGCTCTTATACGCATTAGAACAATTACCAGTACAATCAGGTACTCGTTTTCCTATGGTTTTAAACATAGCTTGTAGAACTGTGTCTGGTCCTCTATCCATTAAAGGGGATCATAGTGATATTATGTATACGCTAAATACAGGATGGATCATTCTTTTTGCAAAAGATCCCCAACGTGTTTACGATATGAATATTTGTGCTCTTAAAATTGCAGAAGCTGTAAAGTTACCTGTCATTGTTGCTTATGATGGTTTTTTCACCAGTCATCAAAAAAGACGAACCCAAGTTATTGCCAATGACCAAGATGTGTTAGATTTTCTTGGTGAATATGAAGCACCGTACCATGCTCTAGATAAGGACAAGCCTGTTACCATTGGATCTTATATGAATGAGCCTGATTTAATGAATAATAAGTTCCAACTTCATCTTGCGATGGAAGAAGCTAGAACGGTTATTCCACAAGTGTTTACAGAGTTT
>JAAYNZ010000062.1 GCA_012520595.1 Candidatus Epulonipiscium sp. | reverse complement strand
TTCATCAGCACCAGGATGAATATAAACTTGATCCCATAGTTGATATTTTCGAACAAATGAAGCTAATTTTCTTTGGGTGATAGCTGAAAATCCATAGGGATTACAGTCATCCAAAGGAATAATAAGAAAATCAATGATTCCTTCTTTCACTAAATCAATGGCAACTTCATTCACCTGTTCATTGACCTTTCTGCGATCTAAATAGTCAGTTAAATATTGGGCAGGAATTTTCTCTTGTAATTCTTTATACTCTTTTTTTTCTTCATCTGTTGCAATATTTCTTTGAATTCTGTCAGTGATGCAAGAGTAGAGAAAAATATCACGTCCATAATATTCATAATAATCTGGTTCTTCGTCATCTGAGTTATAAGAAGGTAGACGAGTAATTAAGTTAAAGGCATAAAGCTTTAATTGGGGATTTTGTTTTTTAATTTTTTTTAGTTGATAAAGTCGATTTTTTACTTCTTCAGCTGTATCATGATGCAAACGAGAAGGAACAATTCCTCCATAAAGAAGTAGATCAAGAGAGAGTACAGCAGCATTACATTTAGGTGCTTTTTCAGCTAAAAATCCCCACAACTTTTCGATGTTACCAGGTGTTTTCTTTTTTCCCATCCATTCTATAGGTGGAGTCAAAACTTGAACATCAGGTACAAGGTCAGCAATTCGTACAGGGTAAGCATAATTGCAAGGTCTTTCATCTAATGGTAAATAAACAAGTTGCAACTTAGATCCTCCTTTGTTCCCATGATAGAAGAAAATATTTATTTTAAATATAAAAAAGAAGAAAATATTCAATATCATTGTATCTGTTTTCTTACTAAAATACAATATGAAAAGTTAATTTATTATACATATTTGTTGGTTTGATATGAAAAGAAAGGTAAGCTCTTATTCCTTGACAGAGCCTACCATCACACCTTCCATAAAATATTTTTGTACAAAGGGATAAAAGCAAAGAACCGGTACTGTAGCAATAATAATGGTTGTGTATTTAATTAAAGGTTTATACATATTGAGTTCTCCCACTTTAATAACTTGAGAAAATTGAGAGACTGTGGCAGTTTGGCTTTCTTGTACAAGAATTTCTCGTAAAATTAATTGGAGTGGGAATTTAGCTCGATCTCGAAGGTATACCATGGCACCAAACCAGGAATTCCAATGACCAACAGCATAAAATAAGGTCATAACAGCTAGAACAGCCTTGGATAGAGGAAGAATAATTCGAAAAAGAATGGTCCATTCACCAGCTCCATCAATACGAGCTGATTCTTGCAAACTAGCAGGAATACTCATAAATCCAGTACGCATTACGATAAGGTTCCAACTGGAAATGGCACCAGGAATTAATAAGGCCCATCGAGTATCTGTTAAATGTAATTTTTGCATTAATAAATAAGAAGGAATTAGTCCTCCACTAAAGAACATGGTAATGACGACTAAAATCATAAGAAATTTGGTATAACCCCAATTTTTAAACGTTAGTACATAAGCACCAATGGATGTCATTAGTATATTAATGAGGGTTCCACCGATAACATAAATAAGGGTATTTTTATATCCTGTAAGAATTCCAGGCATTCGAAAGACCAATTGATACCCTTTTAAAGTAAAGCCTAAAGGTTTCAAAATAATACCTTGGTTTCGCATTAGTTGTAGTGGGTCACTGAATGATGCGAATAAAACGTGTAGTATGGGAGCGATACATAGAAAAGAGAAAATTGCCATAAAAAGAATATTAAGAAAATCAAATATTTTTTCGCCAATTGTTTTTTTAACAACCATGTTTCATCATCCTTTTACCATAAACTTGTTTCAGATATTTTACGACTGGTGAAATTAGCCGCTACTAGCAAAATACAATTAATGACAGAATTAAATAGACCAACGGCTGCACTATAACTATAGTTAAACTCCAGCAACCCTTTTCGATAGACAAAGGTGGAAATGACATCAGCTGTTTCTAAAATACTATCGTTATATAAAAGAAGAACTTTTTCGAATCCTACATTCATTAAGTTTCCAATTTGTAAAATAAATAAAATAATAATGGTAGGAGCAATGGAGGGAATTGTAATATGAAGAACTTGTTTCCATCTGCCAGCCCCATCAATAACAGCTGCTTCATATAATTCAGGAGAAATACCACTAATAGCTGCTAGATAAATGATGCTATTGAACCCTACACTTTGCCAAATGCCAGAAACAATATAAATGGTTCGAAATAGGCTAGGGTTGATCAAAAGGTTACTTCGTTCTCCACCTAGATAAACAATAAGATCATTAATGATTCCATTTGTAGCTACAAAGTCCTTGATCAGCCCAGCAATAACAACTAAAGAAATAAAATGAGGCATGTAAGTAATGGTTTGTACTCCCTTTTTAAAACGCTCATATTTAATTTCATTTAGTAAAAGAGCGAAGATAATAGGAGCAGGGAAACCCCATAAAATACTATAAAAACTTAATAAAAGAGTATTTTTAATAAGACGACTAAAATAGTAACTATTAAAAAAGTCATAAAAATGTTTTAATCCAGCCCAAGAGCTTCCAAGGATACCGAGTTTAGGAGAAAAGTCCTTAAAGGCAATGACGACTCCATACATAGGTGCATAATAAAAAATTAGATAATAAATCAGAACAGGGATAGACATTAAAAAGATTGCACGATGACGGATAAAATTTCTTTTTATTTCCTTCCAATTAAAATGGAAATTTTGCTGAGGAATATTTTTTTTCTTTTTGGTTATAGCAACAGACATGTTCTACCCACCTTTTCATTTTCCTATAGAATGAAATAAAGGGAAATGATCCCTTTATTTCATAAGGATATACTAAATTTTAAAAATAATATTATGAAACAAACGTTAAAATTCTATTTTGCATTATAACGATCCAAAGCAGTTTGTTGTATTTCAATGGCTCTTTGCAGATTCATTTTTTCAATTTGTTGTACATAATCTTCAAATTTATCCAAAGGTTCTACACCCATAATAAACTTGAGGCGCATTTCATCTACATAGGTAGAAATGTCTCCCATAACGTTGGAGTATTCTACTCCTTCTTCTGCTGTTAATGTAATAGGAGGCATCATATAGTCTGCATCCGCACTGTTTTGCCAAATTTTACAGGCTGCCAATGCATCTGCAGGGAAGGCATTATCTTCTCGATGCCAGTCACGAAGAAAAGCACCGTGGCTATACGCATATTTTACTAAAGCAATATTCATAGGAACTCCTTCAGGGTTTTTGAGCATTTTATCAGTATATTGATATTTGCCATCTACGATTTCGAAAGTTTCTCCTTCAATTCCATAGTTGGCAAGAACAAATCCTTCATCTGTATAGAAATAATCCATAAATTCCATGGCTCTTTCTGGGTTTTTACAAGCTGTTGTAATAGAAGTAAAAAAGCCTCTCATACGTAAGTTGTTTTGTCGGAAATGAGGCTTATCTCCTTCTTTTAGCACAGGGTAAGGAAGGCCAACTAATTTCATGTTAGGATCTTCTGATGCAGTTTCCCAAGGTTCAAAGACCCAAAAGCCATTGGTAGTAGCCCCAGATTTACCTGTAGTCATGTAGGGAACTTCTTGCCCCCCAGTAGGAAAATCTCGATCAATCAATCCTTCGTTATACCATTTGTTCATTTCAGCTAAATATTCTTTGTAGCCAGGTTCAATAGGTCCATATTTAATTTTGTTATCGACTTGGAAAAAGTCTGCTTTTACACCGTAAGCACCAATAAAGGCATCATTTACAGGTAAACCTTGTGAACCAATTACGAAAGGAATAGTAGCATTTTTTTCAGCCTTAAATTGGGTCAATACATGATGCCATTCTTCGATGGTATGGGGAGCCTTAAGGCCTAGATCGTCTAGCCAGTCTTGACGAATAACAGGTCCTGTAAAAGAGTCTTGGGCCTCTTTATCGATCATAGGAAGTCCCCAGATATTTCCTTCATCTGTAATAATTGTTTTTCGTAGTTCAGCATCATTATCTAATATTTTCTTAAAATTAGGTGCATGGGATTCAATGAGTTCATTTAATCGTAAATAGTTGTCGTCCGCAATCGCTTTATTCCCACCACCGGGATAATTAGGAATTCCAAAATCATGAGTGATCATATCAGGTAATTCATTAGAAGCAATCATCAGGTTGAATTGTTCTTTTTCTTGTCCTGTTGGTGGATGAATAAATTCAAATTCAATATTAAACATTTCAGATAATTTTTGAATAACGATGGATCCATTTAAATCATCGACTACTTGTAAATAATCAGAAGTTAAAGGATACATATACTTTAACTTGACTTTTTCTTTTTTATCTGTTTGTTTTTCTTCTTGCTTAGCAGTGGTAGATGAGGAATCCTTTTGATTTGTTGAAGGATTAGCCTTTTTTCCAGAGCAAGCCGTAAAAGTTAAAACAAGTACTAATACTAATGAAAAAATTCGTAAATGTTTTTTCATATTTAAGCACACCCCTCTAAATTTTTAATGTATTCAATTCAAAATTTCTTTCGTTGCTGCAGCTACTTTGATTATAGGTGTATAAAGATAAGCTGTAAATATTGGATTTTTGAAGGGGAGGTTGTTTTTGACAAAAAGGTTTTTTCGGGGTAATTTTTGTGAAATATGATATGTAAAATTTGATATTCAAAATTTTACACCATAAAAAGAGGTTAAAACAGAAATAATTTGACAAAAAAATTGTATGAATTATATAATAAGGATGATTTGCATCCTAGTAGGGGGGAAGGGACGTGAACAGTAAATTTTTTAAATTAAAAATATTCCAAAAAGTCATTCTTGTTTTTTTAGGGATGATTATCCCAGTTTATTTTATTAGTTTATATTTAAATCTTTTAGGAACTAATTTCCTTAAGGAAGAAATGTCCCAATCCATGTTTTCTAATGTTGAATTTTATGGGAAAAACTTAGAAGATGAGATTGGAAGAATAAAAGTACAGCAATGGCAAATGTTAAATGTTCAGGATTTACTTAAGTTAAGTGTTTCTGCTCCAGCTATGACTAGCTATGATACCGTTGGCTTGATTAAAAATGTACAGGAGAGGCTTAACATTATCCATAACTCCAGTCCTTACATTGAGAATATAGGGGTTTATATTAAGTCCATGGCCAAAACCATATCTACACAATATGGTGTTGAAAATGTTTCAGATAAAGATTTGGATTTTCTGATTCAATATTACGAATCAGAAACCCAAGAAACTCTCTTTTATTATCAGGAAAGATTGTTTTTAGTAGAACCTTTTTCCATTCATAAAAGAAAAGTAAAAAAAGAGTTGGAAGATACGGTTTATATTGAACTTTCGATTCCAGAAATTCAACAAACCTTAGAAGCATTAACCATATATAAAGGTTCAGGAGCTTTTCTAGTAGACCATGACTTGAAATTTTACTTCACCCAAAAAGGTGAAGAGATGGATTTTGAAATAGTTACAACATTAGTTGAACAAGGGGAGGAGAAAGGTCAATATCAGATCTCAATAGGAAATAAACAAAAGTATTGGATGATTCATAAGGATATTAAGTTTTTAGATATGAAACTTATTTCCTATATTCCTGAAAGCTATATTACTTCTACTTTACGAAAATATGATATATGGCTTGGTATATTATCATTGGCATCCATTGGTAGTATTTTTATTTTTGCTTTACTGATTAATCACATGATTCACCAACCCATGATCAAATTTGTAAATGCTTTTAAGGCATTAGAAGCAGAAAATCTAGACGTTTCTATTGAATATTATGGGTATGATGAATTTAGCTATTTATATAGGGCCTTCAATAAAATGGTAAAACGTTTAAAATCTTCTATTCAAGAAGTATATGAACGAAAAATTGCAGCACAGCAGTCAGAATTAAAGCAACTTCAATCTCAGATTAATCCTCATTTTTTATACAATAGTTTTTTTCATATTTATCGTATGTGTAAGTTTGAAGATTATGAAAATGTAGAACGATTGACACAAAAATTAGGAAGCTACTATCAGTTTATTACAAGAAGTGGCGCAGAAGAAGTTCCCCTACATATGGAGTTTAATCATGCAAAAAACTATGTAGATATTCAAAGTATGCGATTTTCCAATCGAATTCAAGTAGAATTTGAAGATCTTCCTAATGAATGTCGGGACCTTATGGTGCCACGTTTAATTCTTCAACCGATTATTGAAAATGCATATGAACATGGATTTGAAAATAGAGTAGAAGGAGGAAAAATATGGATTCATACCAAATATGAAAAACAGCTTCTTTGTATAACTGTTGAAGATAATGGGCCAGGGATGGGAGAGCATGTACTTCAAAGTCTTCAAGAGAAGTTAGCCCATACGGACCAAGTGGTAGAGAAAACAGGTATTGTGAATGTGAGCCGCAGATTGCATTTAAAATATGGACAAGGAAGTGGTTTACAGGTTTCCAAAAGTAGCCATGGAGGGTTAAAGGTAGAAGTAATAATAAAATGGAAAGAGGGGGAGAGGGATGTATCGAATCCTAATTGTTGATGATGAACCCATTGTAGTAGAAGGAATTTATCAGCTGTTAAAAGAAAATAAGGAATTCAATCTGGATCTTTGTAAGGCTTATTCAGGTATCGAAGCATTAGAGATTTTAAAAAGTACAAAAGTGGATATTGTTCTTACGGATATACGTATGCCAGGACTCAACGGATTACAGTTATTGGAAAAGATTATGGAGTATTGGCCAGCTTGTCGAGTTATTTTTCTTACAGGTTATGATGAATTTGATTATATTTATACGGCCATGAGTAAGCCAGGTGTTCGGTATTTATTAAAAACAGAAGGAGATGAAGTAATACTAAAAGAAATAAAAGCTACTTTAGAAGAATTACAGGAAGAAGAAGAAAGAAAAGATTTTATTAATAAAGCGAAAAAACAAATTAGCGAAGCTGTTCCTTTGTTAAAAAAAGATTTTATTCATGGACTTTTAGAAGGAAAGCAAAGTATTTTAGAAATCCAGCAAGAATATATAAAAGAATTTAATATGGATCTGGATTATGAGAAACCAGTATTACTGATGTTGGGACAAGTGGATTTTTGGGAAGGAAATCAATCTTACTTTGAGAGAGCAGAAATTTTTTGTACTGTACAAGATGTTTTTCATAGTACACTGTATCACTTTTTATTTTATGAAGAGATAGTTTATGAAAATACGTTACTGGTATGGTTGATTCAACCAGATTTTTCAAAACCACGTTTTCATGCTAAAGATGGAGAGTTTGATTGGAAAAGCTTTGTTTCTTTTATGAAGGCGAATGTGGAATCCATACAAAACACAGTGAAGGATGTGGCAGGAGCTTCTGTTTCTTTTGCAGTAGGAGTTCAGCCTGTATTTCTAGAAGAAGTAAGTACAGAATTTATAGCATTGAGAAAGTTAATGAGCAAAGTAACTGTCCTTGGCCATGAAATGATGATTGTAGATGAACATATTGCAGATGAGTTATTACAGATTCCATGGCAAGACAATACGACGGACTACATTCGTTTTAGTAAACAATTAGAAATGTTGGAACTTTATATGGAACGAGGATCTGAAAAAGAATTTGAAGAATTGTTTCAAGAGTTATTTTGTACAGAAGAGCAAATGCATCGAAATAGTTTTTTATTTAACATAAGAAATTATTCTGTTCTTCTATCTCTTTTCTTATCTTATATAAATCGACAAGATTTGGGAGAAGAAATTGGGAAGTACATGGATATGAATCAAATGACAACCGTTTGGGAGAGTGGTAAATGGCAAGATACAGTTGATTATTTTTTACAACTAGGGACGACCATTTGTAAAATTAAAAAAGAACAAAAAACCAGTGAAGTAGATTTTGTAATAGAGCGAATACATACCTTTATCCATCAAAATCTAGATAAAGATCTTTCACTTGCTAAGATTGCAGAAGTAGTTTATTTTAACCCTTCTTATCTTTCACGGTTTTATAAGCAGGAAACAGGCAGAAATATATCAGATTATATTAATGAAATTAAGTTTGAGAAGGCAAAGGAACTTCTTGCAGATCCAGGGCTTAAAATCCATGAAGTTGCCATGAAGGTGGGGTTTGCTTCTTCCTCTTACTTTACCTTGTTCTTTAAGAGAATGCTTCAGATGACTCCACAGGAATATCGGGACTGTATAATAGATCGCTTTGCAGATGCATAAAGAAAAGAAGTCAATGAAAGAGAAGGATGTAAAGAATTTGTGATTGAAGACATCCTTCTCTTTTATTTATAATAGAGACAGATACCCGGGTATGTATATTTAAGTCATAGTTAAAGCATTTTAACAATCATAAGAATGAAAGTGAAGGGGGATATAGCATGAAAAAAAGAAGGGTAGTAGCCATGATCATGTTCATTTTGATCATGACATCCGTATTTTTTGCAGGTTGTAAAAAAGAAGTTTCGAATACGCCAGAAGAAACAGGAAAGACAGAAAATCAAAGTCAAGAGACGGAAAAGAAAGCAGAAGAGGAAGCAAAAAAAGATACAGATCCTTATGGAAAATATGATGAACAAGTGGTACTTACAGCTGTTGGGGGTGTAAGACCACCGGAACAACCGGAAGTTCCAGCAGGAACGACTCCAGAAAATCAATCTTTTATTAAAATTTGTGAAGACACACTAAATGTGACCATAGAATATTTATGGACAGTACCTGATGAACAGTTTGAACAAAAGTTCAAATTATCCCTAGCATCTGGTGATGTTCCTGATATTATGAAAGTTAGTCAACAACAGTTTGATGAATTGATTGAGGCGGGAGCACTTGCAGATCTTACAGATATTTATGAAACCTATGCCATTCCAGAAATGAAAGCAGACTATGAAGGGCTAGACAATGTACCTTTAAAAGCAGCTACCCGAGATGGAAAACTGTATGGCATGCCTTATGCGGTGGATCCCCATCAAGAAATACAATTATTATGGATTCGAGCAGATTGGCTTAAAAAGTTAAACTTAGATCCACCAAAGACCATTGAGGATTTAGAAAAAATTGCAGAAGCTTTTGTAAAAAATGATCCTGATGGTAATGGTAAAGATGATACTTATGGTCTTGGAATAGCCAAAGATTTTTATTCAGGAATTGCTAGTATCAAAGGATTTGCTCAAGGTTTTCATGCCTACCCTGCTTGGCCAGAAGCTTGGATTAAGGGGTCAGATGGCACCTTGGTTTTTAGTGAAATACAGCCAGAAATGAAAGAGGCTCTTCTTGGATTACAAAATATGTACCAAAAAGGATTGATCGATAGAGAGTTTGCAACAAAAGATTTGGGAAAAGTGGTTGAAGACATTGTTGCAGGGAAAATAGGTATCGTCTATGGGGAATGGTGGGTTCCTGCCTGGCCATTAAATTTAAATAAAGATAATGAGCCTGAGGCAGATTGGAAATGCTATCCCATTGTATCTGCAGACGATAAACCAGCACTAACCAAGGTAAATCGTGTTAATGTTCCTGCTTATAACGTAGTGAGTAAAAATTGCAAGAACCCAGAAGCAGCCATGAAAGTAATGAACGTTTATTGGGATATTTTATTTAATAAGGATCCAGAAAGTCGATATGGGGATTTAGTAAAAGCTGAAAATGGTTTTGTAAACCATTATCCGCCTATTTACAACTATATGGCTATGACTCAAGAGAACAATTACAAACTTATAAATGAAGCTCTTAAAAATAATGATCCTTCTACCTTAATTAGTAGCGAACAAAAGAATATTTATGAATCATCTCAAAAATATTTGGGTGGAGATCAATCTGGTTCAAGCTGGGGCTTTTATTTTAGTAGAATCGAAGAAAATGGAGGTTGGGGAACAACAAGAAAAGTTCGTGATGCAGGGCATTTAATGTATAACGAATATTTTGGGCCTGCAACTCCTACTCAAGTAGAAAAGGGTAGTACTCTTGAAAAAATGAAGGTAGAAACCTTTACTCGAATTATCATGGGAGCACCTATTGAGGAATTTGATAAATTTGTTACTGATTGGAAAAAACTTGGTGGGGATGATATTACAGCAGAAGTAAATGAATGGTATAAAGATAATAAGATGAATTAATTAGATATCCCTAATTATTATGGGCGCCAGTTAGCTAATTGTACCCTTGCTTTTATTTAATAAAACTGGCGTCTTATTTTACCATTGATTGACCAGATTATTTGGAGGTGAAAAAATGGAAAATGTAGTAGCAAAAAATGAACAAATAAATAAAGAATTATTACAAAGAGAAAGAAAAAACAAAGCTAGAAGAAACCGCTTAGCTTTAGAGCTTCCTCTACATATCATGCTGATACCAGGAATTATCGTTACCTTAATTTATGCTTATGGCCCTATGTTTGGAATTATTATGGCTTTTCAAAAATTTAACCCTTCTTTGGGATTCACAGGATCCAAGTGGGTAGGACTTAAGAATTTTCGTTTTATTTTCCATCTTCCCGATTTTTCTCAAGCTTTTAAAAACTCTCTTTATATTTCCCTGTTGAAAATTATTGTTGGCCTTATGGTTCCTTTGATTTTATCCTTATTGATTAATGAAGTAAGTAAAAATTGGTTTAAAAAATTTGTTCAAACCAGTATTTTTATTCCTTACTTTCTTTCTTGGGCAGTTCTTGGAGGTATTATATTCGAAATATTCTCACTAAAAGGCCCCGTCAATTTAATGTTAGGCAGGATAGGAATTGAGCCTATTTATTTTCTAGGTGACAATAAATGGTTTCCCTTTATTCTTGTAACGACGGATGTTTGGAAGAGCATGGGATATAACATGGTTGTATTTTTAGCAGCCATTACTAATATTAATCCCAGTTTATATGAAGCAGCAGCTGTTGATGGAGCAAATCGATGGAAACAAACCTTTCATATTACTTTGCCAGGTATGATGCCTATTATTATATTAATTTGTACTCTTAGTATAGGAAGTATACTTAATGCAGGATTTGAACAAGTTCTTATGCTTTATAGTCCGCCTGTATTTCGAAGTGGAGACATTATTGATACCTTAGTTTATCGGCTAGGTTTAATCGACGGACAATTATCACCAGCTGCGGCAGTAGGTTTGTTTAAATCCCTTATTTCGTTAACCCTTGTTTCCATATCCTATTATTTGGCTTATAAAGTAAGTGATTATCGGATATTTTGATCGTAAGGTGGTGATGTTATGATACACAAAGCAGATTGGAAAAGAAAAATTTTTATACTATGTAATACTCTTTTTTTAACATTGGTGACGTTAATAAGTATTTTCCCAATTGTTCACTTGTTGGCTGTATCTCTTAGTTCCAATGTAGCAGCCAATGCAGGAGTTGTTAAGATGATACCAGTAGGTTTTACGCTGGAAGCTTATAAGTTTTTAATGGAAAAGTCAGATTTTCTAATTGCCTTTGGCATTTCTTTAAAGCGAGTTGCTTTAGGGACTACTATTAATATGGTTATGGTTATTTTAACAGCTTATCCTTTGTCGAAAGAAAAATCAGCTTTCAAAGCACGTACATTTTACGTATGGTTTTTCGCTTTTACCATGTTTTTTGGAGGGGGATTAGTCCCTGCTTATATTGTAATACAACGGACGGGATTAATGAATACCCTTTGGGCTTTGGTGATTCCAGGGGCTTTAAATGTATGGAATATGGTTATGCTTTTAAATTTTTTTAGAGGGATTCCTAAAGAATTAGAAGAAGCAGCTATTGTAGATGGAGCCAACCATTTTACAATTTTATGGAAAATATATTTACCTGTATCCAAACCTGCTTTAGCTACAATTTTACTCTTTACCATAGTAGGACATTGGAATGCATGGTTTGATGGAATGATTTATATGAATTCTCCTGCCAGTTATCCTCTACAAACTTATTTATATACTTTAGTAACCCAAAATTTTAATAAAAAATTATTAACCATGGATGATATAGAAAGATTGAAAAATGTAAGTGAAAAGACTTTACAAATTGCTCAAATTTTCCTTGGAGCACTACCGATTATGTTAGTATATCCTTTTTTACAAAAATATTTTATCAAAGGCATTGTTGTTGGAAGTGTAAAAGAATAAGGCCCAGAAAATCGAAAATGGGAGGGGAGGGATTACTGTTTTAAAGCTACCTTTTGTTCTTTATGAGGTGTAAAAGTGAGTTACAATCTTTAGAAAAATGTGAAATAAGGAGGTTTCTTATGAAGCGGTTCATATCATTTTTTTTAGCAGTATGTATAGTGTTGGGAAGTTTGAATATTCAGGTTTTTGGAGCAGGAAATGATTTACACAGTGTATGGGTGGTTCCTAATAGCGTAAAAATTATGCAAGATCAGCTTATTCCATCCAATGCACAAGAGATTCTTATCGTTGAATCGGCAAAAAATGAACATGAGGGTGGGCAAGTTATCATAACAGCAGGACAAGAACCCATTCATGATGTAACGGTTCGTGTTTCTGATCTTATAAATGGAGAAAATAGCATATCAAAAGATAATGTAGACGTGTATGTTCAACATTATATGCCTATTACAGAACCAACAACCGATATGTTTATGGAAGGTTGGTATCCGGATGCTCTTATTCCTATGGAAAGTTATATAAACAAACATGGTTCCTTAGCAGTAGAAGCAGGAAAAAATCAAGGAATCTGGTTTACTTTTAAAATTGGGAAAGAGGTACCAGCAGGAATTTATACAGGAGATATAACCATTACAATGGACACACAGGAAGTCATTGTACCTGTAAATCTTCGAGTATGGAATTTTACTTTGACTGATGAAAGTCATTCAGAAAGTGCATTTTTAAATCAAAGTTATTTTCTTCTAAAAGGACATCCAGAACTAGAGAATCTAACCGAAGCAGATGAAGAATTCTGGGATATGATGGAAAAGTACTATAATTTTCTTCTTGATTATCGAATTACTTCTACCTATTTGCCAATTCCATCAACTGATATTGATGAATTTGTAAAAAATGCAGAAAAGTACATTAATGATCCAAGAGTAACGGCGTATAACATACCTTATAAAATAGGAGATTTTGATAATGGAAGAGCAGAAGAATTAGTAAGTAAATTACAGGAAGCTGGATTATACGATAAGGCTTATTATTATCTTGCGGCTGAAATTGATGAACCAACTCCTGATCAGTTTCCAAAGGTGAAAGAACTAAGTGAGAAAATCAAAGCCATTGATCCAAATTTAAGGCATATTGTTACTACGAATGTTACTACGGAACTAATTGGGTATGTAAACACATTTTGTTCTATTTTTGAACCTTTCCACTCAGAATCTTATTTAGAGCTTGTAAAACAAAGGCAAGCAGCTGGTGACGATGTATGGTGGTATGGTTGTGTGTGGCCTAAATATCCTTATCCGACCTATCATATTGATGACTATCTCTTGAGTGCAAGATTAATTTCTTGGATGCAGAAGTCATATGGAATAAAAGGAAATCTTTATTGGTCTACCAATCTATATTTAAAATATGACCAGGAAGCACAAAAATATGAAAAACGAGATGTATGGAAAGATCCAAAAGGATTTCCCGGTGCTAATGGAGATGGATTTCTTCTTTATCCAGGATATGATTACGGTATCTATGGACCTGTTCCAAGTTTAAGGTTAGAAGCCATTCGTGATGGTAATGAGGATTATGAATATTTATGGTTGTTGGAACAAAAAATGAAACAAGCTTCCACCCAGTTAGGTGTTGACGTAAGTTTAGATGATATTATGCAGCCCATGTATGAAAGACTTTTTACAAACATTAAATCCTATACGAAACAACCGAATACTCTCATTGACATAAGAAGAGAAGTTGCCGAGATGATCGAAGTTCTTGAGCAAGAACCAACAGCCCTTATTTTAATCGGGGATTTTGTAGAAGGTGAAGCGGGTAGGGAAGTACAAATTTTTGCTGAAAAAGGAACAAAGGTTATGGTAGATGATGTTGCCATCGATGTAGCAGAATCCCTTGAAAATGCAGAGCGATTTGTTGCCTACATTCCCTATAAAGCAGGACTTAATGAATTTGTAACACAGTTAGAGAAAGACGGGAAAAGTATTCAAGTGAGAAGAAAGTTTTTTGCAAATAAAAATGCAGCAAAAATTGAACAAATCCTTATTAATGGATTTGAAAGCCAAGAGGATATCGATCAATTCACTCCAGAGAATGGAGCTGTGCTATTTTTATCTGAAGAATATGGCACCCAAGGTGAATATTCTATGAAGGCAGATATGCCTTTAAGCCCTGGATTTCCCGGATTTTATATTAACTTGGATGAATCCATTAATTTTAATAATTGCACCAGTATAGAAATTGATATTTATAATAAGAGTGAGGTTAGTTTTCCTTTTTATATGAAATTTACGAATGAAAAAGGTCAAGAGTCAGATAATAATGTAGGGATCCTACTTCCTAATCAATTTACTCATATTTCATTTCCTGTAAGTAATTTTCCTGCCGATTTTGATAAGAGTTGTGTGAATAAAATTGCTTTTTGGGATTGGGGAGGAGTAGCATATCGCACCGGAGAAGCAACATTATATGTAGATAATCTTTATGTTAATGCCATTGTTCGAGAAGACATGGATTTAGAATCCATTGACTTAGTGAATAATGGAATAGTGTTAGATGGAGTTATTGATGATTCAGCATGGACCATGGAATATGAATTATTTCATAAAGCAGGAGAAACAGATAACACAGCTAACTTTGATATATTGTGGAATGACAACTATCTTTATCTTGCTTTTGATGTTACAGATGATGATGTATTAAATACAGGAGCCTCACAACCTTGGAACGATGATTCCGTTGAAATCTATATTGACGGAGATCTTACAAAAGGTGACTATAACGAAAATACAGCTCGATTTGTTATTCGATATAATGATGATCAAGTTTATGCCTATGGAGTTCAAAATGCACATACTGAAAAAATCTTACAGAAATCTGTTAAAACAGACCAAGGGTATAGCGTAGAAGTAGCCATACCATGGAAGGCTTTAAACGTTGGAGGGGAAAAGGGACGGGTGATCGGTATCACTACCCATATAAATGATAAAGACATTCATGATTCTACTGCTAAATCATCAGGAAAACTTGGGTATACCATCAATCCACTACAAGATGGGGAGTCATCTGTTGATTGGGTAAATTTTGAGCTGTCAGATAAAGTAGTTAATAATCTAGTTATGGTAGACGGTGTTTTAGATCAAGACATTGAGATGGATGGTATTCTTGATGAAGAGTTTTGGAATATAAACCAGAGCATTGATTACATTGCATGGCCCACACCTAGTAATCAAGCAAAGTTTGGTACTTTGTGGAGCGAAAAGTATTTTTATGTAGCTTTTGATGTAATGGATAAGGATGTACAAGAGCCTGTGGCAGATGATCAACCCTGGACAGATGATGCGGTAGAGATTTTTATTGATGGAAACCTTACAAAAGGTGATTATGATGGTTATACAGGACAATATATCATCCGCTATAACGATGACAAGGTATTTGCTTACGGGAATCCAGCTTTAAAAACAGAGGGTATTCTTCAAAAGTCATATAAGACAGATGAAGGATATAGTATGGAAGTAGCTATACCTTGGGAAAATTTAGGTATAACACCGGAAGAAGGGGAAACAATAGGTTTTACAGTTCATATAGATGATAATAATCAAGCAAGAGGACAAAGTTATGGTGTTCTTGCCTATACTCGTAATCCTTCACAGGATTCTAGGTCATCTTTAAATTGGGCTGAGTTAAGATTAAAAGGTAGAAAAACAGCAACAGAAGAAGATTTGATCATTAATGAATGTGTCTTTACTGATGCTACAGGTACAAACCAGCTTGATTCTTTAATAGCAGAAGGTTTTGTAAT
>JAAYNZ010000005.1 GCA_012520595.1 Candidatus Epulonipiscium sp. | reverse complement strand
TATGGATCAATTGGATTGTGAACAAGTTGGATTGATTCATGATGCGGGGAATATGTATATTACAGATACAGATTATGGTCAGTATTCTGTAGATATTCTTGGTCAACATATTTTTCATGTTCATGTAAAAGATGAAAAAAGGATTCAAGACGATTCTTTGCCCGGTGCTTTTCATAATCGTACGGTTTATGGAGATGAAATTTTTCAACAAAGCATGTTAGGAGAAGGGGCAGTGGATCATATTCCTTTATTTAAAGCACTAATAAAACAAGGGTACCAAGGATTTTTATCCTGTGAATGCCATGCTCCTGTTCCACCCATGGAAAGAGCTAAAAAAGAATGGATGGAGTTAACAAGGCAAATCCAGTTAGCAAAAAATGAAATATAAGTGGAATGATGTAGAAGGTGATGGGATGACAATCCGTAAAAGTCAGCAAAAAGAAATTAATTTTTTTGATTCCAATACGAATTTTTCTTCTAGTATTCCAATTAAAGTCTATGATTTAGATGGTGTGATAAGTGGGGATTCTTATCACACCCATGATTATATGCAAATTTGGTATGTGTACCGAGGAAGCTGCGATCATTATATTGGAGGTAAAAAACATACTATGGTTAAGGGGGATTTATTTGTTCTACCCCCTTATATTGTACATAAGGTGATTTCTATGACCAAATCTAATTTCCGCATCATTGGATGTGAATTTTCCGCAAGCTTTTTTAATGAAAAAAACAGGGATTTTACCAATACAAAAGAGTTTATTGACTTTGCCTATATAGAGCCTTTTTTATTATCAGAAGAAAAAGTACAGCCTAAATTGCATATTTCAGAGGAAATGCAGCCTAAGGTGGAAGGGATTATGTTAGGGCTGTTGGAAGAATATTGCGAACAAAAAAAATATTATGATTTATTTTTGCGAGCACAAGTATTGCAATTATTAGCGTTAATAGCAAGGGAATATAATCATACTACGGCAAAACACAAGAAAGAAGATCCTGTTTATCAATATCGAAAAAATATGATAAAAGCCATTGAGTATGTACATCAACATTATGATGAGGAGTTACGTTTAGATGACATTTGTCAATATGCCCTTATGTCCAAGAGTTATTTTTGTTATCTTTTTAAAAGTCTAACAGGTAAAACTTTCACAGAATATGTGACGGATTTGCGAATCCAAAAGGCCTTGGAATTAGTAGCAATAACGGATAGAACCATTACCCAGATCGGTTATGATGTAGGATTTCGTGATACGGCACATTTTTGTAGGACATTTAAAAAGATCATTGGGGTTTCACCTACGGATTATCGAAAGAAACAATGAGAAATATAGATAGATAAAGTGGTTTATTTCATTTATGAATGTGGATATCCACAGAAAGGAAAAGGAGAAGTAGGTAGAATGAATATGAATGCAGCTATAATTGGATGTGGAGCTATTCACGAAATGCATGCAAGGGCTATTATGGCTTTGCCTAATGCAAATTTAAAAGCTGTTGTTGATTGTAATGAGGAACGAGCCAAACAGGCAGCAGAAAAATATGATTGTAAAGCTTATGTAGATTATAAGGAAATGTTAAAGGACAGTGAAATCGATGTTGTGCATTTATGTACCCCTCATTATCTTCATGGGGTTATGGCCATAGATGCCATGGGGGCTGGGAAACATGTGTTAACAGAAAAGCCTATTGCTATCAATATTCAACAGGGAGAAGAAATGATCAAAGTGTCTAAAGAAACCCATCGACACTTGTGCGTTTGTTTTCAGACACGTTATCGAAATAGTTCATTAAAAGTAAAAGAAATTTTAGATTCTGGAAAATTAGGTGCCATAAAAGGAATAAAAGGTATTCTTACTTGGTATCGTTCAGAAGAATATTATACTGGAAGCCATTGGCGAGGAAAATTTGAAACGGAAGGTGGTGGTGTATTAATTAATCAAGCCATCCATACATTGGATTTGATGCAATGGTTTGGAGGAGAAGTAGAGGCGATTAAAGGACATGTGGATACAAGAGTTTTTCAGGATGTTATCGAAGTGGAAGATACAGCAGACGCCCAATTGTATTTTAAAAATGGAGCTAGGGGTATTTTCTTTGCAACCAATGGATATAGTGACAATGCTCCCATTCAAATGGAAATTCATTGTGAGGATGGAATTCTTCGAATCGAGGATGAGAGTCTTTTTTTGATTCAAAACGATGAAAAAAAGGCTTTGGCTCATAATCAGCCTTTAGAAGGAGCAAAAGGTTACTGGGGAAATAGTCATAAGAAGATGATCGAAAGATTTTATCGAGGCATTCAAAACCATGATGATTCCATCTATGTAACAGGAGAAGAGGGACTAAAAGCATTACAGCTAATCGAAGTTTTGAACAAATCATCCAGATTAAATAAAAAAATATATTTGTGAAAGGTAGAAGAGAAGAATGTTTAAAAAGGGTGTTATTACTGATGAAATATCCCAAGACTTTCAAGAAGCTATTGAGTTAGCCATGAAATATGATCTTGATGGAGTTGAAATTCGTTCTATATGGGAAAAAAGCCCTCATGAATTGGAACCATTAGAGACAAGAAAAATAAAGGAGATTTTGGGAGATACGAATCTAGAAGTTTGTGGAATCAGTACTCCATTTTTTAAATGCGACATTGATGATGAAAATGAAATCAAAAGTCATATTGAAATTTTAAAAAGATCCATTGAATTAGGGCAAAATCTGGGGACCCATTTAATCAGAGGATTTACATTTTGGTCGAAAGGTGATTTGGAAGAAAATGTAGATAAGATAGTTTCACGTTTTGAGGAACCTTTAAAGATCGTAGAACGTGAAAAAGCAATTTTAGCCCTTGAATTTGATCCAAGTGTATTTACTACCAATGCAAAAAAATTAGTGCGGGTGATTGAAGAGATTGATTCACCGTATGTAAAAGCTTTATGGGATCCAGGAAATGATATTTATGATCCAGATGGTGAAATTCCCTATCCTGAAGGCTATGATAAGATAAAAAAACATATGATTCATATGCATTTAAAGGATGCAAAGAAAATGGAAGATGGCAGCATCATAGGGACTCCTATTGGAGAGGGACAGGTAGATTATGAAGGACATTTTAGGCAACTAATACAAGATAGGTATGAGGGCTATGTGGTGCTGGAAACTCATTATCGTCCTAAGCATGATATTAGTGAAGAGTTATTAGCACTTCCAAAAGGTTCAGCTTTTTCTTATTTAGGATATGAAGCGAGTGAAGAATGTTTGGTCAAATGGCAGGCATTGATGGAAAAAATATAGATATGTACAGTCATAAATGAACTTACTAAAATTCTTAGCTTTTCAATTTGCATATTCATATGTTATAATAAGAAAAAGTAACTACAAAGGAGTGACTCTTCATGCCTATATTAGATATGCCTTTAGAGCAGCTAAAAGTGTATCAAGGAACCAATCCTTGTCCCGAGGACATGGATGAATATTGGGATCGAGGATTAGAAGAAATAAAACAGATCGATCCTAAAATAACCATTGAAAAAAGTAATTTTCAAATAGATTTTGCAGAATGTTACCATTTATATTTTACAGGGGTTGGGGGAGCACGGATTCACGCAAAGTACATAAAACCTAAAAATGCAAAAGAACCTCATCCTGCTGTACTATTTTTTCATGGATATTCTGGGAATTGTGGAGGTTGGTATGATAAACTTCCTTATGCTGCCATGGGCTATACGGTTGTAGCTATGGATTGTCGAGGACAAGGAGGATTGTCCGAAGATGTAGGTGGAGTTAAAGGAACTACTTTTAGAGGACAAATTGTACGTGGGCTTTCTGATTCCAAAGAAAAATTATTATTTCGTCAGATCTTTTTGGATACAGCTCAGCTGGCCAATATTGTAATGGGTTTTAAAGAGGTAGATCCAGATCGAGTAGCAGCCATTGGTGGTTCCCAAGGAGGAGGATTAACCTTAGCTTGTGGGGCTCTTGAACCAAGAATAAAAAAATTAGCTCCTCGATATCCATTTTTATCAGATTATAAAAGGGTTTGGGATCTGGATTTAGACCAAAATGCGTATGAGGAACTTCGGACTTACTTTCGCTTTTTTGATCCCTTGCATGAAAGGAAAGAAGAAATTTTTACCACATTAGGGTATATTGACATACAGCATTTAGCTAAACGAATTCGGGGAGAAGTATTAATGGGAATTACGTTGATGGATACGATTTGTCCCCCTTCTACCCAATTTGCAGTCTATAATAAGATACAGTCCAAAAAAGAAGCAGTTATTTACCCAGATTATGGTCATGAACATTTACCTGGATTTGATGATATGGTATTAGAGTTTTTGAAAGAATGGTAGAAATAACAAAAAAGTTATTTTGATAAAATTAATGATTGCATATTTTTAAAAGGAATGATATACTTATTACATAGTGGATTTAATACGATGAATAACATTTCTTCTTTTTTTGTATGGGAACGTAATGTGAATCAGTTTTAAATCTAGTAGAATATCAAAAAGGAGGAATGTTAAAATGGCAGATAAAACAATTGTTTGCAAAGATTGTAAAAAAGAATTTATTTTTACTGAAGGTGAGCAAGAATTCTACAAAGAAAAAGGATTTGAAAATGAACCACAAAGATGTCCTGATTGTAGAAAAGCAAGAAAGCAACAACATAACAATAGAGGTTTTAGAAGATAATTCATTTTACAATTAACCCTATAGGAAAATTCTTATAGGGTTTTTATTTTGTGATGAATCTATGAAAATCGGTCATACTATTAAAAGGAATGAATTGGTATAAATATTTACAATGAATTTGAGAAGAAAGGAAGAAAGAATAAGAATGATAAATAAAAAGTTTTATGATTTAGGCTTAGAAAATAGAATTTTACGAGCCATTGAGGATATGGGGTTTGATCAACCTTCCCCTATCCAAGAAGAAGTAATTCCTGTTGTTTTGCGAGGCTATGATATTATCGGACAAGCCCAAACAGGTACAGGAAAAACCCTTGCTTTTGGAGCACCCATTTTAAGTCAATTGGATCGTACAGAAAAACGACGGAAAGGGACTATTGATACTTTAATATTGGCACCCACAAGAGAATTAGCCATTCAGGTGAATGATGAACTTCGACGAATTGCAAAGTATGCAGACGCTAGGATTGTACCTGTATATGGAGGACAGCCCATTGTAAATCAAATTAAAGATTTAAAGAGACAGGCCGATATCGTAGTAGGAACTCCAGGTCGAGTTTTGGATTTAATGAAAAGAAAGGTGATTCGCTTAGAACAAATTAATTTTCTTGTCCTTGATGAAGCTGATGAAATGTTAAATATGGGTTTTATTGAAGACATTGAAAAGATTATTAAAAGTTGTAATGAAGAGCGTCAAACCTTACTTTTTTCTGCTACTATGCCGCCTCAAATTAAAAAATTGGCGAAGAAATATATGAGGCCAGAAACAAAGCATATTGCTGTAGTTGAGGATACCATGACCGTATCTACGGTTTCTCAGTATTATTATGAAGTAAGGCCCGGAACACGATTTGAATCCTTGTGTCGTATATTAGATATTGACGAACCAACGACAGCCATGATCTTTTGTAAAACCAAAAAAGGAGTCGATGAATTAGTAGGAGCTATGCAAGAACGAGGTTATAATGTTGAGGGAATGCATGGAGATATGAACCAAAGTCATCGTTTAAATACATTGCGAAAGTTTAGAGAAGGAACATTAGAGATCTTAGTTGCTACTGATGTAGCTGCTAGGGGAATTGATGTAGAGGATGTATCCCATGTTATTAATTATGAGCTTCCTCAAGATGTAGAATCCTATGTTCATCGAATTGGGAGAACAGGAAGAGCTAACAAAAAAGGAATTGCTTATACGTTGGTAACCTCCAGGGAATATATGGTTCTTAAGCAGATTGAGAAAGAAACCAACAGCAAAATAAAAAGAAAAGAAATTCCTACCGTAGAAGAAATTTTTAGGGTAAAATCCAAAGGGATGCTACCCATCATTAAAGAAACTTTAGAAGGTGAAACCTATCAAAGGTTTATACCTTTAGTAGAAAAAATAGAAAAAGAAATGGATATGGTAGATGTAGCTTCTGCCCTAATGGATATTCTGTATCGCCAAAATGTTAGCTATGATTATACAGAAAATGACATCGGTTCTTCTACTAATTATGTGCGACTCTTTTTAACTGTAGGGAGAATGGATCGATTAACAGCAAAACAATTACTTGAATTCTTTAATACAACAGCTCATGTAAATCGAGAAGATGTAGGAGAAATTGACATTTTAGAAAAATTTACATTTGTTGATGTGACGGAAAATGCAGCCAAAGCCATACTAAAAAAATGTGCAGGCAAAAAAATAGGAAGAAGAAAAGTAAAAATTGAAGTATCAAATAAAAAAAGAAAATAGAATTTTATAATTTTAAGTTTTTTGATATTACGTTATTTTAATAAAAGCCGATATTCACAGATTGTGTATTTATTTTTGGAATTTGTGGATATGGGCTTTCTTTATTTTACGATATCCACAAGGGAAAAGAGAAAAAAAGAGTATAGTCATACCAAACTTTTAGTTTATAAAAGCTATTTTACAATAAAAGTTTAGTATTACTTAACTAACTTATTAGATTACAATATTAAACAGTGACTAAAAAATGAAGAGAATTGAGGATAATTAAAGGAAGTAAGTATAAAAACTTAGAATTTAAGCCTGTATCGGGAAATCATTTAAAACCTTAGGATATGAAGATTGCAAAGATTACAAAAAAAGGATATCCTGTAACTAAAGGAGATGAGAATAAAAGAAAGAATCAAAAGTAATTTTTTTATGGACGTAACTAAGAGCGAAAATCGAACAAGGAGGATTGTTAGTATCGATACTCAATCAGAAGACGGAGATAGTCATTATGATGTTACTAGGGTTTATTTAAAACAAGATACAAGGAAACAAGAAGATTTAAAATATACGGAGACTTTTTATTTTCAAATCTGTACAAGAGAAGAAAAGGAAGAAAAAGTAGTTGGTGAGTTGTCTGGCCATTATTTTGATTTTAAATCTTTAAATAAAAACAAAAAAACAGATAGCATTAGTCCCGTTATTAATGTACTAAGTCAATATGATGAAGAAACCTTTGAAATTTGCCAGAATTTGTGCAAGGAAACCAATTGTATACGAGGTAAGGGACAAAATATATTTCATTTGGATCGGTTTTATATTCAAGAGAATTATCGAGGTGGAGGAGCAGGGAGACAAATTTTATATCAATTTGAAACCCAAGCATCCTATTTGTTACATCATGACATAAGATATATTGCCCTATTTCCGGATCCTATTACAGAAGATCTAGAGTATGATTCTTTGTATGACATGGATCGAAAAGAGCGTGATATTCGTATCCAAAAGCTAAAAAAATTCTACGGTAGCTTAGGTTTTAAAGAAATGAAGACAAAGCCTGACTATATGTATGTAGATTTATATCATATAAAAGAACGACCCAGAGAAAAGATGTTGTCATAAAAGATTCATTTAAAAACACATTTTTAGGGAGTAATAACCCTAAAAATGTGTTTTTTTAAACACTTCTTTATTTTGTTTTCATACACTATAGAGTAGGGATTATTATTATAGATAGGTAGGTGAAAAGAAGTGGATCAGCCACAAATTTTTTTATATCCTGCATCCTTTCGAAGTGTGAATGGAACAAAATGGGGTTATATAAATGACAGAGGGCAATTTATGATTCCGCCTCAATATGAAACAGCATCAAATTTTCAAGAAAATGGATTAGCTATTGTGCAACTTCAGGGAAAATATGGAGTACTCAATCTTTATGGAAAATATGTTGTACCTCCAAAATATGAATGGATTTCTTCTTTTATTGAACAAAGAGCTGTTGTTATTGATGAAGAAGGATTTAAAGTCATAGATGAAAGAGGAAATCTCTTAACTTCCAAAGCTTATGATTTTATTGCTACCTATCAACAAGGTCGGGCAGTAGCTGGAATTACAGATGAAAAAGAGAATGAAAGATATGGCTATTTAGATTTACAAGGAAGAGAAATCATTCCTTTGAAATATAGGAGTGCTAGTGATTTTCATGAAAATAAAGCTGTAATTCAAATGGAAAATAAAACCTATGCTTTGATTGGAAGAAGGGGAGAAATGCTTCAATCGTATCCCTATGCTTTTGTAGGGGCGTTAGGAGATGGATTGTTGGCTTTTCAAAAAGAGGAAAATGGAAAGGTAGGTTTTATTGATTTACAGGGAAATGTCATCATTTCCCCACGATACACAGGAGTCCAGCGTTTTGAGGGGGGTAGGGCCATTGTAAACATAGCAGAAGGATATATGGATCGATATGGCCTGATTGATACAAGAGGAGGCTTTATATTACAGCCTATTTATGATGATATGCTTCGCTTAGAAAATCAAAGGATAGCCATAGGGAAAGCTACTTATCCAGCAAAACCTTTTTTAGGGAAAAAATATGCAGTTGCTGACACCAATGGCCGTATTTTTACTGGCTTTCTATATGATTGGATTGTACCCTATGAACATCATGTTGCTTCTGCTACGGATGGGAAATATACCTTTTTTATTAACGAGGGAGGACAACGAGTTCAGAATTTACCGTGGGTAGAAGGTAGTGGAGTCTTGTCTTTTGTTGGAAGGTTAATTCGAGTGGATGTGGATTATCGAACTTCTTATATAACGAGAAACGGAAGATTGGTTTGGAAACAGAATACAGTTGTATTCCTTCGTCCACCTTATAAAGTGGTGGAAGAAAAATACAAACCCAATAAAGATTATTTGGTTTACTATCCTCAGATCCATGGTATGGGAAGAATGCAGGAGCCGGTGAATGATCGGCTAAAACAGCTATCTCAAATCAAATACATTCCTCCTAATGTCCAATTGGAAGAAAGTTATTTAGGTGATTTTTCTATTTATTTTTATAAGAAAAACTTATTAGTTTTACAACTGGATGGGTACCGATATCCTTTTGGAGCGGCTCATGGTATGCCTACGAAGATCTACCCTCATATTAATCTGGTCAGTGGACAATTTTATCAATTGGAAGATTTGTTTAAGAAAGGAAGCTCTTATGTGGCCGTACTAAGTGAGATTGTTGGAAAGCAGATTAAAGAAGATCCCCAATATTCTTATGTGTTTCCTGATGCCTATCAAGGTATTCGAAAAGATCAGCCTTTTTATGTGGGAGAAGATGATTTGTACATCTATTTTGAACCTTATGAGATTGCACCTTATGCAGCAGGTTTTGTTACTTTTAAGATTCCTTACTTTCAAATCATGAGTATAATTGATACCCAAGGAAGTTTTTGGAAATCTTTCCATGATTAAAAAAGTGAATCTGCAAGTCCGTTACCATAAGGATTTGCAGATTTTATTACTAGAGGAGAAATTAAATCTCTAAATAGGCTTTTTGTTGAAGAAGAATATTTTGTAGTTCTGTCGTATCAATTTGTTGTACTCTGGTATCTTTTTTTGCAGCAAGGGAAGCAGCAATGCCTCCAGCCTGTCCGATAGCCCCCACAGTGGGAGTGGTTCGAATGGCAGCTTGAGCCTCAAAGGTAGCAGAAATACAGCGACCCACTACGATTAAATTATCAAGTTCATGAGTAATTAAAGTACGGTAGGGGATACTATACATGCCACCCCATTCTAGCTTTGCATGATCCGTATGTCCGCCATCAGGACTATGGATATCAATGGGATAACCAGAATGAGCGATCACATCATCAAAAGTTTGCATCGTTAAAATATCTTTTGCTGTTAAAGTATAGATTCCTTGGATTTGTCTTGAACCTCGAACACCGATACTAGGCCCACTATATAATGCGTTAGCATTTTTAAAACCAGGAATATACTTTTTTAGAAAGAGTTCTAATTCTCTACATTGTTTGCGTCCTTCAATTTCAGCTTTGGATAAACTCCAAGGATCTGTACTATCACAGCCTAAAATACGTGTCGTATTTAGAATTACTTCTCCTGGAGTATTGCTTTCAAATAATAAGACATCTTCTCTGGGAATGGATATTTCTCCTCTTTCTTTTGCTTTTTGAAATTTTTTAACAAATCCGGCTGTTGATAAGCGAGGAGATTTTTCAATAATGGAAGTATCTCCTTGATATAAAGGAAATTCTTCAGGATGTTCATGAATAAAATTTTTAAGTTGGGCCATGTCCACATTTCCCATACGCATTTTCATTGTCATAGGTTGAGCAGCGCCATCCTTTTCTCGACCTTTTGTGTAAGGAACCCCTGCCCATACGGCTAAATCAGCATCTCCTGTAGCATCAATATAAATTTTTGCTTCTAGGTCGGATAGTCCAGCTTTATTACATATTGTAATTTTTTCTATTTTAGCTCCTTCACGATGTACCTTAGCAAGCATTGTATGATATAATACCTGTCCACCGCTTTCTAAGAGCATCATTTCTAACTCTTGTTTCATTCCTTCTATATCAAAAGGAGTTAAGGAATAAGTGTATCCAACAGTATCAAAAATATGTCCTATGGATTGACCTTTGGCTACTAAGCGATTAATTAATTCGCTGGTAATTCCTTGAATCACTTGTTTTTCACCAGCATGAAAGGTCATCATAGGTCCAACGCCTGCTGTTGTTAGCATGCCTCCTAAAAACCCATATGATTCAATAACCAAAACTTGAGCTCCTATACGAGACGCAGCAATTCCAGCCATAGTACCTGAAATTCCACCACCCACAATAATAATATCATATCTTCTCATAACATCCTCCTCATTTTTAGAAAAACTAAAGATGCTTTCTATGATAAGCATATTGTATACTAAGGTTTGCTTATCAGCAAGTAGTATCTTTATTTTAGATGGGGTGTCTTTTCATGATTTTTATTGTGTGTTATAATAAAACGAAATTAATGTAGGGAAGTATGAAAGGTTATTGTATCCACCTATAAAGATAGGAGAGATCCAGTATGACATGGGACATGCAGGTAATAGAATGGATTTATGAAGGAGTTCAGGGAACAGTACTTAATCCCTTTATGGTTGCTATTTCTAGATTAGGAGATGGAGGAGTACTTTGGATCAGCATTGGACTTATTTTGATTTTTATTCCTAAACATCGAAAAACAGCCATTCTTATGTTTATTTCTTTAGCCTTAGGTTACCTTATAGGGGATCTTCTAATCAAAAATTTGATTCAACGGCCACGTCCATTTATGGTAAATCCTGCTTTGAAGTTATTGATTTCCCCTCCTGTTTCGTATTCTTTTCCGTCTGGTCATACGGTATCTTCTTTTGCTTCAGCCGTTGTTTTAGCTCGAAGGGCATCCAAACGATTCTATGGTTTATTTTGGCTTTTAATAGCATTTGTTATGGGAATTTCTCGTGTATATTTATCTGTTCATTATCCAACGGATGTATTTGCAGGTATGATCTTAGGTAGTTTAGTGGCCTGTTTTGTTTTATGGTTAGAAAAAAATCAAGGCAAGATTGTTCGAAAGGAGAAATGAATCTAATGAAAAAGATTAAAATTGGAATTGTAGGATATGGAAACTTAGGTAAAGGAGTAGAATTAGCAGTTAGGAAACAGCCGGATATGGAATTAGTAGGTATTTTTACTAGGAGGGATCCTAAGACACTTATTCCACAATATAGTGATACAATGGTGTTTTCCATGGATGAAATGGTTCATTATAAAGACATGATTCATGTGATGATTTTATGTGGAGGATCGGCCAAAGATTTGCCTAAACAATCACCTACCCTTGTTAAAATGTTTAATATTGTAGATAGTTTTGATACTCATAAAGAAATTCCTAATCATTATCAGCAGGTGAATGAAGCAGCAAAACAGGCAGGTACGGTAGGAATTATTTCAGTAGGTTGGGATCCAGGTTTATTCTCATTGATGCGTATGTTAGGGGATGCTATTTTACCTCAAGGTCATACCTATACTTTTTGGGGAAGAGGAGTAAGCCAAGGTCACTCAGATGCCATTCGAAAAATAAAGGGAGTAAAAGGAGCAGTACAATATACAATCCCCAGCTCAGAGGCTCTTGAACAAGTTCGAAGAGGAGAAGAACCAAATTTAACAACTAGGGAAAAACATAGAAGAGAATGTTATGTTGTGCCGCAAGAAGGGGCTGACTTAGAAACCATTCGGCAAGAGATTATTACAATGCCAAATTATTTTGCTGATTATGATACCCAAGTGTATTTTATTTCTGAAGAAGAATTACAAAGAAATCATTCTGCCATGCCTCATGGAGGAAGGGTGATTCATAGTGCTAAAACAGGTCGTAATGAACAAAATCATCAAAAAATTGAGTTTGGTTTAACTTTGGATAGTAATCCAGAATTTACATCGAGTGTATTAGTCGCTTATGCAAGAGCAGCCTATGCCTTGCAAAAAGAAGGTTATACAGGGGCGAAAACAGTGTTGGATATTCC